>JBBUAI010000001.1:0-5264 GCA_038058745.1 Patescibacteria group bacterium
CTGGGCCTTCGCCGCAAGGGTTTCGCCCACCTTGGCGGCGGCAAAGGGCGTGCCGTTCTTCGCCCCTGTAAAGCCTAGAGACCCGCGTGAAGACCAGGAAAGCGGCTGGCCGGAATTGTCGGTAAGCACAAGCTTCGTATTGTTGTAAGTTGATTCTACGCAGAGCACTCCGGAATCAACCCGCCTTTTGGCGGCTTTTGTAGCTGGAACAGCTTCCGGAGTTCCCTCCTTGTTTTCTTCGACCTTCTCTTCAACTGTAGCAATTTTTTTCTTTCCCATTATTTTTTCTCGGCAATCTTCCTACCGGTGCCGGCGGTCTTTCTACCGCGGTAAGCCCGAGTGGTTCTGGAATTGGTCTTGGTACGCTGGCCGCGCGTCGGCAGATTCCTCTGATGGCGAATGCCCCGGTAAGATTTGATATCCTTCAGGCGCTTGATGTTGCCGCTTACTTCCCGCTTGAGGTCGCCTTCCAACCGCATTGATTCGATCACAGAGCGTATCCTGTTCTCCTGTTCTATAGTCGCTTCTTTCGCCTTGATATCCGGAGAAACATCTGCCTGCGAAAGAATTGAGTTGGCGCGGGAACGCCCCACGCCGTAGAGCGCAGTTAGGGCGATTTCAAGACGCTTTTCCTCTGGGATGGTGATGCCGAGTATTCTCATTAATTAACCTTGTCTTTGCTTATGACGGGGATTGGCTCTACAAACCACGTAAACATAGCCCTTTCTGCGGACTATCTGGCATTGAGCGCACATTTTTCTGACCGCCGCCTTGACTTTCATGACAAGTTCGTATTCTAACCCAACCTCTGTTTTATGTCTAGAGCCGTTTGGTAATGCGGGCCTTGCCGCCATACGGCTCAAGCTCTAAGAGCACCTTATCCCCTACCAGAACCCTTATACGATGCAAGCGCATTTTGCCGGAAAGATAGGACAAAATCTCTTCGCCTCCGCTGGCTGGCGGATCATCCAATTTCACCCTAAACATGATATTCGGAAGGGATTCCACCACAACACCGGTTTTTTCGAGCTCTTTGTTGGGCTGCATATTTACTAGGGATGTATTCTCTTTATGAATATTTTGTCGTTCTCATCCGGTAATGAGCTATTCCAAAACGGCCTTACGGTAACGCTGGCAGAGGCGACTGTCGGGTAATTTTTGAGAATGGCGGTAATGTCCCTTTTGCTCCTGCCTATAATATCCGCTTTCAGGGCAACCTCATCGGTAAGCCACAATAAAATGGCGTTGCCCGCTATCTTGAAATTGACTTCATTTAAAGAGAGAAGGTCGGGCGGAGGAGTGCCCGCGAAAGAAACGTCGAGAGAGTCGAGCCCGGGAATTTCCAGAAGCTCGCCTTCGGGAAGCCCGAGCTTTTTATTCGCGAGATAGTTTGCCAGGTCGCTTCTCTTGAACATGATGCCGTATAAGTTGCCCTTGGAATTGACGGTCACGGAATTGCCGGAAGCTCCCGTCTGGGGCAAATCCTCAAAAGTAAATGACAAAAGCGATGGAAACAGTATGAAGTCTCCGGGCACTTCGGCTTGAACCTCGCGCCAAAGTTCATCCTGCAAAGCTGTTTGAAGCTCCGTTTTGGTACGAGCCAAATCTTCGGACAAAACCTGCTTTTCCTTGCCCACGAAGCCGCCGGTCATGGGAGTTTTGGAACGGGCATAGATGGTTGAGTAACGCGGCGTGCCCTTAAGTCCGGGCACGGTAAAGTCCGAGAGTCCGGCATTATAAGAGTCTCCCGGTTCGTCGGCATAGACGGTTACCTCAATGCTCCCCGGCGTCGTCGCGCCTGAAACAGTCGACTTCCCCGGTATGGTAATGGCGGACTTAATGCGGTAAATCTTCCCTGCTCCCGACTCGAAGCGGGTATTTTCTATAAGCCGTTGCGGCTCGGCCGAGGCATCGTTGTAAACGGCGATGACCCCGGAGGCCTTTCTTTCAACATTCGTCTCTTCGGCAGCCGGGGCTTCTAGCCCCTTCTCGCGCGAGAGCTTGACTACGCTGTAGAAGAGCCCGGAGGTCCCTGACTTTCTCGCGGTATAAGTCTCATTATTGAAAGTGAGGGCGGCGGACTTCGGAACATAAGCAAGGGTGGCGCCATCGAATAGAGAAAGGATGGCGAATATGAGAATAAGCGCCCCGAACATTCCCGCGAGCCACACTTTCCTTCGGGAGCCCCTTCTCGAACGTGGAAAATCCGGATTGTGGCGCGGTCGCGCCGCATCCGCGAGTTCCTCGGGCGAGACTGTCACGGGAACTTGCTTGGGCAATTCTCTTTTGTGAGCGGTAGGACGAGTCAGATTATCGCTCTTGCGCCGGCCGGCCGGAATGGGAATGTCGCGGATGCTCTTCCGCCTTTCTGGCACGATAATATCGTCAATGTTTCTCGGCATGTTTAAATATTATACATCACTTTTTAAATTTCTGCTCCGCTGCGGCGCGGGAAAGATTTTGATGTTCTTCCATCTGTTCCGCAAATTTTTCTTTATCGACTTTCACGACCTCTTCTATTATCTCGAGCGGCAAGCCGTAGCTGGTAAAAAGTATAAACGGGTCTTCGCCTTTTTCAACCTGCTTTAGGCCGGCATCAAGCGTCTTTTGGAACTTTTTGAGTTCTTGAGCCACGATTTCTTTAATATCCGGAGAAAAGGCGTAGAGCCCTTGATAACTGGGATGATTGATTACCGCATCAATGACCGGATTCATGTTTTTGTTTTTCATGTAAGCGCGGCGCAAAAGACGGCGCAAAATATACCCCCTATCCGTATTGGACGGAGTGACTCCGTCGGAAATCATGAAGCATGAAGTCCGGATGTGGTCGGAGACGATTCTCGAACCAGCGGCCCACATAATGGGCAGAAATAAATCCATCTCGAAAACCGTTTCCACTTTTTGAACAACCTTAACCAATCTTTCAAGCCCCATGCCGGTATCAACGCCTCTTGTTGTGAGTGGTTTAAGCGAAGCATCTTTGTTCTGATAATACTCGTTGAAAACAATGTTCCAGATTTCTATTCCTTCCACGTAAATTTCGGTAGTCGGACCGCATGGCCCCTCTTCCCCCGTCGGGCCCCAGAAATTATCGGCCCTGCCGAATTTCTTGACGATGATATTAGAATCGATCGATTTCCAGATTTCTTCAGACTCTTTATCTTCAGGCACATTTCCCTCTCCTTTAAATACGGAAACGTAGTCTATTTTCAAATCCATGACCTTGGTTATGAATTCATGGGCATATTCAATCGCTTCCTTCTTCCAATAGCCGCCGAAGGAAAAGTTGCCGAGCATCTCGAAGAATGTCAGATGGCTTGCGTCCCCCACTTCCTCAATATCGGAGGTGCGCACGCATTTCTGGCAAGAGGCAAGATTCAAAGAGCCGAAATCTTCTTTGGCACTTTTCAGGCCGATGAAATGCGGCTTGAATTGCTGCATGCCGGCAGTGGTAAAAAGGACCGAAGAATCCCCTTCCGGCACGAGCGATGAAGAAGACACTATGGTATGACCGCGGTCTTTAAAAAAGTTTAAAAATTTTTCCCGGATTTCAGCCGAACGCATGGGATGAATATAGCATATTTTAGTATTAAGAAACGAAGAATCCCAGCAGATACTGTCCGCTGGGATTCCATGGTTGGTCTACTGCATCCGCAAGAATGTGGGTGCTATTGCGGGAACACCCATGTGTGGACGTTCCTTCGACAAGTGCATCCCACAACCGGCGCACCTTGCGTCGTCCTCGCAGTCTCCGTTTGAATTCGGCCACCACGGGTAAAGCAAGAGAAGCGGATGGGGGCACTCGATGAAAGTGTGGCACTCCGTGCACAACGCATAACCGGGCTGCCTGAATGGTTGGAGCTTGTCGTATGGATGGTGACACATAACCCCTCCTGTGGATTCGTGCCCGGCCGAACAATCTATATAAATGATATCATACGTACCAGTACTTTACAATCAATGTCAAGTGAGAGTTTTGAGGATCCTGAAGTCCTCTTTGAGAGTAGGTAACAATTGCTGATTATAGATGGCGCTTGCCGGATGGTAGAGAGGAATTACCTTGAACTTATCAGCGGCAAATACTTGCCCGTGGATTCGACTGATGGAGTCTAGTTCGAAGTCCAGACCGTATCGTGTCATGACATATTGCATGGAAAAGCGCCCGAGCGTAGCGATAACCTTCGGCTTGATAAACTCAATTTGCCTGTCGAGAAACGGCGCGTAGAGTAGAATCTCGTCGGGCAGAGGGTCGCGGTTACCGGGCGGACGGTCCTTGATGATATTGGTGATGTAAACCTCTTTTCTATCTATACCGATGGATTTTAAAAGTTCTTCCAGAACTTTTCCCGCCCGGCCACAGAAGGGCCTGCCCGTTTTCGCCTCATTCTCCCCCGGCGCCTCACCCACGAACATGATTTCAGCCGAGTGATTGCCCTCACCGATGACGGGGAAATACCCGTTTTTTATCCGTTCGGCGTACAAGGGCGATTCCGTAAGACTCAAAACATCTTCTTTTATCTTTTTAAGCCCCTCTTCTTTCTCCATACTATCCTCGCGAAATTATCTTCCTTTCTATAAACCAGAAAACTGTAAAGACCAAAAGGGTGGCTATGGTGGTAAAGAGCGCTAATGGCAGAAGTCCGTATCCGGCGGCGGCACCGATGCCGGTGACAATCCAGAGGCCGGCTGCCGTGGTAAGGCCGGAAGCATGTTCATGATTGTGCTCATGAGTGCGGAGAATCGTCCCACCACCGATAAAGCCAATGCCTATAATAAGACCTTGGAGAACATACATCTGGCCTGGAGAGCCGATGTCTGTTACAGGCCCGACAATTCTCGCCAGGATGACAAAGAGACACGCCCCCATGGAAACCAGGCCGTACGTGCGCACTCCGGCGGTCTTATGCGCCAAGGTTCTCTCTATGCCGAGGATAGAACCTAGAAGCAAAGCGGTGATAAGTTGTGTAATCATTTTAATTCTGTTATTTCATTAAGTACCGGCACTGATTCGAAGCCGGCGCCGAGAACCTTCTCCAGGACCTCTGGGTTTTCCTCGATGCTAGAGCAAAGTACTACCCCGGCCGTCAAGAGGGCTTTCTTGTGAGCCGTTGAGAGAGTGTTTAAGCAAGTAATGGGATGAAGACTCTCTTCCTCTATCATATCCTGGAGATTGCCTTTCTCCGGATAATTCCAGCCGATAAGAGTCATGTTTTTGCAGATTCCGTAATGTACGGCTGTCGAGGAGAATTTGGTATTGGTGATGA
>JBBUAI010000002.1:0-5463 GCA_038058745.1 Patescibacteria group bacterium
AAAAACCGCCAAAGAACCTGTAAAAATATCGGCTCGAACTGCATTTTATTTTTGGGAAAAGAAAATTTTATCATAAAGGTCTAAAATAATTTATTAACTAACTTTTTAACTTACAAATATATGTCATTTGAACGTCCATCCCCCGAAGAAATGGGAATCAAGCCAGAAACTTCCACTGCAGATGTTCCAGAACAAAAATCGATTGAAGATAAGGCGCGAGAGGCCGCGCACGACCGCTTACGCGCCAGCGGAGAGAAATCTAGAGCCGACCTATTTACTCGTAAAATAGATGCTTTATCAGATGAAATTGGAAAAATGGAAGCCCAGCAACCCGTATTAGAAGCAGCGGGTACAGATGTTGGTCCTGAATCTGATTTTGCAAGGAATCTTGAAAGGAAAAGAGCTGAACTAGAAGACTTACAACAAGACAAAGCAGAAGCAGAAAGGCAGCTTTCCGGTTTCAACGAAAGTGGTATTGCTAAAAGCGATTCAGAAGTTGTTGAAAAAATGCACATGGAAGCAAATTGGGATAATACGCAAGTGGCGATTAGAGAAGCTATAACTGGAGTCAAGGGGTATGTGGAATCTGGCCGAACGATTGAAAAATTATTTAATTGGGCGCAACGAGCTGAATCTTTAGATCGTTTCAACACAATCCTTGAAAATGCTTTTGATTCTAAAGTCCGTGAATCTCTGATGACTCCAAAAGTTCAGGACGTGTTGAAAAGTTATTACGAAAACCGGGAACAAAACCCCAAATCTGGTTCGAAATAATCTCGAATTGAAAGAATTTGCCGCCAAAGAAAAATTGGAAATTGTCATCGGCGCGGCGGAGCCGCGATTTCGGATTTTCGCGGGAGGCTTTTCTCGCCGCCTACGGCGGCGAAATGCGTCCGAACTACTTCCAGTATCCTCCACACTTCGCTCCTGAACGGAGTTTCGCGTGTGGGCACTTCGCTTTACTTTTTAATACTAATGTGGTATTATTTAAAAAGGAGGTTTTATGAGGAATATCGAAGCGTTCCTTGTGGTATTTCTGGTTAGTGTGGTGGTCTTTGTGGTTGTCGAGGCTGTAAGTCCGGGCACGCTATTTAGTCCGCTCTTCAGATTTCTCGATAGGCTCTTCTAACTGAAGAGCTGTCAGGCTTTACCGAAGCCGGTCCCGCCGAAGTGCAGCGGGACCGGCTTTTCCATTACTACCATCAAGCCTTATGGCCTATTTCATATGTCCCGAAGCGAGTTTTGTCATTTCAAACATCGTGACCTCCGACTTGCCGCCGAAAATCGGTTTCAACTTGGCGTCGGCCATGATATTTCTCTTGTTGGAAGGATTCTGAAGGTTATGCTTCTTGATATATTCCCACATCTTCTTGACCACTTGTCCTCTAGGCATCGGACCTGAGCCCACCACCGCTTCTAGCTCGGATGAGAGCTTCATCGGCTTGAGAAGGGCTGGATTTGCAGTTCTAGGCATAAATTAAATTAATATGATGTATTAAGTCCCTAATAGCTGGACAAGAAGATTATACCATCTACAATGACAATTAGACAATTCCCGTGGTTCAGGAGGGTTATATGTACGAAAGGTCCAATCTGGCCGGCCTCACGTACGTGATTGAGAAACCCAATACCCCCAACGCACAGTTTCTGGTCCGGATGGTTCCACCCGGTTCTGACAAACTTGACCACAGACCATGGCGAGTGACGCGAGATGTTCTGGGTTACGGAGAGAGTCCGGACGAGGCCACCAGAATAGCATTGAGGATAAGGAGGTGCCGCCCATAAGGGGCACCTTCTTCCTTATGATAAAATCGGCCAATAGTTTAATATGCGAAAAGTATTTGCGACACTCTTCATATTTGGTGCAATTTTTCTCGGTAGGAGAAATGATTGGTGGAGGAAGCCTATTCCGTGTACTGAGCCGATTACTTACGCTATCGGCTCTTTCGACCGGAGATTTAATATAAGCCAGAAAGATTTTCTTACCGCTCTAACCGAAGCAGAAACGGTATGGGAAAGGCCATCGGGCAAAAACCTCTTTGCTTACGCACCGGAAGATGGAGAGCTTGCGATTAATCTTGTCTACGACTATCGCCAGGAGGTAACGAAGGAATTAATCCAGATAGAAAGCGGGGTAAAGGAGACCGAAGCGGATTACCGCGCCCTTGAATCTTCCTACCTTCGGTTGAAGTCGGAATATGAGGGCTTGAAGAGGGTTTATGATAATGAAGTAGCCAGATTTAACGAGAAAAGCGCTACCTACGAGGCCCATATCAAAGCATGGAATGAAAGCAATCGCACTTCCAAGAAAGAGTTCGACGAACTTCAATCCGAGGAGCTTTCGCTCGAAAATGATATTTCAAGAATCAAAGCGATGGAAAGCAAACTCAATCAAAAAGTGAAAGACTTGAACTCTTTTATTGACCATCTGAATCGCCTGGCTCGCGCCTTAAACCTCAATGTCGCCCAATACAACACCATCGGCGCCTCGCGGGGCGAGACTTTCGCCGGGGGAATATACTCGAACGGTCCGGACGGGGAGAAAATCGATATTTACGAATTCTCGAATCATGACAAGCTGGTGCGGGTGCTTGCCCATGAGCTGGGGCACGCTCTGGGCCTCGAGCATATAAGCGACCCCAAGGCCATCATGTATTACTTAAACGAGGGCGAAGCGGGGGCGGCGACAGCAGCCGACCTCTCTCAACTTGCGGCTTTGTGCGCGGCCGAATAATTGCTATAATCGGCTCATGCCTAAAAAAGGAATTATTGTATCTTTACTGGTTCTGGCGGGGCTTTTCGGCGGAATATTCTTGTTTAGAAACTCTCCAGCTCCATCTGGAAACCAGAATGAAGAAGCTATAGAGACCAAAGGGAATGAGATTACCGTTATGGGCGTAATTGCCTGTCTGCCTTACCGCATAAATATTGAAGGACAAGAGTGCGTAAAGGGCATAAAGGGCGATGACGGCAAGGTCTATGCCCTAAACAGTCCCACCGGAGTGGAAAACACCATGAATGAGGGCACCAAGGTTACGGCAAGGGGCGTCTTCCAGCCGGCCAACACTTCCGTCGATGATTCAGCATCGTTCATTTATGACGGGGTGCTCGTAGTAAAGATTCTCCAGAAACGGTAATCATACGTATGGGATTTTTCAAGAATTTCATGCTCAAGCAGGCCTTGAAGCATAAGATGAAAGACGTGCCCGAAGCCGAGCGCGAGAAATTGCTCGCAGTTATGGAGAAGAATCCTGAATTTTTCAAGAAAATCGGTGAAGAGGTAAAGAATTTGACCAAGCAGGGCCAGAGCGAGATAACGGCCACGCTCATAGTCATGCGCAAGCACCAGGCGGAATTACAGAAATTAATGAGGGAATAGTTCGATAAACTCACTATAAATAGCCAAATGTTTTTTACCCGCAAGAAAAAAGTCTTTATCCTGCTCGGTCATCCGGATACCGACAGCTTCAATTGCACCCTGGCGGACGAATACGAGAAGGGCGCACTTGATGCGGGGCATCAAGTGCGCAGAATGAACATCTCTGACATGCAATTCGACCCCATTCTCCACCACGGCTACCGCCTGATGCAGGAACTCGAGCCGGACCTCCATCAATTCCAGGAAAATATGCGCTGGTGCGAACACTTTACCGTTTTTTACCCCAGTTGGTGGTCCACCATGCCGGCGCTTCTCAAAGGTCTCTTCGACCGAACGTGGCTGCCCGGCTTCGCCTTCAGATTCACCGCCGAATTCAGCTGGAGGAAATTATTGAAAGGCAGAAGTGCCTCTATGGTTGTCACTTCCGACACCATTCCTCTGGCGCAGAGAATTATTTTCGGCGACACTACCAACGAATTGAGAAGGGGCATTCTCTGGTTTGCCGGATTTTCTCCCATTCATTTGCATAAAATTGGTTATCTCAAGCATTTTCGCTCGACCGGCCGCCGCGAGCGCATCAAGCGGAAAGCTTACAATCTCGGCCAGAAAGCTAAGTAAGTGAAAAAGCGCAAACTAATTTTATTTGGACTCTGTGCTATGTATTTTGTGCCTTTTATTACCCATGCTGTCACCCTTTTCTCGGATGGCTTTGAATCGGATACGGAATTCTTCGGTTGGTCACAGGATGTCCTGACCGAATGGGATGTCATTGATAATGCTTCCGGTGCTTTTAGCGGTTCTAAGCGTGCGCAAGTAAACGGTACTACTACGGGACAGACCTACGCTATCATTAGGGAACAATCCACATCTGGTTACGAAAATATTTCTCTTTCGTTCTGGTACAAAATCAATAATAGTCTTGAATCAGGCGACCATGTTCTGGTTGAATGGTCTCTAGATGGGTCAAGCTGGACTACGGTAGAGGACATAACTAACGCTTCAACAACCTCGGGCTACAAGCAAAGTATTTTAAATATTTCATCGGGAGCAAATAACCAATCCGGGTTCCGCTTCCGATTCTTTGCAAATTTGGGCGCCTCAAGCGATGTAGTGAGCATTGACGACGTCGAGTTAAGCGGAGGGGCTTCTGTTTCTGTACCGAGCTCTCCGGCGGAAGAATCTACGCCGGTAAGGAGAAGCAGACCGGGCCGCTCCCGCAGTACCTCTACCTCAAACGGGCAAGTTCTTGGTATCTCAACTTCCGTGGAAAGGGAAATTGCAATAAAAAACGCCGAGGCGGAATTTATTGACATCATGCGGAAATTCATAGTTCTCCTTCAATCCGAGATTGCCTCTTACCCTACTTCACATGTCTAAGTTGTCTGTTGGCACAGCACGAACGCAAGACAACATCCACCTCTAGATAATTCCACTCGCTACATCTCTCCAGCGAAGTGTGTCCCGTTTGAATTCAAGGTTAAAATCCCTCCTCCTAGAAAATTATTCGGGAATCCTTGAGAGTCGGGTATAATTATACGTAATGAAAAAGGATTTTAAGACCTGGACACCACTCAAGCAGACACTTCACAATACAAACGAACCAAGACTTTTCTTCCATGAACGTGAAATATGGTTGTCATCTTGGAGAAAATATAGGATTTGAACAGGATGGACAAGGTGAGCAATTTCTAAGACCTGTTGTCATTATTCGCAAGTTTAATAATGAAATATTCTGGGGTGTTCCTATGACACGCGTACAAAAAGATTTACCTTTCTACTTTACCTTCAATATTCATTCAGAGGATAACCATAATGATGAGAAAAGTACAGTAATATTATCGCAAATCAAACTGGTTGATGCTAAAAGATTGCGTCGTATGATTGGCTACATTTCAGAAAAAGATTTCAGAATATTAAAGAAAAAGCTCAAGGCACTTTTACCTTGAGTTTTTCTTGTTCCTCCATCTTGCGATGGAGTAGGGCCGAAGCCGTTTGTATGTATAGACTATCAAATAGGCGTTTTCTGTCAACCAAGCTATCCACCACAGAATCTTTTTGGAAATAGATAAAAAGAACACCCCGCC
>JBBUAI010000003.1:0-4837 GCA_038058745.1 Patescibacteria group bacterium
TTTTTTGGCGAAAAGGAAAAGGATTTATCAATAAGGGCAAAAGAAATTTTTTCATAGGGATTTTTCTCCAAGAAGCGGCTAAAACGACGCTTCTTGACTTTTAAATGCAAACGTGCTAAGATAGAGCGTCTCAAGGCTAAGTTCTTGAGGTTCCACCATAGGTATCTCGACTAGATATTTCTGGTGGGGCACAGTGTTTGTGTCCTGTGTCCGTAGTTCTTTGAGGAGGATTTATGGTTCATTGTGAATATTGTGGCTGGGACGATGGACATAATCACGAATGCCCAAAGCACATCACTAACAGCCACAGGGCACCTCAATTGATCAAGAAGTTCAATTCAGGCAAGATCGACGCTTTGGGTGGAAAGCCACAGCAATCACAGGAAGAGGTTTATGTAATGGGTTATAGATCTGGCAGACGCTTACGCGATGTCAGGCTAAGATTCCAATAGGAGGAGTTGATGAAGCTTCACGATGTGCGTTTCGACGAACTTAAGCCAAAGGGCACGGGAGACAAATACACTCGGTTTTTCCCATCGCTGGCTGATCCGATCGAGAAGTAGACCATCATCCGCGCTCACGCGCAACGAGCCGCCTTGGCACAGTCTCAGGCGGCTTTCTTTTTTCATAATTCAAAGAGCGACCTGCCTGCCTGCCGGCAGGCAGGTGCCAACCTTCGACAAGCTCAGGCCAAGAAGCCAGTGAATTGAGTTATACTTAACTCCATTAAAAACTTGCTTGCCCGCCGAAAGTTTACTGAAGGCGGGAGATTATTATTTCTCTGAATGAAAAAATCTTTAAAGAAAATCTTAGGCATTATTTTTGTTCTGGTGGGGGCGCTTTCCATTCTCACGCCGTTTACCCCGGTCGGCTTCCTTTTCTTCGTGGGACTTGAGTTCCTGGGTTTACGTTTTCTCCTTTGGGATAAAGTAAAGTCCTGGTTCAAATTTTAACTTCAAGGTCTGACAGCTCTCCTTTAAAGAGACGTCTTAATTAGGTAGCAAAGTCTCGTTCTTTCAAAAAATAAAAAACAAAGCCCTGACGGCACAACCGCCAGGGCTTTGTTTTTTATTTTAAGATATGTTATAATAAACTTATGTAAGTTTCTCGTGAATGCATGCGCAAGCGAGCGTGAAATGAGATAGGTCCGGCACTTACATGGTTAAAATAACGCCGGCATAAAGAAAATGACAACGAAGCTATACGTCGGAGGAATTCCTTATTCCACGACAGAGGCCTCTTTAGGCGACCTGTTCGCCAAGGCTGGCTCTGTCGTCTCTACGTCAATTATCATTGACCGTATGACCGGCAGAAGCAAAGGTTTCGGATTCGTCGAGATGTCGAATGACGATGAAGCCCAGAAGGCCATCGAGATGTATAACGGCAATGACTTCGAAGGAAGAAAGTTGACCGTAAACGTCGCTCGTCCGCTTGAGCCCCGCGCTCCTCGCGACCGCCGACCAATGTAAGTGTCGCCGCAAGGCGAACCTGAACAAAAACTCCCCGAAGGGAGTTTTTGTTATACTCAAGAGATGAAGAATTTCTTTTTTCTAGTTGTCGGACTTGCGGTCATCACCGGTTCGTTTTATTTAGTTATGCAAAAGCCGGCTCCCAGCCGTTATCAGGCAATTCAGACTATCCAAATCGGAGAAAAAACAATCATTGTCGAGATTGCTGATACGGAAGTAGAGAGAGAAATGGGGCTTTCAGGGAGGGAAACACTCGCGGATGGAGCCGGCATGCTTTTTATCTTCGGTACTCCTGGAAAATACGGCTTCTGGATGAAGGACATGAATTTCCCAATAGACATTGTTTGGGTTGATGAAAGCTTCATAGTTAGAGGGGTTGAAAGATTAGTAAACCCTTATACCTATCCGCGGGTCTTTTATCCACCAGACAACATAAAATATGTTTTGGAAATAGGGGCTGGTGAAGCCTCAAATTTAGGTATTGACATAGGTACAAAGGTGTCTCCGTCTCTCTAATCCACACTATTTTTGTAGCTAAAATTTCTGTAAAATCTATAAACAAATCAGACATGTTTCAACCACCGCTTATCAGTCTTCAAATCACCAAACGCGACGGCACCAAGGAACCGTTCAACGCAGACAAAATCAATCGCTCGATAGAACGCGCCACTGTCGGCCTCTCCGACCCAATCTCAAAAGTTATTCAGGTCGCGACCGAAACCCGGCTCACGCTCTATGAAGGCATCACCACCGAGGAAATGGACCAGGCGACCATCAATGCCGCCATTCAGAATGTCAAAGACGACCCGGAATACGATAAAATCGCCACCCGACTCCTCTTAAAGACCGTTTACAAAAAAAATCTGGGCGATTACGACGATGATAAGAAAGTTCTGGAGAAAAAGCACCGTGAATTTTTCCAAACTTACGTTGAGAAGGGAATCGCCGAAGGCCGGCTTGACAAAAGAATGGCGGAGAAATTCGATTTGAAAGAAATCGCGAGAACGCTCGACATAAACCGCGACGAACTTTTTCTCTACGCCGGCCTTTCCGGTCTTCTCAACCGCTACGCCGTGAAGAACGCGAAGCAGGAGCCGCTTGAGACGCCGCAGTATTTCTTCATGCGGGTGGCCATGGGCCTTTCTTACAACGAAGACGACCCGACCAGGTGGGCGAAACTTTTCTACCATAAGATGTCGAAGCTCGACTTCATCGCCGGCGGTTCATGCAACTTGGGCGCGGGCACTACCCGCCCGGCTCTTTCCAACTGCTTCCTTCTTCAAGTTGAGGATGACATGGAGCATATCGCCAAGTCCGTCTCCGACGTGATGCTTCTCTCCAAGATGTCCGGCGGATTGGGCGTCTCCATGACCAAGCTCCGCGCCTCCGGCTCACCTCTAGTTACGGCCGGCGGCGGCGCCTCCACCGGGCCGACACCCTTCGCGAAAATCATGGATACTGCCATAAGAGCCATCCAGCGGGGCGGCAAGAAGAAGGGCGCCTTATGTTTCTATATGGAAAACTGGCATTTGGATTTCCAAGAATTCATCGAATGGAAGCACAATGCCGGCGACGATTACGCCCGCATGCGCACGGCCAACACCGCCGCCTACATTTCGGACGAATTCATGAAGCGGGTAAGGAATAATGATGAATGGTTCTTCTTCGACCCGAAGGAAACGCCGGACCTGGTCGAGCTTTATGGCCAAGCCTTTAGTTCTCGTTACGCGGAGTACGTCGAGAAGGCGAAATCCGGAAGAATGCGTACTTTCAAAAAAGTGCCCGCCTCGGAGCTTTTCAGAAAGATGCTGGTCGCTCTCCAGACCACCTCTCATCCGTGGCTCGTCTGGAAAGATGCCATCAACCTCCGCGCCTTGAACAACAATACCGGCACCATTCACATGTCGAATCTCTGCACCGAAATCTGTCTGCCCCAGGACCGTGAGAATATCGCCGTCTGTAATTTGGCATCGGTGAATCTAGCCACCCACGTCAACAATAAAGAAGTCAATTGGCAGAAACTCGAAGAAACGGTGCGACTCGCCGTACGCTTCCTCGACAATCTCGTCGATATCAATACTTTGACCTTGCCAGAAGCGAGAAGGTCGGATTCCGAGAACCGCGCTGTGGGGCTCGGCGTTATGGGGGTCGCGGACGTCTTCGAGAAACTCGGCCTCGCCTATGACAGCGTCCATGCTTACAACTTCGCCGACCGGGTCTTCGAATTCATCTCTTATATGGCGATAGACGAGAGCGCGAACTTGGCGCAAGGCCGTGGCACTTACAAAAATTTTCCGGGTTCCAGGTGGTCTAAGGGTCACGTGCCGATAGATTCCATAGAAACGCTTGAGCGCGACCGGGGCATGGAACTTGTGCTGGATAAGAGTAGCCACCACAGGGGCCTCGACTGGAATATTTTGAGAGAGAAGGTGAGAGGAGGCATAAGAAACGCCACCCTCATGGCAGTGGCGCCGAATGCCAACATTGGCCTTGTCGCGGGCACGGTACCCGGCATGGATGCGCGCTTCTCTCAAGTTTTCTCGAGAAACAAAATTTCCGGCAAGTACCTCGATATCAACCATAATCTGGTAAAAGACCTCAAAAACATGGACCTCTGGGACATGGCCAAAGGAAGAATTATCGAAAGCCAAGGTGATATCTCTGAAATTACCGAGATTCCGGAGCATATAAGAGACGTTTATAAGACTTCATTCACCAATTCTCCATACGCCTACGTGGAAGTGGCCGCTCGCGCCCAAAAATGGTTCGATCAGGCCATTTCCAGAAATATTTATCTTGAGACGCGCGACGTGGACGAGACTATGAAAATTTACACTACCGCCTGGGAGAAAGGCCTTAAGAGCACTTATTATCTCCACATGAAGCCGAGGCATACCGCTGAACAATCGACTGTCCGGGTCAATAAGGCAGAGGCGCAGGGCCGTCGTGGTTTTGCCGCCCTTGCTTCACTCAATAGCTCTCCCGCATTTGCCAAAGCCACACAGGAGCCAGTAAAATCGGGCGAGGTGGCGGCCGTTACTGTCCCCACGCCTACGATAGTCGAATCGGAGCCGGCTTCGAAGAAGACGCTTAATATCCATGTGTCGGACCCCGGAGACGCCCTTATCTGCGACAGCTGCCAGTAATTATTCATAAATCATAAATCCAGAATCCTAAATCCATGCTAATTGGAAAGCCAGCCCCTGAAGACACGAATCTTCACCCTATCCGCTATCAGTGGGCTTATGACCTTTACAATCAGGCGGTCAGGAATACTTGGTTCCCGCACGAAATAGCTCTTAAGGAAGATGTTCAGGATTGGGAGAAGATGACTGAAGATGAGCGGCACGCGGTGAAGTTTCTTATGG
>JBBUAI010000004.1:0-14162 GCA_038058745.1 Patescibacteria group bacterium
CCGCCAACGGCGGGACGAGGCAACCTCTGCAAATTTGCATTTTCCCATCTGGCGGAGGCGCAGGGATTCGAACCCTGGAGGGCTTGCGCCCTACACGCTTTCCAAGCGTGCGCACTAGACCACTATGCGACGCCTCCGTTTTGAAGCATATTAACTTACGAGCGAAGAATAGGAAACCACTTTGTTCCGGCCGCTCTCTTTCGCCTGATAGAGCGCCTGGTCGGCACGCCTGACCAGTTCGTTTAAAGTAATGCCCGGTTCTTCGGAAGCTACTCCGCCGCTTATGGTCACCAGAATATTCGGCAGATTATTAAAACCGAAACTTTCTATACTCTTCCTGATAGTCTCCGCTTTTTTCATCGCCACCTTCTCGGTCGCTCCTAAAAGCGCTACGACAATCTCCTCTCCGCCCCAGCGCGCCACAATATCGGCTTTTCTTACTCCCTTCTCAATGCTCGCGCAGATTGCCTTCAGCACGCCGTCGCCCGCCAGATGGCCGTAAGTGTCATTTATCTTTTTGAAATAATCTATGTCGAAGAGAATAATGGCAAGATGCGTAGAGCTGAACCATGGTTTTCTCTTGGTATGAGGATGTTCGGTCATAGTTTTGAGCCGAACACCGGCCTCTTCTTCGAAAAAGACGCGGGTTTTAAGGCCTGTTAGAGTGTCATGAATAAGATCTTCCTTAAGCATTCTTACAGTCTGCTCAAGTTCGGCAATTTTATTGAGAAGGGTTTCTTCGCTCTTCTTTACGATGACTTTGGCTCTGGGCATTATTTACCCTCTATTAAAGCACGGATTCTCTCTTCCACTGGTGGATGAGTGAGAAACAGCTTGGACAGGCCGGAAAATCCGGACGGCCCGAACGGGTTCGCGATAAAAAGATGGGCGGTGGCGCTATTAGCGCTCCGCAAGGGCCTTGGGACGGCGCTAATTTTTCTTAAGGCACTTGCGAGGCCCTGCGGGTACCGGGTGAGAAGGGCCCCGGTTGCGTCAGCCAGAAATTCCCTTTTGCGGGAAATAGCCAGGCGGATAAAAGTGGCTGCCAGAGGAGAGAGGACGGCAAGTAGAATGCCTATTACCATGACGGGGCCGTTTTCGCGCCTGTCGCGCCTTCCCCAGAGTTGGGAGCGCAGGAAAAAATCCGAAACTAAGGCAACGAAACCAGCCATGACGACTACCACCGTGGATAGCAGCATATCGCAGTTACCGATGTGAGAAAGTTCGTGGGCAACGACTCCTTCAAGCTCGTTCTTATTAAGAATCTTGAGCAGTCCTATTGTGACGCAGACCACCGCGTGCTTTTTATCACGGCCGGTAGCAAAAGCATTCGGAGAAGAATCGTCTATGACATAGAGCTTGGGCATCGGCAGACCGGCAGCGATAGAGAGATTCTCAACCGCGTTCCAGAGGTCGAAATATTCTTCCCGGGTGGCTGGCCTTGCTTTGTGAAGCTTTAGCACTATCTTATCCGAGAACCAGTAAGAAAAAATGTTCATAAGGAAAGCGAGAAAAACCGCGAAGTATAGAATGCCCTGATTTTCAAAATAGTACGAAAAGAGCCAGCCCAAGGCAATTATCAGAGAAAAGAAAAATATCAAAAGCACCCAAGTCTTAAAAATATTCTCATCCTGATGAGTATAAAGGTTGGCCATAACAGACTTGATGTTTAAAACTTCACCTGAACCGGCTCGCGCGCCGCCGACTGTTCAAGTTGGAAGAATTCCATTTTCGAGAAATTGAAAATATTGGCGATGAAATTTGAGGGAAACGATTCTATTTTGGTATTGAGGTCGCGCACGTTGGTGTTGTAGAAGCGGCGGGCGGCCTGAATCTTGTTCTCGGTATCGGCGAGCTCTTCTTGAAGCTTGAGAAAATTCTGATTGGCCTTGAGTTCCGGATACGCTTCAGAAACCGCGAAAAGGGATTTCAGAGCTCCTACAAGCTCGTTTTCCGTCTGGCTTTTTTGAGAAAGAGATGTGGCTCCCATGGCAGCAGCCCTGGCCCTGGTCACGTTCTCGAAGGCGGTTGATTCGTGAGAGGCATAGCCCTTTACCGTCTGGACCAAGTTCGGAATAAGGTCATACCTCCTTTTGAGCTGGACATCGATATCTGCCCAGGCCTCTTTCGCCCTGTTAATAAGGCGGATGAAGCTGTTGTAGCCGACAATAAACCAGAGCGCCAATACCGCGATAATTACTAAAAATATAGTCATTAATGACATGGCAATATTATAGCACTTTTAGTAATCCATACCCTCCTCTCTGTGATGGGGGGCGGACTTATCTTTCTCCGGTTCATCGGCTATAGCCACTTCGGTGGTAAGAAGAATGGCCACGGCGGACGCGGCGTTCTCAAGCGCGGCGCGAGTAACCTTGACCGGGTCGATGATACCCGCCTCGAACATGTCGGGTACGAAAATATTAGCCAAGGCGTTGTAGCCGGAATTTGCCTGGCCTTTAAGCACTTCATTCACCGCGACCCCTGCGTCAATACCGGCATTATTGGCAATCTGGCGGAGCGGCTCTTTGAGCGCCTCGATTACCGCGTTATAGCCGGCAGCAAATTCAGCCGCCTCGGCGTTTTCCGTAGCCATCCTTGCTTCTTTTGATTCTTTGTACTTGGTTTCGATTTTCTTGGAAACTTTGGCTAAAGCGCTACCGCCACCGGCGACGATGCCTTCGGCGATAGCCGCTTTGGTGGCGTTGACCGCGTCTTCAATCTTTAACTTCAAATACTTCATCTCGGTCTCGGTCGCGGCGCCCACTCTGATGACAGCCACTCCGCCGACGAGCTTCCCGATGCGTTTCTCCAGATTTTCCATATCGAATTTCGAATCGGTATTCTCCTTTTGCGCCTGGAGCGCCTGGATTCTTGCCACCACATCGGCTTTCTTGCCCTTGCCCCCGACAATGATGGTATTGTCCTTGGTCGAGACCACGCGCGAGGCGCGTCCGAGCATATTAAGCTCCGCCTTTTCGAAGTTTAAGCTGACTTCGTCCGAAATAACTTTCGCCCCTACGGTCACGGCGATATCACCCAGCATCTCTTTCTTCTTATCACCGTAGCCGGGAGCTTTGACAGCGAGAACATTGAACGAACCGCGAAGCTTGTTTAAGACGAAAGTAGTCAGTGCTTCCCCGTCCACGTCTTCAGCGATAATAACCAAATCTTTCTTACCGCTTGAAGCGAGCTTCTCCAAGAGAGGCAGGATATCTTTGATAACGGATATTTTTTTATCAGTTATGAGAATTGCGGGGTCCTTGTATTCCGCTTCCATGCGGCTCCCATCAGTTATCATGTAAGCCGAGATATAGCCCTTGTCAAACTCGAGGCCCTCCACAATATTGGAATCTATGCCCATGGTCTGAGACTCTTCAACCGTGACTACGCCATCCTTGCCAATTTTCTTCACGGTATCGGCGATAATAGTGCCGATTTCTTCCGACTCAGCCGAGATAGTGGCCACCTGCTTGACTTCGGCATCGGCTTTTATGGGCTTGGCCATCTTTTTCAGCGCCTGGATGGCATCTTTTGTCGCTTCCTCGATGCCGCGGCGGATGCCCATCGAGCTCGAGCCCGAAACGGATTTCTTGAAACCGCTCGCTACTAGTGCTTGAGTAAGAATTACGGAAGTGGTAGTGCCATCGCCGGCGGAGTCATTGGTTTTAGAGGCGACTTCCTTGACGATTTCCGCGCCCATGTTCTCGAACTTGTCCGGGAGCGTTATGTCCTTGGCGATGGTAACGCCGTCATTAGTTATGATGGGCGCGCCGTAGCCCTTGTCCAGGACGACATTCCGGCCGCGCGGACCGATGGTGATTCTTACCGCATCAGCGACTTTATCAACGCCTCTTTTCAGCGCCTCTCTTGCTTCCTGGTTAAATAAAATTTTTTTAGCCATTTTTGATAATTGCCAATACATTCTCTTCCTTTAATAAATACAATTCCTCCCCATCCTGCTCAATCTCATCGTAGCTATACTTGGAAAATAGAACAGTATCTCCAACCTTAACCTTCTTCACATCTCCTACCGCGAGCACTTTGCCTTGGGCAGATTTCTCTTTGGTCATCGAATCGGGAAGGATAAGGACAGACTTCTTTCCGCCCTTGCGCAAATCCGCTTCCGTAAATGGCTTAATCAGGACTCTCTCTCCTACTGGCACAATTTTTTTATTCATAGGTGTCAATTATATACAAAAAGGGCGTGATAAAGTCAATAAATAATATAAATTGACTATTTAGGGAAATTAGGTTAGGATTACCTGGCACAGATGATTTCAGTTATTCTTCCTTATATACAGGATATACAGGTATTTCTTAGCGTTCTCTTGATTGCTGGAGTGCTTCTCCAGCGTTCGGAGGCCGGTCTCGGCGCCGCTTTCGGTGGGGACAGCTCAAATATGCGCTTTACCAGGAGGGGCTTCGAAAAGCTCCTTTTCAGAGCCACCTGTGTCGTGGCCGTTTTGTTTGTTTTGGCTGCCTTCGCCAGCTTGATTCTCTCCCGCTAACAGCAAATGACCTTTAAAGCTCTACGGGCGCTTCTCTTAAGGCGCTTCAATATTCCGAAGGAACGCGCGGTTAAAAGAACTTTGCGCTCCTTTACCATGGCGGAGAAAACCGTTTTCTATTTCTTCGCCGCCGTCTTCATCTTGTCCGGATTGACTCTGTTTTGGAGGGCGAGCAACGCCTTTCTCATGGAAGTTCCAATCCAGGGCGGCACTTTAACTGAAGGGGTTATCGGTAATCCCCGGTTCATCAATCCGGTTCTCGCCCTATCAGAGGCCGACAAGAATCTTTCCTCGCTTGTCTATTCCGGCCTGGTACGGCTTACGCCGGAAGGCAAGGTTCAAAATGATTTAGCCGAGAGCATCAAGATTTCAGAAAATCGCCTGGATTACACGGCGACCGTAAGAGGAAATGTCCGTTTCCACGATGGCACTCCCGTCACAGCGGACGACGTCATCTTTACCATTCAGAAAGTTGTGGACCCAGGCATCAAAAGCCCGAAACGCGGCAATTGGGATTCCGTAACGATAGAGAAAATCGACGAGTACACGGTTGCTTTCAAGTTAAAGAAGCCGTACGCGCCGTTCATCTACAACCTGACTATAGGCATTCTGCCCAAGCATATCTGGAAAAATGTCACGGAAGATGAATTTTCCTTCAGCCAGTTTAATACCCTGCCGGTGGGCTCCGGCCCTTATGAGGTTCTAAGAGTGGAGAGAAACTCCGGTGGCATTCCCGACTATTATAAACTCGCCTCGTTCAAAGATGCGAGAGGGGAAGAGGCCTATATTAAGAATCTGGTCTTCCGCTTCTACCCGTCAGAGCAAGCTCTTATCGAGGCCTTTAATGATAATGAGGTCTCTGCGATGAGCGGCATTTCCCCGGAGAAATTAAGCGTGCTAGATATTACGGGTGCTCAAATCATTCGAGGGGAATTACCCAGAATATTCGCCGTTTTTTTTAACCAAAGCCATTCTAAAGTGCTCTTAAACAAGGAAGTCCGCCAGGCCCTCGATTTAGCCGCTCCGAAAGAAGAAATAGTGGAGAAAGTGCTCTATGGCTACGGCACAGCCGTCGACGGCCCTATACCAGCGGGTATATACCCCTGGAGCGCGGATAGAAGAAGCGATGAAAGTGACGTCGAACGTCTGGCGCGGGCCAAAGAAATTCTTGCCAAAGCGGGCTGGATTATGAATGAGGAAGTCGGAGTGCTTGAAAAAAAATTAAATAAGAATACAATAAGTTTGTCGTTTTCTATCTCTACTGGTGACGCTCCGGAACTGCGTCAGGTGGCGGACGAACTCAGAACCGCTTGGCAGAAGCTCGGAGCACAGGTCCTAGTTTCGGTTTCTGAAACCGGGGATTTGAATCAAAACGTCATTCGGCCGAGACAGTTCGACGCCCTGCTCTTTGGCCTTGTGGTTGGACGGGATGCCGACCTTTACCCCTTCTGGCACTCCTCGCAGAGAAACGACCCTGGCTTGAATATCGCTCTTTATGCCAATACTCGCGCGGACAAGTTCCTAGAAGACGCGAGAGCGAGCAGCGATGCCCTAGCGATAGAGAAGAGTTACCGCTCATTTCAAAATGAAATCGCCTCTGACATCCCGGCGATCTTCCTCTACACTCCGAGCTTCCTTTACCTCCTGCCTGATAAAGTAAACGCGGTCTCCCTGGGTCCTCTTTCGGTTTCGCAAGATCGCTTCCTAGGTATAAGGAACTGGTACATAGAGATGGATAAAGTTTGGAAAATATTCCTCAACTAGTTATTCTTAAATCATAAATCCTAAATCTTAAATCTAAAATGAACCCCTCTCCTTTCTCTTCCGGTCTGCGGTTGAAAAATATGCGCCGCAGAACCAATGCTCCCATACCAGCAAAGAAGCCGCAAGATATCATCCCTCCATTGGGTGACAATCTTCGCATCGTCCCTTTGGGCGGTGTTGAAGAAATCGGCAAGAATATGACGGTAGTGGAGTTCGGCAACGACATCATTGTAGTCGATGCCGGCATCCAATTCACTGACGATGACACCCCTGGCATCGACTACATCCTGCCCAATATCAAATATCTCGAGGAGAGAAAGGACAAAATACGCGCCCTGGTCGTTACCCACGGCCACTTAGACCACATCGGCGGCATTCCCTACCTTATAACCCGCCTGGGCAATCCGCCTATTTATACAAGAGAGTTCGGAGCGCTTCTCATCAAGAAGCGCCAGGCCGAGTTTCCCCATCTTCCTCCGCTCAATATACGCATCATCGAGGCATCCGATAAGTCCATCCCTATAACTCCCAACTTCAAAGTACGCTTCTTCGGCTTGACTCATTCAATCCCGGATTCGACAGGTATTATCATCGAGACTCCTTACGGCGACATCGTCAACACTGGCGACGTTCGAGTGGAGAACGAAAACGGCGTCCCGGTTGAAAAGGAGATTGAGCAGTACAAGATTTTCAAAGATAGGAATGTGGTGCTCTTCACCATGGACTCGACGGGCATAGACAAGCCCGGCTTCTCGCCGTCGGAAGCTTCGATACTTAAAAACATTGACGCTATAGTGGCCACTGCTCCGGGCCGCATAATACTTGCCACCTTCGCCTCACAAGTTGAGAGAATCGTGGAGTTCTTAAACAGCGCCCGCCGCTACGGTAGGAAAGTTCTTATCGAGGGCCGCAGCATGAAGACCAATGTCGAGATTATCAAGCACTTAAACCTGGTAGACACCTCACACATCGTCCCCATCGAGGAAATAGAAAAGTACCCGGTGAATAAAATCATGATAATCGCCACCGGCGCCCAGGGCGAGGAATTTGCGGCTCTTATGAGAATGTCGAACAAGACTCACAAATATGTCCGCCTAGAGCGCTCCGACACCATCGTTCTTTCTTCTTCGGTCATTCCCGGCAACGACAGGGCAGTTGAAAAACTCAAAGACAACCTCTTCCGCCATGATGCAAAAATCATCACCTATCTCGACTCTGATGTGCACACATCGGGGCACGGCAAGCGCGGCGAGCTCGAATGGGTGCACAAACAGATTCCTTACAAATACTTCATGCCGGTGCATGGCAGCCATTTCCGCTTGAAGATGCACGCGGAACTCGCCAGACAGCTCGGCTGTCCGCCCGAGAATATCATCGTCCCTGACAATGGCTCGATAATTGAGATTCAGGATAAGGGCAACAAGTTTGTAAAGCTGCCAGAGAAGGCGCCTTCGGACGATATGGTAGTTGAAGGACTCTCCATCGGAGATATTTCCGAAGTGGTTATCCGTGACCGCAAGATGCTCGCGGAAGATGGCATCTTCGTCGTCATCGCCCTTATCAATATCCGCACTGGCCGGCTCAAGAAGTCGCCCGATATCATCGCCCGTGGCTTTGTTTACCTGCGCGAATCCCAGGAGCTTCTTTCCGAGGCAAGAAACATCATCAAGCGCTCGATTGAAACCACTACCGTAGGCATGAATCCCATCAATTTCGATTACGCCAAGAACGCCGTGACCGAAGACATCTCCCGCTTTCTTTTCCAGCGCACCGCCAAAAAGCCAATAGTGATTCCGGTCATTCTTGGTGTATAAAGTTATCCCCAGTTTTCTTTGACGGAGGAAGTAGGGAGAGTAACATTTATGGGGCAAGGCGCTCTCCGCAAGGTGAGCGCCTTGCATTTTTGCTTTGTCCATCGAAGCTTTAGCGAAGTTGGAGTTATACTTATCTCATGCTCCGATTGATTCCCGTTGTAGTTGCCGCGTTCTTTCTTTCCATCCACTCGGGAGCACTTCTTTACGTCACCTCCACATATCTTAGCCGCTTTTTTGATACCAATACGGTAAGTTTGCTTTATTTTATGGCGGCAGCTGTTAATATAATCCTCTTCCTCTTGGCACCCCGTTTGCTTAAGTATTTCAGCGCGGGCTTTCTTCTTATATTTTTCTTATTTATAACCGGCGGAGCGACGATTGGCCTCACCGGTGCCAGAAGCACCGGTGAGGCGGCACTCCTCTTTCTCATTTACGGTAGTTTCCTTTTCATGAATTATTATTTTCTCGATATCCTTCTCGAAGAGCTTTCCAAAGATAGCCGGACCGGCGAGATACGTGGTATCTATTTCACTTTCGTTAACGCCGGTATTGCTTTAGGGCCACTGGCAATTTCGCTTTTCTCGCGGGGAGAGTCATTAACCCTTATTTTCCAGGCGGCCGCGCTCCTGCTCGTACCGGCGATTCTTATTTCTCTCCTTATCTTCAAATCGAAGAGTGCCGTTCCCTTAAGAAATCGCCCTTCTCTCAAGAAATGGTGGAAAAATGGCGATATAAGGCACGTGGTGATTTGTAAAACAGTACTCGAAACGTTCTTCGCTGTCATGGTCATCTATGTCCCGATTTATTTGCACAGTATTCTCGGTTTTGCCTGGACGGAGATTGGTATCATCCTTGCCGTAGCCCTTATGCCGCTTGTCCTATTGGAATGGCCGGCTGGCTTTGTGGCGGACAGATTCTTGGGAGAAAAGGAGATAATGGGGCTGGGCTTCTTTATCGCGGGCACTTCCCTTCTTATTATGCCGTTTATGGGGAAAATTTTTGCGGCTTGGATGCTGCTTTTGCTCCTGTCCCGGGTGGGCGCCAGTTTTATAGAAATCACGACCGAAGCATATTTCTTCAAGCACATCACGGCCGCCGACACAGAGCTTTTAAGTATTTTTCGATTGAGTCGGCCGGCAAGCATTATCCTCGCGACAGCCCTCGCCTCCGTTTCCCTCTATTTTTTCTCAATGGAGAAAATCTTTTTCGTCCTTGCCATCGTCATATTCCTGGGTCTTATTGAAAGTCTTTATCTCAAAGATACGCGCTAGCCCCTTACAGCCAAAAGAAGAAAACTACCCCCTCCCCGAATTGAAGCGTCGCGGCTATAAGAACCCCTGTGGTCAATATCAAGATGCCGCCGGAAAGCCAGATGCCCTTATGATGTCTTCTAAATTCAAATAAGATAGCCGAGAGCAGAAGCAGGACTACAAAAATAATAAATAGCGAATAGAGATTGACCATGCTGGCTTTGGGCGAAGAGATAATCTTGTCTACGGCGGAGACGTTTGCGGAAAGGTCTCTAGGCACTGGCAATTTAGGCGCCGGAGTCCCGAACATCTGCACCACAAAGGTCGTCTGCCTGCCTTGATAGCTCCCGACCGCCGTGGCAATGCCTATTTCCGTATAACGGGAGTTGAGAATATTGGCCCGGTGTCCCGGGGAAGCCATCCAGGCATCCGTCACATCCTTAGAGTCCATGAAGTCGATGGCCAGATTTTCGCCAGCATATATGTAGTCGTAGCCGGCCTTTTTAAACCAGTACCATGGCGTCTTGCCGTCCGGGGTATTGTGCGAGAAGTAGCCCTTCTCGGCCATGTCATTGGCCTTAAGCTCTGCGGCCTTGGTCAAAAGCGGGTTTGTCGCAAGCGCTTGCCCGATACTCTCGGCCCGCGCCTCGTTGGTATAAGAAAGTAACGCCCCGATGAAGATGGCGGCGTAAGAATCATTTTTAGAAAGAGTTTTGAAGGTGCCCCGCAAGAGAAGCTGGGAGCCAACGAGAATTACGAGTATAAAAAGAATGGAGAAGAATCTGAAGAAATGGGGATAGAAAACATTACCTGGATGAGGGATAAAGTATTTTTTAAACATGTTTGCTTAATAATCAACTTTATCCTAAAATATAATTCCAGACAAACTCTAGAGGAGGGGACCGTATATGCAAAGTCTTTCTGATTTAACCCTTGAACGACTCGTGGAAGACCTCAACGATGCCCTGGTTCGTCGCCGGCGCGAAGACAAACTCATAAGAGAAATAGAGCATGAACTCGACGTGCGAAAAGCCCGGCAAATCCACGGCATCGGCGGTTCCTCGACGAATACAGCTGATCTGCCGCCAGCCGCCTGAAGCACAGCAAGAAGCGGTCCGACCCAGGGCGGACCGCTTCATCGTCTTATTATGATTTTTCCGAGTTTTACTGTATCGTTTCCATGTATTGTATTGCCGGTTCGTCTAATGGTAGGACATCGCCCTCTGGAGGCGAGTATTGGGGTTCGAGTCCCTGACCGGCAGCCACAATGTGTTAAAATTAGATTCATATATGGTCAATAAGGACACAGTCATAGCAATATTAATACTTATATTTTCGATCTCTGGTGGATACTTCTTTATAAAAGACCGGGGCATCGTGCCAAGCAATACCCGAGAAACATATGAGCAAGCAGTGGAAGAGACAATAGAGTTTGTATCTATTCTCGACAGGATACATCCGGACAAGATAAAAGTAATGAGTTCTGAAACGGCCGAGTGGCCGAACGGCTGCCTCGGCTTGCCTATGATTGACGAAATATGCACGGAAGCGTTGGTGCCGGGATACAAGATAACTCTTGATGCGGATGGGGAGATAATGATTTTCCGCATCAATAAAGACGGCTCTTCTATCCGTCGTGATCTCGCAGCCGAAAAGATAATTAAAAGGGGGAGCCCCCGTGCTGGGCTCCCCTTCGTTTAGTGCTACCCCAAATTGGGCTTCCACAGCCCCTAGAAGATGGTGAGAAAAGCGATCATCACCCACAAAAGAAGATTCTCCACCACCGCTAACTTGTTGCGCTTCAACCGGAGAAGGATCGGTTCGTCAGTGAGAGAAAGCATGACACACCCCCGACTTACTTATCTGAGTGATGGCCAGAACGATTCTGTCCCAATCATACCATAGCTGTGTTTCGGTTTAAAAGCGTAATATTTACAGTCGGGGAACGTCTATTTTAGCGATAGCCAATAAATTTAACGATAATAAAATGCTTACCACTATTGCAGTTATCCTATTGATACTTTGGCTCTTGGGATTTGTCACTTCCTACACTCTGGGAGGATTCATACACCTTCTTTTGGTAATAGCCATAATCATGGTTCTCATCCGCCTCATCAGAGGAGAGAATCCGATTAAGTAACTTGCCGACAGGCAGGTTAGATTTTCAAATATTTCCTTATGGCAAGAACGCTCGAGAGCGCTCCGATGAGTATTCCCGAGACGAGGATTATAAACGCTATTTCAAAGAAGTGATGAAGATAGTAAGAGAAGACGTTAAAACCGACAAAGAAGCTCGTGGTGACTTTTGATAGCCAGTAAGTTACGGGCAGAAAGATAAGAAGGGAGAGGAGCCCGGCGAAAAGTCCGTATATTACACCCACAACTACGAACGGTCCCTGGATATAGGTGGTGGAGGCGCCAACGAGTCGCATGACGCTTATTTCGTCTCTCGCTATATAAATGGTGAGACGGATAGTATTGAAAGCGATGAGCATCGAGATTACAGCCAGAAACACGGTCAGGGCGAATCCCAGACGGTCAGCGGCAGCGATGATGCCCGTAAGCTTGTCTATGGCCACCTTGTTCTGGAAGTAATTGATGCGGTCGATAATGGTAACGCCACCGCCTGAAAGGGTGTTATCGCTTTCAAGAAAGTCGGCTACCGTTGCGTACTGGGAGGGGTCGCGGGCCTTGATATTGAGAACCGCTCCCAGAGGGTTCTCCCCCAGCTCGTCTAAGGCCGCGAGTATTGACGGGTCGTTTTGGTGCCTTTCTTTGAAAGCGGCTAGGGCTTCTTCCCGGGTCTGATAAGTGACCAGAAAGACTTCCGGCAGGGATTCCAGCGTCTGCTTGATGCGCAGAATATCTTCTTCCGAGGCGGTAGGGACAAAAGTGACATTTATATCAATCTTGTTCTTGAGTTCGGCGAGCGAAGTATCGAGAATGGCGCTCGAGAATGAAATCATGCCTATGACGGAGAGCGTCACCATCATGACGAGGACGGAAGCGAGAGATACCGTCCCGTTCCTCCAGAAATTGAAAAAACCGGTCCGGATGACCCTCCTCAATTTGGTAAGAAGCATTTCTTTGTCGGTCATTTTACTTGTAGTGATTTATGGTGAGTCTATCGAACCAGCTCGTCGAACTAAGAAAAATATTTACCGGACTTGTCGTCTCTTATCACCTTGCCCCGGTCAAGGGCCACGACGCGCTTGCCTAGTGAATCTATTATACCTTTGTTGTGGGTGGTAAGAATGACCGTCGTGCCCAGGTCGTTTATTTTCTTCAGTATCTGGACGACGTCGTAAGTGTTTACCGGGTCAAGATTGCCTGTCGGCTCGTCGGCGATAATAATGTCCGGTTCATTCACTAGGGCCCGCGCTATGGCCACTCTCTGCTTTTCCCCGCCGGAAAGTTCCCGCGGGAAGTTCCAAATCTTTGCCGAAAGGTCTACCAGCTCGAGGACGTGCGGCACATCCTGCTCTATCTCTTCATCAGTCCTTCCAGCCACTTCCATGGTAAAGGCGATATTTTCATAAACCGTCTTGCCGGAAAGCAGGCGGAAATCTTGGAAGACCATGCCGACTTTGCGCCGGAATTCGTTTATCTCTTTTTTACCGAGCGCGTGGACATCGGCCTCTTGGTAAAATACCTGGCCGGCGGAAGGCCTTTCTTCGGCTAGAAAAAGCTTTAGAAGCGTGGTTTTCCCTGCGCCGGAAGGCCCGACTATGGATACGAATTCCTTCGGCTCTATGGAGAAGGTGACGTCCTCGAGAGCTACAGATTCGTCCGGATACACTTTGGAAACTCGGTCAAAGAAGATCATGCCTGGTTATTTTATGATATATTGGGAGCATGAGCAAATACATCGCGGTAGCAGCCGGGCTTATGGTGGTAGGGTGGGCTTTCTTTCCTTTCTTTTTTTTCTTTCCTCCTGTTTCACCTTCCGTCTCCGCGCCACCTCTATTAAAGACACCAGCTCTTGATGTCACTTCAGTAAAAAATCTGGCCTGGACTACATGGAAAAACTACCTTTTAAAAGCGAAAGACCACGACCTTCCAGGCATCAAAGCCCTTTCACACCAGATATCCAGCGTTTGCGCGGACCCCGCACAAGAAGAAACTTGCTTCGCCTTGATGGATGGGGTTTATGAAATAGGGAAAACATTTAAGCAAAGCGATTTCAAATACGAAAAAGCGGACGCGAGGCAAATTATCACGTATACCGACGGCCCGGAGAGAATATTCCTTTATTTTACCGTAGACGCCGGAGGCAATCCGAAAGTGCTTGGTTTAAGGTTCTGCTACGATACCACCGAAGATAAGGAAGGTTGCGCCAATTTGAATGCTGATACTCTAGATAATGATGGCGACGGCTGGTGGAACAGTGTAGAAAGTCTTTTCCACACACAGTCTTAAAGAGCAAGGCACTTTTAAGAAACATTAAAGCCGGCCGGCTTTAATGTTTCTATGTGCTTTTTTAGGGTAAAGAAAATCGCCTTTTTCTCAAGAGAAGTAAGGACGATTTCCTTGACTAGGTCGATGTTTGGTGGACACCGGCCATCAATGCATTCGAGTTCAAGTTGTTTTTGCTTTTGGATGAGCATTTTCTAAATGTAACAGTGCGCGCAATTGCTCCAGCCCCCGGCTGATGCGGACGGAGATGACGTTCGCCGACTCTCCCAGGATTTCCGAAATCTCTCTTGGTTTAAGCTCTTCCACGCAGCGCAGATAGACGGCGCTTCGCGCCGACCATATTTTTTCGGGAAATTTGAATTCCGAATTTTGGCGGTGTGTATTAAACAAAGTTCGAATGTATTTTG
>JBBUAI010000005.1:0-2368 GCA_038058745.1 Patescibacteria group bacterium
TACACTTGACAAAAATGTTATTTGGGTGTATTATTTAACATAGGAGGGTATATGCGTTTATTGTTGGTTGTGGTATGCGCGGTGCTCGTTGTTCTGTCTCTCGTCGTGCGAATGATGGTTCGCCAGGGCCGCGAGGATCACTGGTTTGTTAGCTCGGTAATGATGGCTAACATTCTCTTCGCCTTTATCGGCCTCTTCCTCGTCGCACTGGCGAACGCCTCGCTTACGAACCCGTTCGCAAAGTACCAGGAGGGCTTCCCGCATGTGGAAGCCGGCGGGCTCAGCGGTCCAGAGTTCGTGATCAACCTGATCTTCTTCCTGCTCCCCCTTTTCGCGGCGGGGATAGGACGAATCCTCAAGGAGATCGCACGCGACTTTGAAGTCATTTTTTCCGATAAAGCCTGATCAACATCATGGTTGCGCCGGCACAAAGGACGGCTGAACACCCGAGATAACATCTCGGGTGTTCCTTTTCGTTTTGCCAAAATTCAAATTTCAAATACGTTACTTTCTTACTATAGTAAGTAAATAACGTAGTCCAAAACTCCTCGACATGCTATGTCGAGGAGTTTTAACTTTAATACAACTAAAATCGCCTATAGGTTGAGATAGTTGTAGATGTTTTTATACTTAGTTGATACTTAGTTGTCCAACAGCTAAGTGACTGTGGCGAACTTCTAACGCTTCGACCACTGGGGAGCCTTTCGGGCTTTCTTTAAGCCGAATTTACGGCGCTCTTTAGCACGCGGGTCGCGCTTGAGGAAGCCCTTGACCTTGAGCTTGGTGCGAAGATTTGGCTCGTGAGTGATGAGTGCTCTGGCAAGGCCATGGCGGAGCGCTTCGGCTTGAGCGGAGATGCCGCCGCCCTTGAGCTTGGCCGTCACTGCGAATTTATCCGGTATTTCATCAAAAGCGGCAAGTATTGTGCGGCGCAGTTCCTGGGTCGGGAAATATTTTTCGAACTCCTTGTCGTTTATAGACAAGGTCATCTTGGAGGCATCGGTAATACGTATTCGCGCCACCGCGGTCTTCCTTCTCCCTATCGCTTCAATGTACTTATCTTTAGTCATGGATTTTCAAATTCTTCATCATACGCGGGCGAAGCTTGTTCTTGGGCAGCATGCCGTAAACGGCGCGGCGCAATACTTCTTTAGCCCCCTTCTTCTCAACCACGCGGCCCATAGTCTCGAGCTTCAAGTTGCCCGGATAGCCGGAATGGCTGGCGTATCTTTTATCCCTAAGCTTCTTGGCCTCCAAGCTTAAACCCCTGGCATTCAATACTTCGACTTGGACGGTTGGAATTTTATTACGGACGAAATCCGTTCTATTTTTCCCCATGAGCAATACTGCCACTTTAGTGGCTACTCTGCCGGGCACTTTTCCTTTGGCATCTATGGTGTACTTAGTCATAAGTTCTAGGTGTTAGATTCTAGGGGCTAAACGAACTCAATTATGGCCACGGGAGCGCCATCGGACTTCCTTCTTACCATCTTGGTAATGCGGGTGTAGCCGCCGGCGCGGAGCGAGTAGGCCGGAGAGAGGTTGGTAAAGATTTTCTTGGCCGCTTCCCTACCGACCCGGGCTTCAAGCAGGCGACGCGAGGCCGGAGTGCCGGATTTGCCCAAAGTCACAAGTTTTTCTATATAGGGACGAAGTTCTTTGGCTTTCGCTTCAGTAGTTTTAATCTTACCTTTGAGTACCAACGAGTATGCCAGAGATTTCATCAAAGCTTTTCTTTGGTTCGTTTTTCTGCCGAATTTTCTGTTCGCGTTATGATGCCGCATTTTACTTGTGGTGAGCTTGTCGAACTACTTCAAAGTGATGCCGAATTCGCCCAAGGCCTTTCTGATTTCCTGGATACCCTTGGCCCCCAACCCCTCGATTTCCAAAAGGTCCTTCTCTTTCTTCCTGGCCAAGCCGCCTACGGTGCGGATGTTGGCAAGAGAGAGCGCGTTCTGGGTGCGGGCGCTGATGTCAAGCGATTCAACGCGGGTCTTCAGCACTTCCGGGTCAACTTCAGAACGCGTGGCGGCAGCCGGGAGCTCTACCGCGACCTTTTCAGGCAGAGCCGGTTCCTCTTCCTTGAAGCCGACTATCGCTTTGAGCTGATTTATCATGATTTCAATGGCGAAAGTAAGAGCGGAGGTCGGAGTGATGGTCCCGTCGGTTTCGATATTGATGCGGAGCTTGTTGAAATCGGTGCGGTCGCCGACGCGCATATTCTCAACTTCGTAACTTGCGCGTCGGATGGGAGTGAAGATGCCGTCGAGCGCTATAGTGCCGATGTCTACGCGTGACTTGTCTATCATTTCCTTAGGCATAAAACCAAGGCCCTTTTCGGCCTTGATTTCCATCTCGAGCGCGCTGG
>JBBUAI010000006.1:0-2796 GCA_038058745.1 Patescibacteria group bacterium
CATTTAATGTTGTTCCATCTTTTAAATGCCATACACCTATATAGTTACTGTTCCAGACATTGGTAACGTCCTGTTGATTCGCTAAGGGTACTGTATCGTTGCCATAATAAATATAAATTTCTCTGGTAGAAGTAGAAGAAACAAAGGGAACTTTAACCCAAGCGATTAATTCTCCGGTAGTGCTGGCATAATACTCAATCTCATGGGGTATCTTGGCGTGATTTTCATCTGTAAATAAAATGTCCCCGCCAGTCGAGGAAGCCACGTATCCGCTACTGGTTGTAGCTCTAAGTTCAAGATCAACGCGAGAGAAGAGCATGGGAAAATTCGAGAGGCCTGCTGTCACATTTTGTGGATTGATAGTGATTTTCTTCCGATAATCCCAGCCGGAGTCATACCAAGGATCGAGTAAGCCATAGCTGCCATTTTCCCCAAACGCTTCGATCAAAAACTGGCCAGGCGAACCTGGCGGATAAGAGATCTCCGCCATAAAGAATTCAGTCTCCCCGCTTGAGTGATAAGATGCTTTAGATTGAGCATAAATTTTACCCTCTAGTTCCTTTCTTCTTTTATAAGAACTGGAAAACTTACTGTCTGTCACCTGGCCTCCTTTCATCTCTAAGGCCCACCAGGCATTATCCTTCCTCTGATAGATCTGGACTACTTTGGCCTTCGGGTCGGTAAAGTAGAATTGCAGAGCGACTTCTTCGTCTACTGCTACTGGCGGATCAATATTGAAATAAATGGTAGTGCCGGAAAATCCCTGGTAGACCTTCTTATCAGAAGCGATGATGAGATCTTCGCCCTCATTCTCATCCGTGTGGGCAAACTCTATCAGAGCATCAGTAGCCTTTAAAACCGTGGCGGCATTCTTCTCGGAAAACTTTAATTGATAGATAAAATAGCCAGCTAGTGCTATGACTAAGATAATGATGAGTGATTTATAGGAGCGGAGCATGTAGTTTTAAGGAGTGGTGGCTCCGGCTGGGTCAGCTGAAGCGGTGGAAGGATCCGGTGCTGGCGCAGGATCTGGTGTCGGCGCTGGAGAAGTTTCAATAATCACCGGATCCGGAGGTGGGGTGGCAGGGGTCGAGGTGGCTGCTTCCTGAGGCGCAGGCTCTGCAGGAGTCGAAGTTCCCGTACCTTGTTCGACGGAAGGGGGAGTCTCGACGATTGCGGGGACTGAGCCAGAGTTTCCAGAAACTGCTCCTAGAATAAGCGCGTCAAGTTGAGCTTTAGTAAGACAGGTTTCCGCTCCCGCATCATCGCGCACACAAAGCTCCTTGGTCCGGACTCGATTGGCGAAGATATCTCCTATGCCGTTCGCTGCATCAGCAAGCCATGTGCTAATCCTGTTAAACATATTAGAGAAGAAGTTTGAGGCAAAAGTCTGACTCTCTGGGGTGGAAGTACTACTTGTGCTCGCAATGCCTTGGATATTGAGATTGAGCTCTTGAATAGCTTTGGCTAGTATTGGCGTGATGAGCTCATAACGTACGGTCTCTGCGTTGCCTTGTTCATCGATAGTAACCAGACGCGGATCGATGAGCTGTATTTCCTCTGCGATGAAGCCGACGCGCTCTCCGTTCCAGTTCGGCTCGTCAGCGAAAGCTCCGAGATAATTCGGCTTATAGAAGAATGATACGGGGTTGAGAGCCATCACTTCCGAGAGGCCGCTTATGGAAGTGAGCGCGGCAATATTTTCCTTGAAGCGCAAGGACGATGCGGTCGCACAGTTGCGGCCGACAGCTAGAGTTACCTCCTTGGCGTTCGAGAGACACAAGGAATTTCCGATAGTAGTCGAGGCAGTCAGGCCATCGAACCCGACTGTACCGGTGACCGAGAATGTTCTCCATGGAGTGGAGGTGGCTACGCCAACTCTGCTGGCGGTCGAGTCGATCACGAACACGTCTGTAGCAGAACCGTTTTGAACCCTGACAGCAGTAGAGGAAGAAATATTCTGTTGGAAGCCTCCTGCAGTGGTAACAAATGATAGAAGAGTCCCACCAGAAGAGAAGAATTGCAGGAGGTTGCCGGTCTGTGAGCCACCGGCGGTGATATCGATGCCGGAGTTTGCCGCAGAGATAGTCGAATCCACTGTCAGGATATTGGCGCCGGAGCCGTCGTCGAGCTTCAAGAGATTCGTGTTAGAGCCAGCTACCGTTAACACGGCCATAGGAGAAGTGGAGCTTATGCCGACCTTACCCGTAGTACCATCTATAGTAAAGACTGCGGTGCTAGATGTGGCATAAGAAGTGGGAGAAGAGGTGGCGATGTAGAGCATGCCGTTGGAGTTTCTGAAAGCGAAGTGGTTTGAAGTGAGTGAGCCACTGTCGGAGAGGACGAGGTTGGGAGCGGAGGTGGTGGAAACTTGAAGAGCCCATCTTGCTGTGGTAGTACCGATAGCCCACATGTCTCCGCGGAGGAGAGGTGCCGTCGATGAACCAGAGGAGATGAAGCCGTTGTAGAAACCTAAGGTGGTGGTGGTAGCTTGCTCGTTTGTAGCAAGTTTAGTGAAAGGCCAAGAAATTCCACCACCAGCGCCCGTAGCATCCACAGTGCAATCCCAGTCATTGGCACCGGTTTTTTTCAAAATATCGCCGTTGGCACAGGTTAAGCCGTCCGGCAGAATCTCTCCATCGAAGCGAAGATTGCCTAAAGCGGTTACATTGTTTGATGAAGTAGCATGAATAGAGGCGAGGCTTTGAACAGTAGTGGATCCTAAAGCCAAGAGATCAGAAGTAGTAGTCGCTCCGCCATAGATGGTAAGACCGGTGCCTGTAGTGCCGGCCCCGA
>JBBUAI010000006.1:2896-21931 GCA_038058745.1 Patescibacteria group bacterium
CTCGGAGTTGAGTGGTGGAAGCGAGATTGGAGACATAGAGATCGGTGGAGGTGGCGCTGGTGGTGGTGCTGTTAGTACCAGTGAATGATTGGAGAGTGGTGGAGCTTAGAGATAAGAACTGTCCGGTAGTAGTCGCTCCGCCATAGATGGTAAGACCGGTGCCTGTAGTGCCGGCCCCGATAGTGGAAGAAGCGGTGGAGTTTAGTCCGCCGAAGAAGCCCATCAGGGTGGTAGTTGATTGAGTGGAACCAACTAAAGTGAAGGGGAACGAGAAGGTCATGGAGGCGAGGTAATCGGTGCCGGCAACCGCGGCGCCAATCGCTCCGCTTCCGCCAGAGAGAGTTTTCAAAAGACTGCCGGCGGCTATGTTTGAGATGGCAAGGTTGGTCGAGGTGGCATTAGAAGCAAGGAAGGTGGTGATGGTGGATGAGGCGCCGGTGAAAGTTTGGAGAGTTGATGAGCCGTTAAGAAGAAGGTTCCCCATGGAGACAACGCCTGAACCATCAATGGTGAATCGGTCGCTGGTGCCTAAAGCGGTGGAAGAAGAAATCTTGAACTTGCCTGAGTCTGAGAGGTCCACTCCTGCGATCCAGTCCAGTGTTACGCCGGCAGTAGTGGTGGCGGAGAATCTGGAAGCCGCATCAGCATTGGTGCCGAAGATGCTTAAGAGAGTGGAAGTAGCTTGCTGGGCGGTGAAGTTCTGCAAGGTGGAAGAACCATTAGCTAAAAGATTAGTGATGGAAGCGAAGACGTTGGTGAGGTAGCCGATGAAAGAAGTGTTGGCTCGGAGTTGAGTGGTGGAAGCGAGATTGGAGACATAGAGATCGGTGGAGGTGGCAGCGGTGCTAGTGGCATTGGCACTAGTCAAGTTGGTAATCGTCGAAGAAGCGCTCTCCACGGTCGCCGCAACTCTAGCAAAAGCCGAAGATGTAATCTGCTGCCGTGGCGAGAGAGTTTCGAAACTCGTGCCGTTGGAAGATACTTCGACCCTAAGGAAAACGTTCGCAGCCGAAAAATTGTAGTCAAGAGTATCAGGATAGCCGTTAGTGGTATCACCGATGTTTACAGTAAAGACGCCTTCTCGAACAGTTGTGGAGTAAGAAGTGGGGTCAGAGGTTGGCCAGAGTTTATTGCCGCCACTTGCGGCATCCCAAATGGAAAATTTGAAATAATACGTAGTTCCCGAGGAGCCGCCAAGAAGACTCCCGGAAGAGTTGGTAAGCCGGCCTTGGTAGCTTATTATCGAAGGAGGCGCTGCGTAAGCTGGTTTTCTAAAGATTCCTAAAGAGCCAAGAACAAGAATTCCGATAACAAATCCGCTTAACCAGAAGTTTGGATATTTGCCAATTTTCAATTTTGTTGTACCCTAATTATATCAGCAGCAAACCCATAATTTATTCATAAAATAAGGACTAAAATCATGAAATATGGCTCCAGTAATTTAGCTATATTTTGGTCATTTTTAGTAAGCTTTTTTAACTTCGATTTTCAGATTTTTCGCGAATTTCTACCTAGATACAGTAATTACAAAGATATAGAAACATTAATAAACATATATAAAGAGAGGAAATTGTTAGAAAAAATAATTATATTGTTGCGTCAGATAAATATTTTTAACCAAATAATTAAAAATTATGAAAACTACGCAAGCTAGTGGAAGCAACTCAGAGAAACTCTGAAGCTAAAAGCATTTCTCCCCGGCTTAAGTTATCCACACCTAGTTTATAGAAAATGCTGTTTTCCTCCACCCTTCCCCCAATAAGTTTAGATAATCTTCTTTGCTTAAAAGCTTTGATTCGAGAGTCTTTTTCATGTTGAAACGTAGATTCTCTCTCTTTTGGCTATTCTCTATCAAGTCCATAATTCCTCCTGCAAATAGTTTTGGAGAATCAGCTGGATATATATACGCATCTTTACCATGTTCAAGTTCCTGGGCAATGCCGACGGGAGTAGTCACTACTGGCAAGCCGGAAAGGCCGGCTTCAATAAGCGACAAGCCATATCCTTCAAAAAGGGATGTTTGGAGAAGGGCGTTGGCGGTTTTATAAAATGAGGCGACTTCTTCCTGCCAGCCGGCAAATTCAACGGCGCCTTCCAAATTCATTTTTTTGGCCAATGCCTTGAGACTTTTTTCTTCTGGCCCGGACCCGACAACAACGAGCCCGGTATCGGGAAACTGTCGGCGCACCAGAGCCAGAATCTTTATCGCGAGGGAAATATTTTTCTCCGGAGCCAGCCGCGCGACCATAAGCGTGATGAAGTGCCACGGATAACGGGCATGTAGGTCGAACTTGATTGGAACATTTTCTATTTTTTCCTTATCGACATAAATAGGCAGTACGGAAATGTTTGCGGTTGATTTAAGATTTAGGATTTTGGATTTAAGATCTTCCGACACTACTCTGATGCTGTCAGCATTCTCAAGAACGGTTCTTGCGAAGAATTTGCGCACCGCGTTTTGAAAACCGGAAAAATACGGTGAGAACAGGTCGGTGTGCACCTGTATTTCCAGCGGCAGCCTCCACTTTTTCTTGATTTTCATTCCGGCCCATCCGCATTCCATCGAATCAGCGGTGATAATCGATTTACCTCGCACGAATTTTTTCTCAAAGACGGTTCTTTTCCCCACCCTGGCGGCATCCAGGGGCCTTAATATGCTGGTAAGAGAATTGGTGGGATAAACCCAGACATTTTCGGCTATTTGAACCCTCTTAAGGCCATGGGAACGGTCTGACAATAGTACTATATGGAGCTCCTCGACGAGCTTACCGTACTCCTTCATCCGCTCGGCCACGGCACTCCCGAGAGTAGCAACATTTCTGTCGCTTGAGATCATTAAGACTTTTAAATTCTGTTCCATATTTCTATATACTCTTGAGCCATTTCCCGCCAAGAATGATTTAATTTAAGACTATCAAGTTCCAAGACTTTCTTATTATACGTACCGGAGTCAAGCAATGCCTGCATAGCTCTCTCAATCTCTTTATCATCTAAGGGATTAACATATATGCCGCCTATGGGAAAGATTTCGCTTAATCCCGTCTCGTGCGTAGCTATGAACGGCTTCCGGAATGAGACAGCTTCAATTATGAAGTTAGGACAAACATCAGTAAAAGCAAGCGTAACAGCGGCATAACAGCCCTTGATCCTCTCTAGAATTCTTTCATGCGATTCTCCGGTAGCAATCTCAATACCAAGTTTCTTGAGCATGGGAATATTCTTCTCCGGTATAAGCCTTCCTGCCCACAAGAAGTTATTGAGAGATGGTATCTGTTCCTTTCTATTTTCAGGAATGAAGTTTCTTACTACTCCACTTCGTGATTCGTTGATTCTATAAAACTTCTGCCAGATGCCGCGCTGCCACTCAGTGTTAAAGGCAAGAAAGTCAGTATGTCTTATCATCCAGCCCATAAATAAGTAGATGAGTCTCTCTTTCTTACTGAGTTCAGGCATCCTATCATAGAATAGAGGTAGGGTAATTGGTTTACTTGTCCTATTTACATAAGCGGACCATAGATAATCCCCGCCGACGCGGGCTATCAACTTCTTCCTGAAAAGTTTGGATAGAAGGACAGCCGGCACTCCGGTTGAATAGGTATCAAGCGCCAAAATTTTATCTGACCAAATCACTTTCCCCACAACCTTAAATAGGAAGTAGATGTGCCTTAAGAAAACTGACATACGTTTCTCCATCGAAGTATAAGAAACGATCTTCACCTCATGACCCAAATTCTGAAACTCTTTTGCTAGTTCTCCTGTGTATTGAGTTGGTCCGCCTATATCCGATTTAGCTAGACCGGAGAGAATAAGTATCTTCATGCTTGATTAAAAATACATTTAATTATATCATAAATTCCAACTCGATGAAAGTGGCATTAATTGGCATTGGCAGATGGGGGAACGTTCTCCTCGGAGAACTTTCTAAAATTGCAGAGGTCAAATACACCTGTGACAGCAAGTCTGATTTGGCGGCCGTTTTCGCCGACCTGGAAGTTAGAGCCGTCTTTATCGCCACCCAGACCGAAACTCATTTTGAAATCGCCAGCAAAGCGCTGAAAGCCGGTAAACATGTCTTTCTGGAAAAACCGGGCACGACCAGCAGCGGCGATCTTGAGAAGCTTGTGAGGCTCGCGGAAGCTAATAAACTTAAATTCGCCGTTGGTTATGAATTCCCCCATCATCCAGCGGTTCAGAAACTTAAAGAATTAATGGCTGGAAAAAAGATAAAAGCTCTTCGCTTCGATTGGCTCAAATGGGGCACCTTCAAGGACGACGCAGTAAAGCATCTCTTGTGTCACGAGGTCTCTATTGCCAAATATCTAGAGATAAAACTTAAACCTATTTCCTGCAATAAAATTAAGATAATCTCTAATTCAGATATCGTCGAGACTTTCTTCGATAATGCTGAATCACTGATAAATCGGGTAAGTCCTATTAAACAAAAAACTGTAACGATAATTATGGAAAACGTGGCTTATATCTGGAGTAACGACGAACTATTTGAAATAAGCGGGGAAGAATTAAAGAAGATGGAATTGCCGCAAACTACTCCGGTCGCAAACGAGCTTAATGACTTTCTCAATTCTGAAACGCCTTTGTGTAACGGCGAATTCGCTCTCGATGTTTACGAGATTGTTGAACAAGTCGAAGCACTTCGTTAGCGGCCTCGACGCAATTGCCGATTTTGCCCGAGAAAACCTGAATTATCTTGCTTGCCCCGTTGGCTTGTCCTTCGGGGTCATTCAATCTTGAGACGATGGTCGGGCGTTCATCTGTCGCTTCCACGTAAGGCAGGACCGTCCGTACGGTATACATGGAACCGATGTGCTTTGCGTCCCTAAGTTCCGGCATGAATTCCGCGGCCGACTTGATGAATTTATCTATATTGGTAATTTTAGGATTCTTTATTATTCCCCTATTCATTAGAGGTGCGAATTCTTCTGGTATTTCCGGATACAATCCGATATTTGAAGCGTGAATGGCGTGCACCACGTTGCCCATGACGTGGTAACCGGTGTCTGAATAAGGGTCGATACAGAAAAACGGCCCGTCCAAGACCACGATGCTTTTCTTTTTGAAATTGTCCGGCAATTTCAAAACCGGCTTCTCACAGAGTTCAAATTGATACTGTCTTCTGGCCTTGGGATATTTCTCTAATACCCAGTTTGAATTCGCATACGTGGCATTGACCACCGTGTCATACTCGTCTATCTGCTGGTCCGGGTCGAATGGCTGATTTAGAAAAACTTTTACTTCCTGTTCTCTTATTTTTTTCTTAACTATTTCGCGAAGTTTGAGCGGGTCTAGTATGGATTCCTTACCTTTGATGGTAAATTCGGCCATGTGCGGATGAATATGCTCTAAATCCACTTTTTCATGCTCTAGCTCGCACTCCCGGCAGAATTTCAGGAAATCTTCCCCGGAAATAAGACTTTTCTCTTTGGCTAAGACATAATAGTGCTCATTTTCATCTGATACCGCATCAGCGTATTCCTCGCGGAACGATTGTTCGGAGTGCTTGGACGAAAGAGCTGTCTCCTTGCTCCTGGGATAGTGGTAGCCGCGGTGAAGCCGGTATTGATTGATACCCGATGCAGCAGATAGAATTTCGCCATTCTTCTCAAATAGCTCAACATCGTAGCCGGCTTGAGCCAGCTTTATGGCTATGGTGGTGCCGAAAATGCCCGCTCCGACTACTGCGATTTTCATACAGATTGAAATACTCTACTCCTCATTTCATTCGCAATCAAATTCCAGTCATATTTTTCTTCTACCATTTTTCTTGCATTTTCTATGATTCTATCCCTTAACAACTTATCACTTGAGAGCTTTCTAACTTGTTCGGCAATGCTTCCTGGATTATTAACTTCACAAAACAGGCCGGTGGCCGCCTGCTCTGAGGAATTCGAAGGGTCTTTTAGGAAATCGACAATGCCGCCGACTGGCGTCGCGATTACCGGCAGCCCAGCGGCCATGGCCTCTATGAATGAGTTCCCCATTCCTTCAGAGAGCGATGGCCGGATGAAAATGTCGGCATGATGGAGATAGCGCGGAATCTCTTCATATCGTACGTGGCCGACAAAAGACACGCGGCTGGCGAGTTTTTGCTTCTTGGTCAAACTTTTGAGTTCGTGCGCTAGAGGGCCGGTGCCTAGAATTTTGAGCTTAACATTTTCCGGCAAGAATTTGAGCGCCTCGATAATATCCCCCACCGCATTCTTCTCCACCAGGCGTGAAGTGGTAATGAGCATGATTTCGTCTTTAATTTCGAAATTCGAATTTCGAAATTCGAATTTTTCTATGTCGACGCCATTGGGAATAAGTTCCATCTTTCCTTTGTATCCAAGTCTTCTCGCTCGTTCCAAAAGATAATTACTTATAGCGGTAAGAATATTGGTACGCGCCAAGGAAAGTCTCCACGAAAGATCAATCATGCCAAACCATCTGTAACGCAGCCAGTTTTCAGAATCACCCTCTTGCAACGTGAGAATTATCGGGACCATTTTTTGGAACCAATTGGCTATGTAAGCCGCTCCGGAGGCAAAAGTGACCATGATGCACCAAAATGCGTCGTAATGATTTTTCTTATTGAGTTTAAGCGCGAAAATAGCTCCGTGAAATGGCAAAAGCAGTTTGTCTATAATCGGCGAGCCGAGGCCCAATCTATACACGTTGATATTTCCTATCTTTTCTGATTTAGGCAAATCACTTTTCTGTTTAGCTGTAATTAAATCGAACTGAATATCTGTAAGACGGTCGGTTATTTCCTTCACTGATACTTCCGCCCCGCCCACAAGAGGAAAATAGGAAGTGGAAAATATTAAGATCCGTTTACTTGTAGTGAGCATGGTCGAACTAGACATCGAGGATTTTCTTGAGTTCTTCCGGAGTAGGGCCATTGGCCCTCCCCTGCAAAGGGGAGGGTTGGGTGTGGTCTTTAAACCCCTCTGCCTCTGAAAAGCTGTGTGACACCTTTTCAACCCCCTTGGCAGGGGGAGAACCTATGACTGATTTCAGCGCGTCGCGCAAGGCGGAAACATTTTTTACATCCGGTTTTCTTTGATTGTCGTTTTTGTCCTTTAGATTGTCCAGAGAAATTTTTGGAGCGGGTGGCTGGGGTCTAAAAACCGGCTTTGACTTGCTTGCCTCGAGCGAAGTCGAGCGGACCTCTGCCGCCAAGCTTCTGGTATCGATGGCTTTCGGCGCAGGCCCTGCGACCGGCTTATACGGCGTCATCTTCAGCCCTTCGATTACCTTGCCTTCTGTGTGCCAATCTACAATTTCTTTCTCGACAACGCTCCTCAACCGGGTGAAGGTCTTCCTTGAATTCTCGATGATTTCCTTCACATAAGAATGTTCCGGCTGTTTAATCGGCGGTAAGGTAGTGGCGGAGAATGGCGCTGACGTGACCGAATCTATCATGAGCTTGAGATAAATCTGCCGAAGACCGAGATTGACCAGGTCTTCGGCGGTAAAGGTCGGAGCAAACTCCTTCTCCAGCACTTCGGCGTCATAAGCGCCGACCCGGAAGGTTATCATAGTACCGACGTTGCCGAAGACGGCGTCTCTTACTTCTTCTTCCATCTGCTCGATGTACTGGTGAGCCATGGTTAGATTGAGCTTGTATTTGCGCGCTTCCGAGAGAATTTCGGCAAATGATTTGTCGGCGAAAGACTGGAACTCGTCCACAAAAAGATAAAATTGTGGCAGTTTCGATAAAGAGGCAGCACTTTCATCAGCGCGGCTCATAGCCGCGAGATATATTTTGGTAATAAGCATCGAGCCCAGAAGCCGAGCGTTGCCGTCTCCTACCCGGCCCTTCGAGAGATTGACAATGAGAATCTTCTGCTCATCCATGAGCTGTCTTATATTGAAACTTGATTTCGACTGGCCAATGATATTTCGTATCAGAGGATTGCCGGCGAACTGGCCGATTTTGTTCTGGATGGCGGGAGTGGCTTCTTGGGTGTATTTGTCGGTGTATTTGGCATATTCATCGACCCAAAACGATTTTACTGAAACATCCTTAACATTTTCAACCACTTTGTTTCTGAACGCTTTGTCGGTATACATGCGGTTGACCGCTAAGAGTGTGGCGCCTGGATATTCAAGAAGTGCGAGCAAAGTATTCTGTAGAATGTAGGCCATGCGGGCGCTCCACGCGTCTTCCCAAATCTTTTCAAAAACTGACATGAGGCCGTTGACCACCAGGTGTCTCTTATCCACGCCGACATCCTCCATGATGTTGAAGGAAACCGGGTACTCCATATCGAAGGGCGCGAAATAGAGCACGTCTTTAATGCGGTTTTCCGGAATGTATTCAAGGATTTTCTCGGTCGTGCCGCCGTGCGGGTCGACGAAGGCAATGCCGTGTCCGTTTTGGATATCCTGGATGGCCATATTCTCGAGCAGGGTCGATTTGCCCATGCCGGTTTTGCCTATGACATAGACGTGCTTTGAGCGATCGGCACTTTTAATCCCAAAGGGTCGACGTTCGCCCCTAGAGTCCGTCTCGGCGAAATATGTCACTTTTTCAACTTCGTTCATTTTTCCTTATTATACAACAAAAAATGGAAAAGACCGAAGCGCGACACAGCGCGCTTCGGTCTTAAACGTTCTTCATGATTCCCAGTGAAGCCATCTTGGAACTTTGGCCAGGATGGCCGCGACCGTATCGATTTCTTCGTAGCTAAGATTCTTGAAATCGCTCTTATCGAGAGTGCGAGCGTTCGTGAGATTGGAGACGGCCTGCCGGAGGTACCAGAGCGTTACCGGCCACTGCCACCACTTCTGGTAGCAACCGGACAGACAATAGTAAACGCTTGCACGCTCGATATGCGCACTTACCGGATTCTCGTCACAGCGCGCACGGAAGTTCTTGTGCACTTCCTTTAAGCGTTGCCATATCTCTCCTTTGTATGTCCCCATCGCGCACTCCTTTGGTATCTCTCAAACAATCTTTTATTATTATGTAACACAAATTCTATTCGGGCAATAAAGCTTCTTGAGTGTACTTATTGGCGGCGCTCCATAGCATCCAGCTCGTGAGGCCGGAGTCATAGGTGGCTTGGATTTGGGCACGGATTTGGTCTGGACCGTAGGTGGCACCGAGGTCGAAATCTTGGAGCTATGGGCGCAACTTCGACGGAGTCGAAGTTGCGAACCCGAGCGTTAAATTAAGCATCTCTTCCCTGCGTCTGCCTTCCGATATGGCAAGCAGTACCACCTCATATGGATGCTCGGCTGGATTCGCGAAGCCGTTCCAACCAGAAGGATAATGCGAGGGATAAACCATCGGCGCTACGTAGTCGAAGTAAGGCAAAGCGGACTCCAAGACCTGGCCGATGCCCATATCGTGAGACGCGGTGGTTGTCATGCCAAACAGGTCAACGGAAGTTTTTAAGTTATAAGTTTGTAAGTCTTCGTGTAAATACGAGAAGAAACTTTCAAGCATGGCAGCCTTGGTCGAGGTGCCGCTCCAGGTATAAACGGCATCCTCCATGTTGCCGTCCGAAGGGTAGCGCACGTAGTCGTAATTTAGCTCATCAAAGCCGAGAGTGTACGCTTGTCTTGAAATTTGAATAATATAATCCCAATAAGGCCTTGCTCCGACGTCAATAAACGAAATACCCTTATAGTCTTGCCAGACCGCTCTAGTGCTCGATGCTCTTACGGAGAGTTCCGGGAAGAGTACTGAGTAGGAGAGATCCTGGAAAACCGAGATGCGGCCGATGACATAAATGCCGCTTTGGTGAAGTGTTGCAACAAATTCTTTCAAATCCTTAACCTCGCAACCGCGGCCACTGGCACTTTTTGGGAAATCATTCGGGAAGGCCACCCTGCCGGTATAGTCCTTGATGTCTATGACAACGGAGTTCAATTCAGTCTCATCTATGAATGTCTTTAAACTATTACGCCAGCTCGGAGTGCCCGCCACGCAAGAAGTCATGTAGATGGCCTTGAGCGGCTCAGGAGTGGGCAGATGCACTACCGGCACCTCTTCCGGAGAAGGTGGAAATTCGCTTAATGGCAGAGAGGCCACACTGTACTTGACCTTGAAGATAGACGGGAATAGAAGCACGGCAAGAGAGATCGCAAGGAGAACTGCTCCTCCCGTCCAGATAAAAGTGGCCCTTGCTCCGCTCATGTCAGCTTTGTAATCCTTCTTCCTGAGGCGGGGAAACTGCTTTTCTTGCCGAACGCTCCCGGGCCTTGGCCTGGAGCTTCAGGCGCCTATCGATATTTGTCCATACGGAGAGAAGCGCTATCGATAGCCCGGCAAAGATTTGAAAAAATGATTCCCACGAATGCGGAAATCCAAGAAGCGGCAAAAGCGCGATGAGCACGCCTAATGTGATGATAATCCTCGATTTCGGCATGGGAATATTATAGCAGAATGTGTATCTATATTACCAAATCCGAACCTATTTTAAATCAAATGATTAACTCGCGCGCTCTGCGGGCGCGCTCGAGCCTCGCCCCTTTCCGCTATCCTGCCTGCGGCAGGCAGGCATACTTTTAATATTGGCGGTGATGAAACTTTTTTGATGGAATGCATGCCCCGTACCGAGCTTCGCTCTAGTACTGGGGAGCGGAAAGGGGCTCGGCTTTGATACATTGTGCTCGGTCTGGAGTTTTATATGGAACATCTGTTACTAAAGTGGGTGCAGACCTCGGCATTCGCCTCGGGCTGTTTCCGCTAGGGCTACGAGCGCCTAGATGCCTAGGTTCGGGTAGTTTAGTGAAACGGCTCAGATACTAGTAAATGAGCCGTTCGCTCTACCCGGATCTCTTTGGGGAGAGGACGTTCCTCTCCCCAGCTTCGCCTCGGCTCGTGCTCCGCTTCGCTCCGCATCCAGCAGAGCTGGACAGGGCTCGCCCCACCCGGCTCAGCCAACCCCTCTCCTTGTTTTCATCTTTGCTTGTAGTGAGTAGCTTTCGCTTTCGAGTTTAGAAACTTCGTTCGGGTCGGCGCTCGTCTTTAGTCACAGACGCCCTAGCGGAAACAGCCCGAGGCTCATTCATTATGCACTTGGCCCACCCTGCCCATCCGCGTGCAATCCTGCCGTGGCGGGACTCCCTGATTTAAATTCTTGAATACGACACTCCTGCTCCAGTTTTCCCTGTTTGTCTAATCTTTCCTTCTTTCTCTAATCGCTCTAAGTATCTCGTAGCTGTGGCATTGGAGACATGCAAAAATTTTTCTACGTTATCATTTGTGATACTCACTTGTTTCAAAAACATTTCCATTATCTTTTCTAGTTTCTTCCTTTTCCTAAACTGGATCGTGGAACGAGCTTTAGCGAGGAGAGTTAGTTTCGCAAACGGCTCATTTACCACTACTTGAGCCGTTGGTTGTGTTGGAGCTTCTGAAACTGGTTTATTTTCCTCTACTTTCTCTATTTGAGCCATTTGCGTGGGAGTAGCTTCTACAGGCTCAATTTATGGAATAATTCCTACTTTTGTAATATTATGGTCATATGTTTGAAAAATACCTTAAAGATATAGGTCTGAGCGAAAAGGAAGCCGCTATATACATTACTCTTTTATCTTTCGACAAAGCTTTAATATCTGACATCTCACAGAAAGCAAATGTAAAAAGACCCACTACTTATGTGGTTTTAGATACTCTTGAGAAGAAAGGACTTGTAAGTGAAGCAAACATTGGTAAGAAGACTTACTACATAGCAGAGTCACCAGAAAAGCTAGATATGTTTGTTGATAGACAAATACATTTACTTGAAGAAAATAAAAAAAGTTTAGATATAGTCATTCCTCAACTCAAAAGTATCCAGAGAGAGCAGGGAGAAAAGCCGATGGTGCAATTTTTTGATGGAAAAGAAGGTGTCCTTAGTTCGAATTACAATACCTTTATCGAAAAGACTGGCGATGAGCCTGTGTATATAGTTTATTCAAAAGACACAGTAGGGGATGTATTCTCAGAAAAGGAGGCGGGGGAAATGAGAGGACGACGTATCTCGATGGGCATAAAATCAAAAGCAATTTATAACTCAAAAGCAGGAGAGAAGCCTTCAGATGAAACTGGAGAGAGGATTAAGGTTGATGAAAACAAATATCCCATTACTAGTGACATAACTATTTATGGTGATCAGGTAAAAATTGCGATCTTTGGCAAGAGAATTTCCGGCATTTCGATAAAAAGTAAGGAATTCGCAGAAACCCTCAAAAGTTTAATCAAATTTATTTTCGATCATAAATAGAGAATGCCGTGGCGGTTTTGATGCCGCCACGGCATGTGGTTCCAAATTCTCAGTTGAGTGAGAAACTAGAACCATGAAATGAAGCTAGGTGCTTCTGCGTTCCTTCCGCTTTTGTTTGCGAGTGAACGCCAACCCGCACCGCATCTAGTCGTGCACTTCTTTATCCTCCAACTATGACCAAGACATTCTAGGGTCTTACCCGGGGCATCATTACCCCGGGCTCCCCAGCCGCCTCAGTCGTTCATACTCACCCTCCTTTCAAGGGTACCTACTACAAGTATATACCTGCTACTTTAATTGTCAAGTAAGAATATTAGGTATAATGAAATATTAAAAATTATAAGTCAATTTTAGTATAGTTTAGTCAGTCTCAATTGAATTCTATATTAGATTAAATGGCTTTATTTATAGCTATTTTTGTTGTGATATAAAAGAAAATATCAAAACTGCTTGACAAAATACTTGTGTAGGTATATACTGTCCACAGGAAGCTCGTAAAAGATTTTGACATAACTTAACTTCTGCTTCCACTTGGAGAGCCTGGATCGCACAAATGAATTGCGAGAGGCCTCTAGGTGGGGCGGAAGCTTCCAAAAGTATGGGCAAAACCCAGAAGGCTCTCCTCGAGGCGCAAGCTAACAGGATCCTGGCTCGTGCGGGGTACAGCGCGGACGGACTGGGCAAGAAATCCAAAAGGGAGTCGGTGAGGGCAATCCTCACTCCCTGCGGAGGACAGCCTGGATACCGGCGCAAGTAACCGTTGCGGGTTGCGTCAACCTTCGGCCACGGCACCGAAGTTGCTCGAAAACCCTCGAGTGTAAAAGCATGGGTAGGCTGGCCACCTTAACGGCCACTGTTTCCCGATGTGTATCGGGACTGATGAGTTCGAAAGAACGAAACAGTTGCTCTTTGGAATAATAACAAAAAACAAGTCCACCCACAGGGTGGCAGGAGGCGTGAGATGGAAAAGACAATGCAGATTTTCGGAGTGATCGTCCCCACGTTCTTCGCCACCGAGGGCGGAGTGACCCTGAGCGAGATCTCTCGCATCCAGGCGGAGAACAAGCAACAGAATGATAAGTTCTGGAGTGCAGTTTCCGACGCGGTGAGCGGCGTCTTCCGGAAGGTCGTGACCTTCCTCGGAAGCGGAGAGGCGTCGCGGACGATTCCCGGCGTTACGGTTACTACGGATCAGATCCGCGAGTACCGAGGCGTTGCCGATCGCAACGCCCAGACGTCAAGCTTGATGCACGCTCTCAAGCTGCACAAGCGTTTGTCGGATGAACTGCAGCATATGGACTTGCGATCGCATATCGCAGAAGTTTTACCGGAAGCACCGGTTCGTTCGCTGCCAGCCAAGCGCGGAACAGTTTGCGACACTGACCGGTTCATGGACCTGTCCAACATCGACGAGATGGTTGGCAACCTGAATTCGGAGGTGCTGGGACAGTTCGATCTCGCGTTTTGGCAGCGAGCCAACGAACTCAACAGCCGGGCGGCGGCGCTTGGCAAGCTCCTTTCGGAGCAAGGGTCCTTCTTCCGTGAGCTCGTGAAGCCGCTGCCGAAAGGTAGCGAGCAGATCACTCAGAACGGCGTGGTCGTGACCATGTGGGAGAAGTCGTATCCGCCCGAAGAGGTGGCTCTGTTCGAAAGCCTGCGCGATGAGCTCCAGGCCGAGTACAATGATCTGCAAAAGCAGCTCAACGGCTGCCGGAAACAGATCAAGGACGCTGTGCGTGCATTCAACCTGGAGCAGGAGAAATCCTACCAGGCAGCGTACGGCGAGTACCGAGTGGCGGCTGAAAAGCACGCGCTCGAGATGGAGCGGATTCGATCCGCCGCTGAAACATTGCGTCAGCAGGCCCAGCAGGAGCTGGCCAACCTGCGCGTACGCGTGGAGTAAGCGTCGGCCTGGCAAAGGCTTGGTCTGTCTAAGCGGAAGCTGTCGTGTGCTAATATCAGACACGACAGCGGAAACTTAGCCAGGCACCTCGTGTCACACTATGAATCCTCGATTCATATCGCCCTCCGCCTAACCAGCGGAGTGGCGACATGGAATGTACAAGCCAAACATGGCCTGCACCTTTCTCGGAGCCCTCCCGCAACTTCAGATTAGTCTGCGTTTAGTTTACAACCGCCCAATGTGGTGGTTGTTGAACGAAAGCGCAGCATTGTCTGAGCCTGAGTCTGCAGGGAGAGGCTCGTCTGAGTCTGTGCTAGTGTCTGAGTTTGTGCCTACATCTCATGGTGTGCACGAGGGCGCCTTTGCCAGCGTTTTCTTGTTCTTTCTAACATCCTTCGCGATGTCGTGAGTCTCATTAGGTAACTCACGTAAAAGGGCGTTAAGCTACCCGTCCGTTGTGTAGGACAAAGTGCTGATGACCAACGTCCACCGGAGCGTCATCCCGGTACTGTCTCTCGATGTGTTATCGAGACTGATGAGTCCAAAAGGACGAAACAGTTGTTCTTTTTAGAAAATCGCAAGTCGGTAACTACAAGGAGGCAGACATGAGTGCAATGAATTGTGTTGTTCCGGGTTGCGGAGCGCGGTTGACGGCAGAGATGGCATTCGTGCCCGAACTGTCGGCGATCCGCCAGGTGGTCAAGGGAAGCGTAACGATCGCCGAACTTGGTCGCCACACCATCTGTCCGCGCCACAACCGCTTGGCGCGCGAGCAGAAGGTGAAGACCTTCCGCTATCTGGACACCATCAAGGTGATCGAGAAGCGAGTGGAGGCGCGTGAGAAGGATGCAAAGTTCTTCTCGATGTACGCGGCCTTCCAGAAGGTCAACGCTGGCGCAATGCCAGCCGAAAAGCCAAGCTAGACTTGGCTTCCTACCAGAGTTCTGAATTTGTTTCAGCATTCTGGTGGGAAATGATTCCCAACTGTTCTTTACAGGAGAAAAAGTGAAGAAAAAATTTCTTTCCCTACCGCGAGCGCCCTTGCCGAGACAGACAGGCGGCTATCATCGGCCAGCAAAAGGTCGTGGTAGTTACAATCGCCAGTCTGAAAAACTGGCCGTCAAAAAAGAGAACGAGATGTATTTCTTTACCGAAGGCCTCACGATTGCCGAGTTCTATGAGCGCCGGAAAGTGCTCGCGAGACGAATCCGGAAATTCGGAACAAAGAGATTCGAGCAAGAAATCCGCGCCGAATTTCCAACCCGAGTCCGCAACTGCCTCGCCAACTGGTCTCTCCGCGACATCCTTGTAGCGCCCGAGACTCAGTATCTACGGCAAGTGGGGTACTTTGGCCGAAAGTCACTCCACGATTTGCGCGCCGTTCTAGAACGGCATGGCCTTACGATTCACATGGACCCGGGAATCGTTGACGATTTAGGGTTCAAGCCGAATCTTTGATTCGGCTCCCCATCAGAGACTTTTCGAAAAAGAAATTTCTGATGGGGAAGTGCGAACCGAAGGAAAGCCCAAGTAAGCGTCACCGGTGTGACAATGATCCGTGCCCAAGTGGCCGGGGAGCTCACCCTTCGCTGAAAGGTAAGTACTTTGTGGGAGCTCAAAGGGCATAGAGCTCGCCTTCCCTTCATGTTCTTTGTCTAACTTTTTCAGGAGAGAAAATGAAAATTCTGCGTCTCACTCGTCACGCGATCGCGCCTGATCAACTCGTGGAACTCCATCGCATCTATGGCAATGAGGTCGAGATCGTGGAGATTTCCGAGACCGTACCAAACGTGGCACATGTCGTCGAGCTGATTCAAGAGCGTTCAGCTGATGTGGTCGAGGCGGTTCTGCCTCTCCCACTCATGTCTGAATTGCTCAAGATCGTCGGCGAGGTGCCGGTGATCCGCGCCATTACTCGCCGCGAAATCAATGCAGCGGGAGAAAAAGCTCAGTTCGTGTTCGATCATTACGAGCGCATCGTGCGTGTCGAAGTGGTCAGCGAACGGCTGTGATAGCGCCGTGAGTCTCATTAGGTAACTCACGTAAAAGGGCGTTAAGCTGCCCGTCCGTTGTGTAGGACAAAGTGCTGATGACCAACGTCCACCGGAGCGTCATCCCGGTACTGTCTCTCGATGTGTTATCGAGACTGATGAGTCCGAAAGGACGAAACAGTTGTTCTTTCAAAAAAGTGAGGGTACATGCAGACTCAGAGTGCGTTGGGTGAACTGATTACTCTCATCCTCGTCATTGTGATTATGCTCGGAGGCATGGCGATGATCGTGGGTGGCCCGTCTCTCATGGGGCGGTACTACCGGTGGGTTTTCCGAGTCGTGGTGCTTCGTCCTCTCGAATGGGGACTTCGCCAACTCGGCATTGCCCTCCGTGCAATCCTGCGATGGGTTGGTCGCCAGCTCGCGCGCCTCCTTCGATGGAGCGCACGACAGTTGGGACAACTTCTCGTCTATCTCGGTCGGCAATTCGGCCGAGGAGTTCGCTACGCATGGGTCAGGTTAACCACCTGACCCAGTTTTGTTTTAAAAATTTTTCTCGCCCCTTTCCGCTCATTCCATTCAAAAAAGTCTCATCACCGCCAATATTAAAAGTATGCCTGCCTGCCGCAGGCAGGATAGCGGAAAGGGGCGAGGCTCGAGCGCGCCCGCAGAGCGCGCGAGTTAATCATTTGATTTAAAATAGGTTCGGATTTGGTAATATAGATACACCCGAATAAAACTCGTCTCATTTTCAGAGAATTTTTGACGCGCGGCGCAGAGCGCCGAGTATGGAAACAAAGGAGATTCCTGGATTCGCCGGTGGTGGAGGGTGAGGTTCAGGAATACAAAGCCGGAAGATTTTTGGAGGAGATTTTTAATACTTTAGGTTCGGAGAGGTGGTGCTATTTAGTATGTGCTTGCCCCGACCCGCCCATGCGCGCACAAACTCACTCCGTTTTTAGGAAATATTATAAAACGGAGTGAGTTGCTCCCTTGAATACAAATGGTTATACTAAATCCGCACACAGTTTCTGGAAGGCCTTTTTAAATGGCCATCTCGAAACATCAAGGTCTTCCTTGCTGTGTGCACCGGGGTGGCCATTTAAGTTTATGAAATATTTTTTATACGCTCGTAAAAGTACAGATGTCGAAGATAAACAAGTTATGTCTATTGAGGCTCAACTTGCTGAACTTCGTGCACTTGCTAAAAGTAATAGTTTAGAAATTGTTGAAGAATTTGTAGAAAAGAAAACGGCAAAAATGCCCGGTAGGTCGGTTTTCAATGATATGGTCAAAAGAATTCAGAAAGGCGAAGTGCAAGGAATAATCTGTTGGAAGTTAGATCGCCTCGCTCGTAATCCGGTAGATGGAGGACAAATTAGTTGGATGCTTTAGCAGAGTATCATTCAACACATTCAGACTTACGATAAAAGTTATTACTCTACCGATAATGTTTTGATGATGTCCGTTGAGTTTGGTATGGCCAATCAATTTATCAGAGACTTGAGTGCCAACACTAAGCGTGGATTACGAGCGAAAGTAAAGCGAGGAGAGTTTCCTAGCACCGCTCCTGTTGGATATTTAAATGATGTGCGAACGAAGACAATCGTAGTTGATAGAAAAAAATCAAAAATAATCCAAGAGGCCTTTGAGTTGTATTCTTTAGGCAGTTCTAGATTTGAAGATATAACCAATTTTCTTTTTCAAAAAAATGTCCGAAGTATATATGGCAATCATATTCATAAAGATTGTGTAAAAAATATTCTGTCTAATCCATTTTATTACGGACATTTTAAATATGGTGGAGAAATTCACGAAGGCAAACATAAACCGATTATTGAGAAGCGACTTTTTGATAAAGTTCAGAAAGTAATGATTGAAAGAGGTCATCCAAACAAAATTTGTACTCAACCGAGAGCATTTTGTGGTCTCTTGCGATGTGCTACTTGTGGAATGATGATAACGGCAGAAAAGCAAAAAGGTTATATTTACTACAGATGCACTAGAAAATCCAAAGTTATTGAATGCCACGAGCTTTATATCAGAGAAGAAGCTCTAGTAGAGCAAGTAAATACAATTCTTTCAAACTACGCCATGTCTTCACTTTGGGCCAAAGAATTCGGTTTATTAATGAAAGAAGATGAGAAAAAGGTTGAGCAAGAATCTACCGTTATCATAGAGGACTTGCGAAACAAGGTTTCTACCATATCCGAGAAAATTCAAAGACTCCTAGACGTCTATCTAGCTCAAGATATAGACAGAGAAACTTATCTTAAGGAACGTTCAAAACTTTTCTCTGATAAGAAAAGTTTTGAGGAGAAAATATGTAATCTAGAAAGAGACGCCAAGAGTTGGCTCGAACCGATGCAAGATTGGCTAAATGTGGCTTCTAGCCTAGCTGAAGCATCGCAATCGAACGACCTCTCCTCCAAAAAATCTCTCATCTCCAAAATCTTCGGCTCGAACCTCACCCTCCACCACCGGCGAATCCAGGAATCTCCTTTGTTTCCATACTCGGCGCTCTGCGCCGCGCGTCAAAAATTCTCTGAAAATGAGACGAGTTTTATTCGGGTGCGTGCACTTGGGCTCGAACCAAGGACCTCACGAGTATCAGTCGTGTGCTCTACCAACTGAGCTATGCACGCTTGTCCGCCGTAGCTTTAGCGAAGGTGAGCTTTCGGACAGACAATAGAATAACAGAAAATTGCTTTGAGCGCGAGAAAGCCGCCTAACAGGCGGCTTTCTCTTATCGTCCTCTATTCTGTCCCGTTCCGGACTTTCCCGTTGGCCAGCCACTTTTAGGACTCATGGCAATGTCCTCCGCTAAAAAGCGAAACCGACTCTATAATCCCGACGTGACGTCGGGAGGTTTCAAATTGAATTACTCCACGAGCAGCTTCCGCTACCCGTGCCTTGTTAC
>JBBUAI010000007.1:0-25473 GCA_038058745.1 Patescibacteria group bacterium
ACGGGACTATTACCCTCTGGGGTGTTTCTTTCCAGAAACTTCTTCTAACCATAAACTTTTTGACTCTTCTTGCCTATTGCTAAGCAACGTCATCATCTTACAACTCCCAGCATCATTCTTTGCCCTCAAGGTCTTGCCTTTAGAATTCCCCAAGGCAAGACCTTAAGAATTCAGGCAAAGAATGAAACTGAGTTTGGGCTTCTGCGTTTTCGCTCGCCGCTACTCGCGCAATGTTGGGATTGATATAAACCAACCCCGTTGGTTTCTATTCCTCCAGTTACTGAAATGTTTTACTTCACTGGGTGCATTCTCTATGTAATTCATAGAGTATCCCGATTCACATCGGGATGGGTTTCCCCATTCGGACATCTCCGGATCAAAGGTTGCTAGGCACCTCCCCGAAGCGTATCGCCGCCACGCCGCGTCCTTCATCACCATCTTCTAGTCAAGGCATCCACCGTACGCCCTTAAATTTCCGTTAGGAAATTACTCCTATTAGGAAACTTAAAAACCACATTCAATTCTATCCTGCTAAATGAAATCAACTTTCATTTAGCTTTTCTATCCACCTCCGCAATGAAAAGACCCCTGAATCTGCGTCTAGCAGATTCAGAAACCCTTGCGTGATGGTATTTAATTTTCAAAGTGCCCTAGAATTAAAGACCCCGCCTCTTTCGAAGCGGGGTCAATGAGACCTCATATAGACAGCTTTAAGGCCGTCTAAACCGCTTTGATTGATTAAGGTTTTTAAACATTTCTAGGTAATAGCTATTCTATCCCCCATCCATACAAGTGTCAACAATGCCAAAAACCCCTTAAATATGGCCTAAATACGGTAAGAATCTCTGGCGAATTCCGTTAATAGCTAACACAGAGTCCGCTAAGAGCGTTTGCTTTTAGAGACCTCTGTAAAAGAAATTATTAGGACTTAATGATTATCAACATGAAGATTAACAAATTAATCGCGCTCCCGCTCATAAGCGCAACTCTGGCTTTCGGAAGCTTCGGTTCAGCCGGCGCCCAGACTATCGGGCCCATGGTCGCGCTTCAATTCGGCACAAACGGATTGACCAATCCCTTGGTAGCTTCGAGCGCTGATGCAGTTATCGCCCGCCTTCTCCTCGATACTACCGGTTCGACGGAAGCGGTACGAATTGCGAGTCTGCCGTGGAATCTTATAACTGGCAACGGTGCTCTGGCATCGAGCCTGCAGAACTGCCGTGTCTACAATGAGGCGAATCTGTCGGTTCCGCTCAACACTCCCCCGAGCGCCACGACCACCATGTTTACCGGCATCAACAACATTGCCTTCAATTCTCCGCTCATTCTGCAGCTCAACACATTGACCACGCTCTCTTTGCGCTGTGACGTAAACGGTACTCTGGTTTCCGGCGGCACTTACACCGTCAACATGAATACCACCAATGTCGTAGCCACCGGCGCCTCTACCGGTCTTCCGGCCGCCGTTACCATTCGCGGTTCGGTAGTCGTTCCTCCTGTCGTCGTTGTTACTCCGGGTATGCCTACCACTGGTGCTCGTGGTGAAGCGGCTCAAAACATCGCCATGCTTGCGGCCTCTCTTCTCATGGCCACTCTCGGATTCTCTTACCTCAATCTCAAGAAGAAAATCGGCTAATTAAATGTCGGGTCTAGAACCCTTCACAGCAATGGATGCCTTTAAAGGCATCCATTGCTACTATAAAACCGCCATGAACAAATTTGCGAAGCTTTTAATTCTCGGCGCTGTCCTTCTGGCTATCTTTGCGCTGGGCCACGGTTTCTATTACTCTCCCAATGGCGATTCCGGCCTTTCTCTTCCCTCCACATCGCAAGGCGCGACTGCAATCTCGATAGATGCTGGCAAATATCCGTCCCGGCTCTTGATCCCCGAGCTTTCGATTGACGTTAATGTCCAGCATGTCGGGGTGACCAAAAACGGGAACATGGCCGCGCCGTCAAACTTCATCGATGTAAGCTGGTATAAATTCGGCACGGTGCCCGGATACCGCGGCAGCGCTGTCATGGCCGGGCATCAGGACAATGCCATGGGTCTCGACGGAGTCTTTAAACACCTTGAAGACCTGGAACTGGGAGACGATGTCTATGTAATTGGCCAGGATGGCAAGCGGCTTCACTTCAAAGTGATAGATAAGCAAATTTACGATTACAACGACCCCTCTCCCCTAAAGCGCATCTTCAATGCCGATGATGGAGTTTACCTAAACCTTATCACTTGCGCCGGCAAATGGCTCCAAGTAGTAAAAACCAACGACCAGCGCCTGGTCGTCTATACTGAACTAGTAAAAGATTAAAACATCTTGGTATTTTTTTTATGCATTGCTTTTTAAAAGTTGCGTGAATTGTTTCTGCACTTTCTCGAGCTTGGGATTGATGATTATCTGGCAGTAAGAAACATTTTTATTATTCTGATAATAGTCGCGGTGATAATTTTCCGCTTCGTAAAACTTATCCAGAGGTGTCAGTTCTGTCACCACAGAAGTTCCGGCCGGAAACGAGGCGTTTATCTCGGCGATAAACTTTTCCGCCTCTCTCATCTCCTCTTCGCTGGTGTAGAAAATGACCGAGCGGTATTGCGTGCCCACGTCATTTCCCTGCCTGTTGACGGTCGTCGGGTCGTGCGAGGCGAAGAATACGGTGAGCAAATCGCGATAAGCGATTTGCTCCGGATTATACTCGATATAAATCACCTCTGCGTGCCCGGTTTTGCCGCCGGCCACTTGGAGATACGTGGGATTCACTACAGTGCCGCCGGCGTATCCGGGCAAAACCTTATTTACCCCCTTAAGAGATTTGAAGACCGCTTCGGTGCACCAGAAGCACCCTCCGCCGAAAACCGCTTTCTTCATCGGTTAATTATACCTTTTATTGTTTCCTCAAGAAAAATTTCTTGAGAGTCTTGAGCCAGCCGGACTTTACAGCTACGGCAGTTTGCGGAACGGCTGGTCCTTCGACAATCGACTCATTGTGTTCCTGAATAGGATTAATGGGAGCGGCGGCCAGTTGCCGCTTCAAGATTGAAATCTGATTTTGGATGGATGCCATCTTTTTGGATTTTTCTTCTTCGATTTTATTTTTGATTTTCGCCTGCTCTGTCCCTCCTACCACTACGATTTGGACTTCATAAAGATTCCCGGGATAAAGACCAGTCGCTTTTGAGCTGAAGTATATGCTTTGCCCCGGCTTTATTATCGTATCTTGAGGGAAGGTAAAGAACTTGGGGCCATTGAGGAGCGCTCTGCCGTACAAGCTCACTTCCTGTTTTGCGTTATTTTTCAGTTCTATCCTTTCCGGCGTCGCCGAGACAATCGTGACTTGGGGCTCGATGATTTTGACATTAACCCTTGAAACCACCTGGCCTTCGGGTAAAGTTACGTTGAGTACCACTGTGTAATCGCCGGGATATTCATAAGTATGATTAAGTGCTTCTCCCGCTCCTTCAGTGCCATCGCCGAAATTCCATTTAAACAGACTGCTTCTGGTGTAAGGCAAATCGGTTTCTGCCCTGAATTCAAGCGGACTGCCGACAGCGCCAATCCTGTCTCTGCCGGCGCTCACTGTGATATTTTCTGTCTCAACTTTCTTGCCGGTACTTATGGGGTTTGAACCATAGTGAACAGAGGATGTCGATTCTTGGTTGTTAGTTATTGGTTTAGATTCTTCTCCTACCGTGATGTAGTCTTTTATATTTGAAAATGTGGCATCTCCTATGCCGCTTACATTATTGATGTCTTCGATTTTGGCGAAAGGTCCATTGGCGTTTCTGTAATCTATGATTGCTTGCGCCTTTACGTCGCCAATGCCATTCAAAGTCTTCAGTTCAGTAACAGCAGCGGTATTTATATTAATGAGAGTCTGTGCTGAACTATAAACCCGAAATCCGAAGAACGAAATCACAAACAATATCAATATCAGAATTTTAAAAATTCGAATTTGTTTCGGATTTCTGATTTCGACATTCGAACTTTTAGAGATATGCCCTCGCATAGGCGATAACTCCCATGCTGAAAGATATGAGGCATAGGAAACCGAATAGGAATTTAAAGAAAGCCCTATCGAAATAACCCATATATTATTAAGGAAATTATCCTTTATTGGTCGGAGATTTCGTTAATCTTGGCGCGTGTTTTAGGACCGACACGGCCGTAACCGGAATCACCTGGTTTGGCAATGTTGTACTTTTCCTGGAATTTGCCTACGGCTTTCTCAGTCAGAGTCCCGTAATAATCAGTTTCTTGCCCAGGCGAGCCAGCGCCGGAAGAAGAGATTATGAATCCGTGATTATTGAGGAACTGCTGGAGACCCTTGATACTGTTGCCTCTTGAGCCCTTAGAAAGAATCTGGGTAATGTGAACTTTGCCGGCATTGATGAGCCCGGGAGCGACCGATGCTCCGGATTGAAGAGCATTCAGCTGGGCTAGAAGAGCATTGAGTTGAGCCTGGAGTTGTGCGATGGTCGGATTGGTCGGAATGGCCACGGGCGTCACCACGGTAGATACGCTGGCACCGCCCCCTCCACCCCCTCCTACGCTTCCACTGCTGCCCGAACCTGATGCCGCGCCGCAAACGATGCTCTTAGGGGTAACAGTGATAGTGACTGCAGCGGAGGCGGTGAATTTAACGTGAGAGTCGTTGCTTTCGCAGGCACTTGTAGAGATATTTGCCGCCAGGGCGGTATGCGATATCTCCTTGAAGTTAGGCGAAGAAACCTTCAGGGTGGAGTTCGCCTGTAAGGTGATGGTGAACGAGTCCACGTCAACAATGATTGTTTCAATCGTGTTGCTGTCGCCCACCACGTCCAGCGTATGTCCGCCCGCAACGATCTTGGCGCTCGATCCTAGCGTCACGTCGTCATAAGCGGCAAAAGCAAGGGTTGGGAGAAGCAATCCTCCGATGATACTTGAGGTTAGTAATTTTTTCATGAGTTAATGTCTAACTAGCTAGTTGACGTTATTGTGGGCAACTACCATAAGCCCACAACACCATCCCTTCGGAAAGGTCAGCACCGGTGCGGAAACTGGTGGATGATGCAGTCGCAATAGCCGCCGCGCCAAATTCCAGTCTGACTGCCGTGGCAGTGGAAGTAGCGTACATCTGAATACAACCTACACTAAGTGTCGAGGTAGCCGTATTTGACGTAGTGCTGGTAGCGTTGTTGAAGGTGAAGTTCTGGAGCGTCGAAGAGCCCATGGCGAGGTAGTTGGTGGCGCGGAGGTTGGTAGAGGTGGCAGAAGTGATGGTTCCTTCAGTGGCGGTAAATGCCTGTAAGGTAGTCGAACCGCTGGCAAGGTAGGTGGTGGAGTAGAGGTTGGTAGAGGTGGCAGCAGTTGTGGTGCCGAAAGTTGCCGTGAAGCTCTGGAGTGTGGTGGAACCTACTACGAAGAGAGCACCTGCACTGCTGATGGTGGTAGTGGCTGAACCGCCGAAGAATGCAGTGTTGTTAACAGAAAGAACGGTGGAGGATGCGTAGTTGCCGGTAATGGTGCCGCTCGTGGTGATATTGGTGCTGATAGTGGTAGCGGCTTCTACCAAAGCAGTAACCAATAAGACCGAAAGAACGACGGAAAGAACCATGGCTACGGGTCTCCCGGAACCGAAAAACGCCTGTGCTTTATTAATGATTTTCATTTTTAAGTTAATTAATCAATTAAAACTGAAACATCCCGAAAATTGGGTAGATTAATTATACTCTTATATTAGAAACGTCAACTATAGATTTAAGAGAGAAATGTGTGGATAACAAAAATCCCGCCCAACGGCGGGATTTTTGTTTAGCCTGTCCCATAGGAAGCTAGGCTTTGTTCGGGATAGTAATCCTTATCCTTCGACAGGCTCAGGATAACCCAGAGCGTAGTCGAGGGGTTAAGCGGATTACGGCAATGTTACGTTTCCAGTTCTCCAAGAGGAATTGCCATCCATGAAGCTCGAGACTTGAATCTCGCCCATGTCATCGGCATTCGCCCAAGAGATTCTGTTGATCTGGACCGCGTAGGCGCCAGTGGTGATATCGCTGCATCCACCCACTGATTCACAAGTGCGTGAATTGAAGACCATGGACACAGGGAGGTCTATGGTATTACCTTCAGCCAAGAGCCAGCTGTTCGTGGTCGTGGCTGTTACGCCTGACGGAACAGTTATGGCAGTAGACGAAGCCACTATTGTCAAGCTGTTAGCCAGAGTGGTACCAGCGGCAGCCGCACCACCTCTGTAGATTACAGATGAGGAAGCGGTATCGCCGAGCGGAGTACCCAAGACAACGAACGGACGACTAGTGGAAGCCGAGTCGCCGAAGACCACGCCCGCGCCGATTGCCCTCACCGTAATCACGAAGTCGGCTTTAGCCGTAGTGGTAGCGCCGGAGAATCCCGGAGCGCCGCCGTAAGTGATGCTCTTTGACTTCAAAGTCAGTTGAGGACCAGACTTCCTAACCTCAATCGTCTCGCCGAGACCATTACCGGATTCGGTAATCGCCGTACCCTTCATGTTCTCCGCGGTCAGGTTAGCTGCCGTGGTAGAAGCCGTAAAGGTGGTCGGAGCAATCGTAGCGTCAATGACATCAACTTGGAAGCTAAAGGTTTTGGTAGTGTCCTTCAGAATCTTGTAGTCAATATCAGTGAAGGTCGCGGTGGATTGTCCGCTGAAGTTCAAGGTCGTGGCCGAACCTACGAGGGTAGAACCGTCGTAGAGGTAAGCGGCCGAAGTGGATGCCGTACCGGCGCCAGCCATCTTCGAGATGTTGACAACCACATCAGTGAGCAGAACATCATCCTTTTCTGCCTTGGCGTTGAACTTCAAGAGAGTGAGCTTATCGCACTCGTCTTCGGTAGAAGAAGTGGTGCAGATAAAGCCGCTATCTTCTGGGTTGTCAGAAGCGGTGGATGCGGTAAGGGTTGCGCTCTCTGACAGGTCACCTTCGGTGGTGAAGCTGTTGGAGAAGGCGGTGGCCGGACCGTATTGGTTCACACCAACGCCGTCGATGGAACGAACACCGTCAACTGGAACGCCGAGCGACCAGGTCTCCGTGTCGTAATCCGAATCCCAAGTGCTTCTGCCGTCAACCGCGATTTCCAGCACTTTGGTGGTGTTCTTCGGAACAACAACGCCGAAGCCTGCGAGAGTAATGAAGTAGTCAGAACCATCCTTTACAACAGTACTCGAATTAAGGTCAGACGAAGCAAGAACGGTCGAGCCGTCCATGACGTAGATCTTGGTGGCAATCTTGTTGTAGAAGTTCTGGTCAGCGACAGTGGTGCCAGTGACATGGTCCATGTCGATTTTGACTCTCTCGACTTTCATGTCGGAAGTCTTGGCTTCGATCTTGATGCCGAGGAGGGACCTCTTCATGTCAGCTTCATACAATTTCGTGCCTGAAGCCGGATTCGGGTTCTTGGTTACCGTGATGGTGCCTTCCACTCCTGGAGTGGTAATTACACCGCCGACAGTAACGGTAGTGCCGCTGCCGACAGTTGCGCCCGGAATGGTGCCTGTTGCGCCAGCAGAAGCGTTAAACTTGGCTCGCGAAAGAGGACCGAAGTAACCGGTAGCCGGTACGCCGTTGGCTGCCTGCCATTTCATTACAGCGGCTTTCGTAAGAGAGCCGAAGTAACCCATGGCAACACCTGCCGGCATGACAAGGTGGCCTTGAGCGACAAGCGCACTCTGGAGAGTGACAACTTGCGCGCCGGTCGAACCAATCGTCAAATCGGAAGTGATTTGAGCGCCAGTAGACACAGTTCCGCCCTGAAGAGCAGCGAGCTGTGCCATAAGTGCATTGATCTGTGCCTGGAGTTCAGCGATAGTGACAGCGCCAGCCATAGGAACCATGGTTCCGAAGGCAAGAGCCGCACCCGCTGCAACGCCAGCGATCTTTGCGATTCTAATTTTTATCATTTTTAATTTTCTAATTGCGCCCGCATTTCCCCAATATTTCTAAATTTTGGCGGGGAAACGCAAGCGGGTATTAATTTGCCGAGAACGGTTTTATGCCTTCCCCGGCAAGAGACACCCTTAGATTATAAAGGGTATTACGCTAAAGTACCAAAAAGTACTGTGGATAAGAGCCATGTTACCTGTTTTAGCCATATTATGCAAGAGAATATCGGCTCCAGCGCTTTTCCCCTATTTTCCTAAGAATACCGGCGGCCACCATTGCCAGAAGCTCCCTTTGAATAGTCTTTTCGCTACAGCCGCTGATAAGGGGGGAGACGTCTTTTATCATGATTTCTTTCTTGCGTTTCAGAAGACCGATAATAGTGCTTTGGCGGCTATTTCTCTTGACCGAAACTGCCCCGAATTCTTTAAGGGTCTTTTCTTTCAGCTCCGATTTAGACTCCGGCGGTAAATAGGACAGTTTCTCTTCAATATTTTTGTCCTTTATAAGCTCCAGCTTGGCAGACTGGACTAAAGCCCTTTCATCTGCCCTGGATTCTTTAAAAAAGCTATCATCTAAGTATTTTTCTGACTCTTGCCCAAATTTTAACAATTCTCCGGAAACAATTGCATGGTTTGTTTCAGAGATAAGCGCGCTATTTTTAGCTAAAGACAGAAGCGAAAGTGCCTCTCTTGATATGATAGATTTGTCTTTTATTCTTTCTGATACTACAAAGTCGGCTGCTAGAGCTCTAAGCTTCCATTTGAGTGGCTCTTGGTCATTGAAAAATCCAGTAATTAAGTACAGGGCAGAGGCTAGTCTTTCGGCTTTTTGGTTTATATTGGACATAAAACTTATAGTTTTATCCATGTCTTTTACATCTTGTCCTTTAGTCTTACCACATTCTGTCCTTTATAGCAAGCGCGCCCATTATGGGAGTAAGAGACAAATTTTGCAAGCGGAGCCATTAGCAAAGCGCGGCTATTTGGTGCGCAAAGATTGTGTTATTATTAAATTTCAAATATGGCGAGAAAATACAAGAAAGGGAGAGACGAATGGCTGGGTGAAAAGAGCTTTTCCGGCTTAAAACTCACCTCGCGGGAGACGTTCAATACCATTTTAGGCATATTCTCATTGGTTATCTCGATATTTCTCCTCCTGGGAGCTTTTGGCCTTGCTGGACGCGCTGGGAACCTCACTTACGAGCTTCTCTCCTATCTTTTCGGTATCGGTTACTACCTTATGCCCGTAGTATTCCTTCTCCTATCGATTTCCTTCCTTCATGAGCGCGAAAGAAACCTCGCGGGACCCCAGCTTTTCGGTTCCATGCTCCTATTTCTGTCGGCCCTGGGTTTTGTTAATCTCATCTCCAATAAAGGAGGCGTGGCGGGGGTATTTCTTTCGAAGCCGCTGATATCGCTCTTTGACATATACCTAAGCGCGGTTCTTCTCCTGGCTCTGGTAATAATATCCGTACTTGTCATCTTTGATGCTAATATAAAATTTAACATCTTTGCGCTTATCAAGAATATTTCTGGTAAAAAGAAAGAGCTCATGAATCTTCCTATAGAAGACGCTGTCATCAATAAAGCAGTCGAGAAGATAGAAAGACGGGAGATAAGGGCTGAACCGGCAACGCTAAAAAAGAGAGCTGAAGACAGTGAAGGCTTTATTCCTATACTCGTAAGGAGGAGCGGCAAGGCCTGGACTCCTCCGCCGTTATCTTTGCTTGAAAAAGATACCGGGAGACCGGGTGTGGGAGATATTAAGGCGAATGCCAACCTCATCAAACGCACCCTTCTAAACTTCGGCATCGTGGTGGAGATGGATGAAATTTCCATCGGCCCGTCTGTCACTAGATATGCTTTGAAACCAGCTGAAGGGGTGAAACTTTCAAAAATTCTTGGACTTCAGACCAATCTCGAATTAGCGCTTGCGGCACACCCCGTGCGCATCGAGGCCCCTATCCCTGGCAAATCGCTCGTTGGCATCGAAGTGCCTAATACCGCAAAGTCAATGGTAGGCCTCGGGTCTCTCCTAAGTGAAGATGAATATGCCCAATCTGATAAACCGCTCTTCGTCGCCTTGGGCAAAGATATTTCCGGGCGCTCAATCTTCGACAATATAGCCAAGATGCCCCATCTTCTTATCGCAGGAGCTACCGGTTCCGGCAAATCGGTAACCATTCACGCCATTATCACTTCGCTTCTTTACAGAAATCCTCCGGAAAATCTGAAGTTCATCATGATAGATCCGAAGCGGGTCGAGCTTACGCTCTATAACGGTATCCCTCATCTTCTAACTCCGGTCATCACCGAGCCGAAGAAAGCCATTCTCTCTCTCAAGTGGCTCAGCAAGGAGATGGAGCGCCGATACGACATTTTAGAGAAATCGAGTGTGCGCGACATTTCTTCTTATCATAAAAATATTTTGTTGCCGGCGCTGGAGAAAAGCAAAAAGAGCGATGCGGCCCTGTCGGATTCGATGCCATACATCATAGTCATCATCGATGAGCTCGCTGACCTGATGCAAACCTATCCAAGAGAGCTTGAAGCGGCAGTGGTCCGGCTGGCCCAAATGAGCCGCGCGGTCGGGATTCATCTCTTGCTTTCAACCCAAAGGCCTTCGGTCAACATTATCACTGGCCTCATTAAGGCGAATATTCCGGCGAGAATCGCCCTTCAGGTGGCCTCCCAGATTGATTCCCGTACCATCTTGGACAGCGCCGGTGCCGAGAAGCTTTTAGGCGCGGGCGACATGCTATATCAGTCTGCAGACATGTCCAAGCCTGTCCGCCTCCAGTCGGCCTTCATTAAAGAGCCGGAGGTGAAAGCGGTAACGAAATATTTGAAAGATTCGTACGCCGATGAACTTCAGGATGAGATAAACATCTCTGCCGAAAATACAAGCAATGCCATCTTCTCCGCTTCCATGGAGAATGACGGGTTCGAGGGCGATGATGACGAACTTTATGAAGAAGCGAGAGTGACAGTAACGCAAGCGGGCAAGGCGTCCACTTCGTATCTCCAGAGGAAGCTGCGCGTGGGCTACGCCCGGGCAGCCCGTCTTATGGATATGCTCGAGGAACGCGGGATTATAGGCGCGGGCTCCGGCGCCAAGCCGCGAGAAGTAATAAACCCTGGCGGTTACGGACAATCTGAACCTCAGAACGAATCAGCACCAGTGGAACTTATCAACCGCGAGAGATTCGGCTCCGAGAGCGACAATGAAAATTTACCTCTCTCCTAAACACTGGCTTTTGATTTCTTTATTTGTCCTGTTCTTCTTGTACGTACTATTCCAGGCGCGTTTTTTAATCTTGGGGCCCCAGGTATGGATTAACTATCCTAAAGACGGAGAAACGGTTGTGAGTCCGGTCGTAGTCATGAAGGGAGTTGCCAGAAACGCCGCCTGGCTCACCCTTAATGGCCGGCAGATATTTACCGATGAAAACGGACTATGGAACGAGAAATTGATAGTCTCGCCCGGCCTGAGTATAATAACCGCGAGAGTGATAGATCGCTTCGGGCGAGAGAAAAGTAAAAGCATAAGAATAATTCTAAATGACTAAAGCAAAAGAAATAAAAGAAAGGAAGAATATTGATAACACTTTGGATGCGATCAGAGTAAAGTTCGGCGAGGATTCCATCATGAAGCTCGGCGACAAACCAAGAGTGGGCGTAGGCGCAATCTCGACCGGCTCCATCGGCCTTGATGCCGCGCTCGGAGTGGGCGGACTGCCGCGCGGCCGCATTATCGAAATATTCGGCCCAGAGTCTTCCGGCAAAACCACCCTTTCGCTCCATGTCATCGCCGAAGCCCAGAAACTCGGCGGCATTTGCGCCTTTATTGACGCCGAGCATGCCATGGACCCGGAGTATACCAAGCGCTTGGGAGTAAAAATAAACGAATTGCTCATATCTCAGCCGGATACCGGAGAGCAGGCTTTGGAAATCGTCGATTCGCTGGTCCGCTCCGGCAAACTCGACGTCATAGTTATCGATTCGGTCGCGGCGCTCACACCCAAAGATGAAATCGAGGGAGATATGGGGGCATATCATGTCGGCAAGCAGGCGCGGCTCATGAGCCAGGCCTTGAGAAAGCTCACAGCCATCGTAGCCAAGTCGAAGACGGTAGTCATTTTCATCAACCAAATCCGCATGCAAATCGGCGTAATGTTCGGAAACCCCGAGACTACCCCAGGCGGCAAGGCGCTTAAGTTTTACACCTCTGTCCGCCTCGACATTCGCCGCATTGCCCAGATTAAGAAAGGTGAAGAGATCATGGGTGGCCGTACTAGGGTCAAGGTGGTGAAAAACAAAGTGGCGGCCCCTTTCAAACAAACAGAATTTGATCTCATGTATAACGAAGGCATCAGTCGTGAAGGCGAGCTCATCGCCCTAGGCGAAAAGTTCGGCATTATGAAAAAATCAGGCAATTCCTATGAGTACGGTGATGTAAAACTCGGCCGTGGCTACGACTCAACCCGTCAGTTTCTCCGCGAGAACAAGCCTATCGCTACCCACATTCTAAAAGATATCCGCAAAAAACTTCTCGAAGTCTAGATTTTGCTATTATGTTCCCCTAGGTCTTTCCTAGGGGAACTGTCTAACCATTCAAAGGTCTCTTTCTGATATTGTTTTGCATTGGTAAAATACTTTGGGAAAGCAGGAGGATTTATTAGTTTAATCCACTTCTGACCCTCTCCACCTAAACAAGCGTAACTTGAGTATTCATACCCAAGAGCATATTTTTGTGCCTTAATCTTATCCTTTATTCCATTAGCCATCCATTTTGGATCAATTAACTTAACTGGATTTAAATGAATATAAGAAAAAAGATATTTTAGATAATTATCCTCTCCAGCATGTTCTGATTTGAATTTTCCTTCAAATAACGCGCCTGTTCTTTCATATTTTTTATTAAAGTACATAACATAAGCTGTCATAAGTTTTTTCATAAACAAACTTACATTGTTATCTTTTCCTTCTCGCACTAATAAGTGGAAGTGATTTGGCATAAGGCAAAAAGCGCCTATATCGACTAACATTTCATCCCTATCGAAATCAAAAATATCCTTGGTAATGTCAATAATGTTTCGGAAGTTTATATTCAGTTTAGAATTACATAGAAAAAGCAATTTCAAAAATCGATTGTAGTCAGCTTCATCGAGAAAAATTTTTTGCTTTGAATTGCCCCTGTTGTATAGGTGATAATACTCGCCAGAGACAAAAGGGGTGATCCGTAAACTCATATTTTAATTATACTCATTCCCCTAGGAAAGACCTAGGGGAACTTAGAAGATTATTATACAAAAAACAACGTGGGCCGACGCACGAAGCGTCGGCCCAAAGGAATTAAGGATACACGAATGACGAATGATCAGGGTGTCGAAGCGACGGAGGACTACTCCGCCGGCGCTTCTGCTTCGGCGACAACTTCGCAGAAACAGAGAAGGGTGTTGTAGTCGTACCAGACGTTCCCGAAGTCTCCGAGGCGGAAGTCGAAGTCGGCGGCCGAGCTGGCACCCACGCTCGAGCACCACCCTGCGGCGGCCACCGGCGTCTTTCCAGAGGCGGCCGTTCTCGTCGAGCGAAGTGTGCCAATAGCCTTTCGGTAGCTGATCACGTTTCTCCTCGAAGACGAGAGAAGCGCCCTGTGCTCCGGTGAGAACGGCATTCTGACTCTTGAGAAACGCCAGGCGCTCCTCCGAAGTCGTGGTGCCGCCGACCGTCTGCTTGAATACCCGCACCCGGAATCTGTCGCCCGGCTTCATCACGCGCGACGGATTGCCGAAGTTGGCATCCGTGAGTGCGTCGTTTGATTTTAGGGCTTAAATACGATATATTTTGTCGACATGTTGGATTACAACGAAGTTACGGTTCACAAATACATCATCTATGAGAACGAGCCGTGGGAAGTGATTGGCTCCCACGTTTTCCGCAAACAGCAGAGAAAACCGGTAAATGCTACCAAATTGAGAAATCTCATTACCGGGAGGATTACCGAGGTCTCCTTCCACGTATCTGATAAGGTCGAGGAAGCCGAGATAGACAAGAAAGAAGTCAAATATTTATACACCAATCGCGGTGAATACTGGTTCTCGGAAGCGAATGACCCGTCTAAGCGATTTAAGCTCCCTGAGGAAATCATCGGGCCGGCCGCCAAGTTTCTCAAGCCGAACATTGTGATAGACGCCATGCTTTTCGATGAGCGCATCATAGGACTTAAATTGCCGGTCAAGATGGAACTGAAGGTCGTAGAAGCGCATGAAGCCACCCGCGGCAACACCGCCCAAGGCGCTACGAAGTCGGTTAAGCTTGAGACCGGGACGGAGATCCAGGTCCCGATGTTTATCAAGGAGGGCGACATCGTCCGAGTCAATACTGAGACGGGCGAGTATACAGATCGAATATAAATCCGAGGAAAAATCCTACAAGGGCCCAGTAGAGTATGATAAAGACAAAATCCTGATGAAAGATGACGGCGCTGTCTCCAAATAATTTGTGGACAAAAATCAGCGGGAGAAAGATAGGCGCCGCGAAATAATCCGATAAGCAGCTTTGGGCAAATGAGGCCGGGCAAAAGGATTTGAGCAATATAAACAGCCCGACAAGAACTGGCCCGAATAAGAGACCTTGAATAGCGTAAGGCAAACGCATGCCTTCATTCTACTATCTACTTACATATGGGAGAAGACCCAAAAAACGGGCGCGCTTGATAGCTTCCGTAAGAGAGCGCTGGTCTATGGAAGGAACGCCAGAGCGCTTCTTCGATTGGATACGCGCGTGAGGAGTCAAAAACTTCTTAAGAGTTTCGATGTCCTTGTAGTCGATGTGATCAATTTTATTATCTTTGAAATAATTCTTTTTCATTACATTACTTGTAGTGAGTTCATCGAACTAAAATGGAATATCGTCTACGTTAATATTCTCTTCCGGATACTCGATGGTGTCGGGAGGAGTGGGCTGATCATCCTGTTTGACCGCTCCTCCTGTTGTCGGAGCAGTCCCCGCGCCGGAACTGCGTGGGCCGAATTGTATCCTGTCAGCCACCACTTCGGTCCGGTATTTCTTCGTCCCGTCGCTTGCATCCCAGCTCCTTGTCTGCATACGGCCCTCGACCAGGACAGAGGCGCCCTTGCGGAGATACTGGGCCGTGGTTTCCGCCTGGCGGCCGAAAACAACGACGTTGTGGAATTGGGTATCTTCCTTTTTCTGGCCATTTTTATCTTTCCAGACCCTATTGGTGGCAACGCCTAGAGTGGCCACTTGCACGCCGGAAGGAAGGGAACGGAGCTCCGGGTCGCGGGTAAGATTGCCGATGAGAATAGCTTTGTTTAGATACATAATTTTAGTTTACCACCGTTTCCTCAGGAGCGGGTGCTTGCTCCTCCTCTTTTTCAGTCATTTTGGCTCTCGCTTTGGCAAAAGTGAAGGCAGTTTTCCTGGGCGCTTTGACAATAATAAACCTTAGAAGCTCCGGCACTTTATCTAGACCGGCCTTGACGTTATTTATTTTAGAAGAATCAAGTTCGAACTTTAGCCAGCCAAGATAGGCCTCCGTTACTACGTAACGGCTGGCCCCAACCGTTTTTGACATGGTGTAAGCCAAGTTGTGCTTGAAAGGGACTTCTCCATCAAGCTCAACGCCGCCCTCTTTGACAATTATTTCCCTTATCTTGCCGACAACGCCTGTAAGCTCGTTTTCGGCAATGCTCGGCAATACTAGATAACCTATCTCGTAAATTTGCATAGGGCTCACATTATCATACGTAGGGCGTTTCCGACAAGGGCGCTTCTGACCTCTTCGAAATCGGCTCTTCTGATTTCAACAATTTTCTTAACAACTTCGCTTACATAACTTGGTTCGTTTCTCTTGCCTCTATAAGGCACCGGGGAAGCATAAGGGGCATCGGTTTCGGAAAGAATCCGGTCCAGAGGGGCTTTCTTAATCACTTCGTCATAGTCAGAGGTGAAAGTTATTACCCCTGTGAAAGAAACCGTGAAATTAAGAGCAAAAAATCTTTGTGCCGTCTGCCAATCTCCGGCAAAGAAATGTATATTGCCTCTAAGCCCCTTGAATTGCCCCAGGACCTCCAGTATTTCTCCGTATGCATCGCGGGCATGAATCATGAGCGGCTTATTGTGTACGGCTGCGAAATTTATCTGGCCCAAAAAAAGTTTTTTCTGCCTCTCATAATCTTTGCCAATCTCCGCGTGATAAAAATCCATTCCGCATTCGCCTATCGCCACCACTTTCGGATTTTTTACTAGACTTTCAAACTTATTAACTTCAAAACTTTCCAACTTATCTACCGGGTGAACGCCAATACAAGCGTAAATTTCTTCATATTTATCCGCCAGCTCAACGGCTCTTTTGGATGATTCGAAATCAGTCCCGACAACTATTGTGTGAGTTCCGGTATCCCGGAGTCTTTGTATCACTTCTTCCTTATCTTGGTCGTAATCGGGGAAGTTGAGATGTGAATGTGCGTCAAAATATTTAGGCATAATTATCTATTTACCCCCTCCGCTTACAGCACCTCCCCCTTTGCAGGGCGGAGGCCAAGTTCTTTTTTGATTTTCTTAATAACAGCAGAAATATTAGCATCTATTTCTCTGTTCCAGAAACGCAAAACTTTTATACTTAATTCAGCCAAATAATATGATCTTTCCAAATCATACTCTTTGTTCTCAATATGTTGTGAGCCGTCAAGTTCAATAGCTAACTTTTTATTTGGACAATAAAAATCCAAAATATATGGTCCGACAGAATGCTGACGCTTGAATTTAACTCCTAATCGATGCTCACGAAATTCTGACCATAGAATATCCTCTTGCATTGTCTGGTTAGAGCGGAGTTCTTTTCTGCGCTCTTTTAAATCAGGAAGATTATTTAGCCGTTTCATTTATGCTTTTGAAAAAATCGCTTTTAGCTTTTCTATATTCATCCATACCTGAACCTTCAAATCTCAACTTCAAAATTTTCGCCCCCTGCCAAGGGGGAGATGCCGGAGGCAGAGGGGGTTTATCATTAATTTAGACGCTGGAATAGCGGGGTTTCTGGTTTCTTATTAGACTTTACAAGCTCTTTAATTTTCGCAGAAGTTTCAGGCATGAAAGGATTTAGCATTCGCGCAATAGAATAAAGCTTCGCAACTAGTCCAGAGATTACCCCGTGATCTCTGGACTCCCATGGCTTTTTCCCTTGAATTTCCTTATCAAGCTCGCCAATCTTCTTCCAGATATAATCTGTGGCTTCTTTTATTCTAAATTTATTCAGGATTGAGAAATATTCTGACATATCTTCCCATTCAGATATTTCCGCTGATTCAGAGAGGTTACTTTCGGCTAAGGTCATGATGCGAGAAACAAGATTACCTAACCCATTAGCCAAATTAGCGTTATACCATTCGTTAAATTTATCCCAACTTATATCAGTATCTTCGAATTGATTTATCTCGCGTGTGACAAAATAGCGCAGAGCGTCTAAGTCAAATCTATCTATCACTTCTCTTGGAGAGATAACATTGCCCACGGATTTGCTCATTTTCTGCCCGTTGAGATTGATAAATCCATGAATAATGATTTGTTTTGAGTGCGGTAAACCAGCCGACATAAGCATTGCTTGCCACATAGCTGCCTGCTGTCGAATCTGGTCTTTTCCGGCAAACTGGACTACTGGCCACCATTTCTCGAACTCCTTCATATTGTCCGGCCAACCAATAGTAGAGATATAGTTGGTAAGGGCATCAAACCATACATACATGACATGTTCCGAATCTCCAGGCACTTCCACCCCCCACGGCATTTTGGATTTAAGTCGTGAGATGCTGAAATCTTCAAGACCCCTCTCAACAAATTTTATGATCTCGTTAAACCGGAAGTCTGGAATTACAAATTGAGGATTTTCTCTATAGAATTTTAAAAGCGGTTCTTGATACTTAGAAAATCTAAAGAAATAATTCTCTTCTTCTCTAATTTCCAATTCCTTATCCGGGTGGATAGCACAACGTCCGTTAATTAATTCGGAGTCCGTTTTTTCCAGTTCGCAGCTGTTGCAATATTTAATAGTATAATTTTTTTTATATATGTCTTTCGCTTTTTTGCAGAGCTTCCATATTTCTTGAGCAGCCTTCTTGTGATGCTCATCAGTAGTCCGGACGAAGTGAATGCTTTTTTTATCAATACCCAATAGATCTATTAGGTTTCTGAACTTAGCAGCATATTCATCAGCATATTTTTGCGGCTCCAATCCCGCCTCTTTGGCTTTTGTATAAACCTTTACCCCGTGTTCATCGGTACCGGTATTGAAAAAAACTTTCTCACCCTGAAGTTCCTTGGTGCGAGCAACAACATCTGCATGGATTAATTCCATGGCAAAGCCGATGTGCGGCTCGGCGTTTACGTAAGGAAGCGTTGTTGTAATGTAGAAGCTTTGCTTCTTTTTTTCGGCCATTTATGGTGAGTTTATCGAACCATAGTTAAACTCGATGTTCGATTTCAGACAGTTTGGCGATTTTCCTTTCCTCGAGGTCAGACAAAAACTCCATCAGTACGGCCGCCACCGGTACCGAAACGAGGATACCCAAGAAGCCGGCGAGTTGCCCGCCGACGACGAGCGCCAGGATAGAGACCATGGGAGGCACGCCGACCATTTTTTTTACTACGATTGGGTAGATGACGTGATTCTCGAGCTGCTGGATAACAATGTAGAGTCCGGTCACGATAAGCGCCGTAGTCATGCCCGCACTGGTATAAGCCACGAAAACGGCGGGAATCGCCGCAATCACGGGACCGAAAAGCGGTATAAGTTCCAGAATGCCTGCCGTTACGGCCAGAAGCAGCGCGTGCGGTATTCCGATGATAATTAGGCCCAAGTAGACTAAAACCATAACGAGCACGCCGAGAAGTAGCTGGCCCTGCATCCAGCGGCCGATTTTCGCCTGTGAGCGACGCCAGAGACCTATTATGTAATTCTCCTGCTTAATCGGAGTGATTACCTTGAGGAATTTGGCTATGCCGTCCTCCTGCACCGCGAGATAGAATGAAAGTACCACAATAAGCACAAAGCTCATTACTCCGCCGAAGACGATAGAAATACTTGAGAAGATTCCCCGTGAAAGGAAGTCTGACAGGGTGTTTAGATAAGTACTAAGCTCCCCTATCAAGGCGGGGGCATCGAAGCCGCCGAATACATCTTGCGTCTGAAACATGCCGGATAGAATGCTGTCGTTTGCCACGGAATTTGAATAGATAGTCAGGGTATTGATAAAGCTCGAACCCTCGCCGATAAGAGGTAGGAAGAGAAAGTAGAAGAAGCCGGCCAAAAATACTGCCGTCACGATGTAGACGAATATAATTGTGGGCAGACGAGGGACATTTCTCCTCTTGGCCCACAGCGTCACTGACTCCAAAGCGGAAGCAATAACGATGGAGGCGATGAGCACCAGGACGAATCTGCCCACCAAGAAAAAGGCGTAAGCCAGAGCGAGGACAATCACCCCCCTGACCCAGCTACCCATGGTTATGGCCACTTTCTGCTTGTCGTCCATACGCTTCTTATACTATCACCCAGGAACCAGATTGAAAATCGGTTCCGGGTAGCCCAGAACCGAGCTTCGCTCTGGTTCTTGGGCACTATTTGAAAGAAAGCACTTTTTTAATCGGCTTAGGGTCCGAAATATTACCAACGATTGCAAGATTGAGATTTTCATTTTTGAACAGGTCTTTGGCTACTTCCAGCACTTCTTTGGCGCTCACCTTGCGCACCGCTTCTTCAATATCAAACGGAGACTGCGGCTTGCCGCTCGTCACTTCTTCCAAACCGTAAAATTGGGCTAGGGCGTGAGTCGTTTCAAGATGCATGAAGAGGTGGCCGAGATAATATTCTTTGGCCTTGTTCAATTCTTCATCTGAAACTGGAATCTCTTTGAGCTTCTTGCACTCTTCAATAATTGCTCTCGCCACTTCCGCCGTGCGGGCCGCCTCGATGCCGGTGGAAATGGCCATGGCCCCGTGGTCCGTATGCTCTTCGTGCGAAGAATGCACATAATAGCAAGCGCCCATTTCGTGCCTTATCTTCTGCCATAATCTGCCGGACATGCCGCCGCCAAGGATGGAGTTCAGAACCGAAAGGGCGAAAAATCTTTTGTCTTTAGCGTCATAAGCGCGAAAAGCCATAATGAGGTGCGTCTGGTTGGTTTTTTGTTTGCGTACCTTTATAGCCGGCTCTTTCTGCTTTTCTTTGACCGGCAGTTTGGCGACCTTCTTGTCCTGCGGAATGGCGCTGAAATTTTTCCTCACTTCCCGAATGACTGATTTTTCGTTTACGTCGCCCGCCACAACCACTATCGTTTTCCCAGCCACATAATGCTTGCGGCGATAATCGACAAAATCCTGCCGGGTAAATCTTTTAATGTTCTCTTTCGGGCCGATAATCGGGCGCCCGGCCGGTGTATCGCCGTACATGAGTTCGCCGATCACGTTCCAGACATTATCCTGCGGCAAGTCCTCGTACATGCTGATTTCCTGGAGAATTACCCCCCTTTCCTTCTCCAAGTCATCTTTTGGAAAAGCGGGATTGAGATACATATCGGAGAGAATCTCAAGAATCTTCTTGAAATGCTTGTTCTCGGCTTTAGCGTAATAGCCGGTATATTCATTGCCGGTAAAAGCATTATTGTAAGCGCCCATATTGTCGAATTCCCTCGCGATATCGAGTGCCGTAGGCCTGTTGACCGTCCCCTTAAAGCACATGTGCTCGAGAAAATGAGAGAGGCCGTTCTGCTCCTTGGTTTCGTAATTCGAACCCGTCTCGACCATAACCATAGTGGTTACCGATGGATTACCCTTGGTCGGCACGGTAATAACCCGCAAACCATTCGGCAAAGTAGTCTTCTTGTATTTCATCAGATGTATAGACTACCCCAGAACATAAACTCTTTCAATAATTAGTTTCAGTAATTAGATTTGTAACGATATATCGTAGTAAATTGAAATACGTTATCTTCTCACCACAGTGAACTAATAACGTATACGCTATTTAGTTACGATAGTAAGAAAGTAACGTATGAGAAATTTATATAAACAAAAACAGCGCCGCGAGTGTGCTGTGTCTGGGACTTCCGTATCCCAGTCAGGAGGAGTGTTCACTCCTGTTACGAAGAGTTTCGCCAACTCATAAGGCTCATCCCCGAGCCGGTGCTTGCAAATATATCTCTAAAGAACGAGACCCAGCCCAGGTAACTTATCGCCACGAACGCAGTCCGCAGTCGCGTCCCTTAGGCTGGGTTTTATAACTAGGGTTTGCAGTCCCCTGTTCTGATGTAGTCGTAGCATACCTTTAAAATATTGTCAAGCTAAAAATTATTTTATAGTCCTAAATACCAAAAATATGGCTGTAAACAAGGTTTTTAATGGAGTCTGCCTAGAAGTTCCACTATTTTAACCCTTTCTTGTTCCCCGGTGTCGCGATCGCGGAGAGTTACAGTCGCCTGCCCTGAGCTTGTCGAAGGGTCGAGAGTATCGAAGTCGATGGTGATGCAATAAGGCGTGCCGATTTCGTCCTGTCTCCTGTAGCGCTTGCCAATATTGCCATTGTCATCAAATTCAAGATTTGGGATTTGGGATTTAAGATTTAAGAATAAGTCACGGGCTTTCTTTACCAATTCCGGTTTATTTTTAAGCAAAGGAAATACCGCGGCGCGGATGGGAGCGATATTTTTGGCTAATTTTAGATATACTCTTTTCTCTCCATTCAATTCGTCTTCTGTGTAAGCAGTGCCAAGTACCGCAAGCAATGTCCGGTCCACACCGAGCGATGGCTCAATAACATGGGGCACAATTCTTTCTCCACTTTCTTCTTCAAGATAATCGAGGTTATGATTCTTTAAATCAAAATCAGTACGATATGCCAACCCCCAAAGTTCTCCGCGGCCAAAAGGATAATCGAATTGGAAATCAATAGTACGCTTGGAATAATGGGCCCTTTCATTTTGTGGGACTTCGAACTCATGGACCTTAACGCCGATTTCGATTGCAAAATTATTCATAATTTCTCTCCATGTCTCAAAGTGCTTTTCCCATTCTTTTCCTCTTACAAAATATTCGACCTCCATCTGCTCGAATTCACGCTGACGGAAAATGAAGTCACGTGGAGAAATCTCATTCCTGAACGCCTTACCGATTTGGCCTACTCCGAATGGAAGCTTGGGGTGGTGTGAATCAATGACATTTTTGAAATCAATGAAAATACCTTGAGCGGTTTCGGCTCTTAAATGAGAAATGGTGGTTTCCTCTCCTGTCCCTACTTCTGTTTTAAAAATTTCATTGCCGAAATTCGCAATATGACCCGAAGCTTCCAGAACTCTTGGATTGCTGATTATCGAGGTATCAGTCACGAACATGTCCTCCCGGTCAAATATGAATCTTTGCTTCCATAAACATTTGATATTTTCTTTAAGAATTGTCCCGTAGTGCCCATAATTCCAAAAACCGGCAAAACCGCCGTATATTTCCGAGGAAGGGTAGATGAAGCCACGGCGTTTGCAAAGCGACACTATTTTCTCCATCAAATCGGGCTGTTTTTCGGTCATTTCTTCACCACTATATCATTTCCCTGGATAAAGGACGGGTCGCTCGTAAGCCGGGTAGTCATGGGCGGAGAGCTTATTGTAACCGTATTCCCGCTTGAGGTGTCTATGCCGGTAAAGACAATGCCCGTCACCAAAGTAGGCGCAGTGCCTATCTGGCTTACTGAAGGAGTGAGTCCGACCTGAAAGGCCGCTTCCCGGCCTGAAGAAGAGAAGCCCGAACCGGAAGAAAGCTCCCCCATATCCCATGTCACCGTATTAGCTCCCTGGTCATAAGAAATATTTTCGCTTGCCACACTCCCGGTGGCAAGCCATCGGACACCGGGCCCAAGCCGGGCCGTTACTTTCGCATCAGAAATATCATTCTGGGTATTGCCGACATTCCAGAGAATAGTGTAGGTAGTTTCTTTTTCCACCTGCGGAGGGATAGGGCCGGTGTTTCTGAATGGCCCTATGGAATAAAAATCTTTTGAAGAAAGGGTTACCTGAGAGGCAATTTTTATGGTGCGGGACTCGTTTATGGAAATCGGTTGAGAGCCAGCTCCCGGCACAGCTGAAAGCGATAGCGCAAGAGAAATATCGCTATTTGTGCCCGTGAGCGCCGCTTGCGGCAAGGAAGCGAAGCTTAAAGTCACGACCCCTCCTTGGCCGGGCAAAAGTTCTGGAGAACCGAGAGGATTGATAAGGTTCCAGACGATGCGGTTATTGGCCGAATCGTAGAAGCCGCTGTTCTGCACAGAAACCGAAGGCTTGTCGAGCACCGAGCCGGAAAGGCGCATTTCCAGTTTCGGGTTCAGGATTTTTTCCGGAAGATTGTTTTGAAACCTTACGGAAACGGCTATAATTCGTCCGGCTGGCGCAACATAGACTGGAGAATTGTCTCCATTGAAAGTTACGCTTAAATCAATCGAAGGGCGGGCGATTTCGACAGTATGCTGCCGGGAAGCCACGACAGATTTGAAATCGGGATTCATACTGCCGTTATCCGATACTCCGGCATAAAAGCGGAAAGTCCTCTCTTCCTGATTCTCCCCCACAAGCCGCCCATGAATGGTTACCTTTGCCTTTCTGCCCGGAGAGAAATCCCCGAGTGCCCAGACATTGTTATTGGCAATCGCTTCAGGTTCCGCCGAAACAGCGCTGTATCCGTAGGGGTATTCTGCCCGGAGCATCACGTTCCTTAAGGGCTCAGTAGAGTTCATGATGAGGGTAAGCGTGGTAGTAAAGTCTTCCCCGGAAGTGACGGTAGTCGGGCTTTCAATATAAAGCGAGACCGGAGCGCTGCCTATGGTTATCTCGTACGGCTTATCTTTGTAGAAAGTGGCGTTCGAGCCTTTGACATGGTATTCGACGGAGAACTTTATCTCTTTTACTTCTCCGGACGAACCGATAAGCACCATGCGGACAGATTTCGCCGTCTCTTCGCCCGCGGGAATGACACCCAAATCTTCTTTGGCGAAAGTAAGGGATTCCCCGGTGTTGTCTGGATTCCGGGTGCCTGTTGGGTACTGAACGGAGAGTTTGACGAGCTCCAGGTCGGAATTATTGGAATTCTTGACTGTAAGCCCGAGCTCGAGCACTTCTCCGGCTGAAGCGCTTGTCGGGCCGACAATATTGACTTCGACGTTTTTCGAAGAAATGAAGTTGGTACCACCCAAGAATATGAGGCCGGCCACCAGAATGGTGGCTACGAAGAAAAGCAGGGCAAAGACGAAAAACTTTTTCATAAATGGGTGCGTCGGTGGTATAAGACGCTCGCGGGACAAAATCTCGTCAAGCCCGGGCGTCTGCCACTTTTCCCCCACTTCGGGCGAGTCGATTTCCTTGACCCCGGCGCGTTTGTCGAGAGGATCTTTATAACGAGTGCGGGAGTAGAGAGTGTCCGAGAGCTCTCCCACCTTACTCTTATTCTCTTCATCCATTAGGTATTTATTATAGCAAATCTTCAATACTATGCCCTCGGCAATGTTTGAGTATGCCGAGGTATGATTGCCTTGATTGGGAGAAAGGGAAGTTTGATATTTTTCCTTGAACTAGTTTCTTATGAAGTTTGTCTAATTTTTTCAAAATTCTTTTCTTAGTCTTAGTCCGAAGAATTTTGTAGTGAGGGAAAATAATATAGCCTAGAAAATCGATACCCTGATGCCATTTTCTAATAATAATTTTCCTCGGATGTATTGATAAGGCCAATCTTACTTCTAAAAAATCAGACAGTAATGGAACAAGCTTCGATAAGTAATTTTTATCAGAAGATAGAATCACAAAATCGTCCGCATAACGAATGTAATGCTTTACTTGCAATTTTCTTTTAACAAACTGGTCGAATTCATTTAGATAAATATTGGAAAATAACTGACTGGTTAAGTTACCTATCGGAATGCCCTTGCCAGAATCTTTCTTAAAACTTTGAATAATTTCTTTCGCCAAAGATATAGTATTCTTATCCAGCCTTTTCTTCAGAATATTAATGAGAATGGAATGGTCGATAGAATCGAAAAATTTCCTAATATCACATTTAAGCACCCAGACTATACTTGTCTTGTTTCTGGAAAGCCTCCAGGCGAACTGCGCAAAACGTTCATGCGCTTTATGCATACCCTTGTTTTTCCGCGATGAAAACGAGTCGTAAATGAATTCTTTGTCGAAGAGCGGCCACAGCACCTTATAAACCGCATGGTGAAGCAACCTGTCGCGCGGAGAGGCCTTATGGACATCGCGCCTCTTCGGGTCGCATATTACGAAGTGAGTGTAATCATCGTGCTTATATGAAAAGTTGCTTAATTCTTTATGCAGTCGGAAAATTTCTTCTTCAATATCAAATCCAAACCCTGCTATATCTTGCTTTTTGAGCTTGCCTTTCTTAAACTCTCTCCAGGCCCAAAACAAATTCTCAAGCGAAACAATTTTTGAAAAAAATTCATGACTATTAAGACCCCTGTATCCTAATTCTCAGAGAAGATAAAATGTTTCTGGAGACGATCGTTGCCCC
>JBBUAI010000008.1:0-10613 GCA_038058745.1 Patescibacteria group bacterium
TTGAAAAATGCTTTGAAATGAGTTATTATTAACTCATTAGAAAAACTTGAAATTGTCATCCCAGCGGCTTCAGATTTTTTTCAGAGCCCGCCCGCCCGCCAAATTGGGTTCGGACTAATTTCAGAATACACCACCAGAACAGCCCAAACTACTCCAGGAGTCTCATTCTAGTTCTCGGTCCCACTATTCCATATCCAGTAGTATTTTGATCGCCCGAACAGACAATCCCCTTTTCACATTGATATTTTCTAACTGCAGCCCGGGTAAGAATCCCAAAGTAGCCGGTATTGTTTCCTAGAGCAAGATAACCCGATTTAATTAGGAAATTCTGAAGTTTTATCACATCCGCTCCTCGATGACCCACATACATATTACGAGTAAGAGTGATCCCGCCAGATGTCGTCGTGATTACTGTTGAAGAAATAATAGGTAAGGTTTCAGAAAGACTGGGCGAGCTTACAGCAGATGGCTTAGGAATTGTGCTTTGACCCGCCGGGGTGCCAATATTGATCTTCAAGACACGGACAATAGGATCTTCCCCGTTAATTTGAACCAGAAACATCCTGTTGGTAGCCGGATCAAATGCTCCCCCAGCAAAACCTTGGAAGCCCATGTTCATCTGCCAAATAGCATATGGTCTTACTTCGTATGGTATTTTGGTTCCATTTTTCACCGCTACCAAATCATTCACATCATAAGCCCAAATCTGAAAAACATATGGTGGAGCATTATAACCTCCGCTTCCTCGGCAAGAAGGTTCTCCTATTTCTTTGTAACAGTTTGGTCCAATACCTTGAGTGCCGAAAAACAACAGACTTCTAGTTCCCGAAGGGAAAGCTATCCCCACTATGCTTGTGGTGCAGTTGAATAAACTACTTTGGCCTGTGCAATTTCCAACTTCATTTCCGTATTTGAGATTATTAGTAAGTGTATATCCCAAGATTTCTTTGAATGGCACCGGATCTATAGTCCCTATATCATCTGGATTAAATACAGAAACTCCAGGACCAGTATTCGTCCTACTAATGATAGACAAACAGCAGGCGCCACTTAGAGCCGGGCCACCCAATAATGATTGCCATTCGCTGGGAACGGTAGTCATGTATCTGCCAAGTTTGCCAGGATTAATACCTACCGGCTTATAAAATCCTTTAAAATCATTAGGAACGTTTAAATCAAAGCCTGAAGTACCGATAGTTTCTTTCTGACTTACACTAGCGTCATAGTAAGTGTAGAACCCTACCACCAGTTTGCCCTTATAAGACAAGATAGATCCTAGTCCGTCACCCATTGCAGTCTTTAAGTTACCGTCAGACATATCTTTAAATCCTTGAAGGAGAGTGGCGCGCGGATAATTAATAGTCTTGGAAAACGTAGAGGGAATCTGAACTTGGGCTACCTGTCCTTTATACCAATTATGACCTTGCAGATAGAGACTTTCTCTACCAGAAGCATCTTTATAATATCCGACAGCTTCTCCTCCGTAGCCGAAACGGTAATCACCTTGAGTATATTGAGGTAAGGTAAAGCCTCCCAGATACTCTATATCGGCTTGCTGAACTAAGGGTAAGTTAGTTTGAGCTTGAACTGAATTTAAATTAAAGAAAAAATAAGATGCTCCCAAAATAACCAAGACATGGATAGCAGATTTTCTGTATTTTATTGAAGGTTTTTTGAACATATGTAATATGTAATATAGTTGTCGTAGAATACAATACCATACACTAATTTGATGAATAAAAAAGCTTTAGTGATAGTGGGCCCCACTGCTTCTGGGAAAAGTGATTTGGCTGTAAAGCTAGCGAAGAAGTTTAGGGGAGAAATAATTTCAGCTGATTCCAGACAAGTTTATAGAGGTCTCGATGTTGGTACCGGCAAGATTACCAAGAAGGAGATGCAAGGCGTTCCCCACCATCTCCTTGATGTAGCGAATCCTAAAAAGCAATTCACTGTTTTTGATTTTCTAATGTTAACAAATCAAGCGATCGCAGAAATTGTTAACAAAAAGAAACTTCCGATAGTTGTTGGGGGCGCAGGATTTTATATTGATGCATTGGCCGGCGCCGCTACTTTCCCCGATGTGCCGCCGAATAAAGAATTGCGTAAAAAATTGGAAAAGAAATCTGCAAGTGAATTATTCGGAATACTTAAGAAAAAAGACCCGCGCAGAGCTAAGATTATAGACCCACACAACAAAGTACGTTTGATTCGCGCATTAGAAATCGTCGAAAGGTTAGGCAAAGTCCCGCCTATTCTCAAGTTTTTAAGAACATTAGAATATAAATTCATATACATTGGATTAAAACCTGATAATCTACGAGGTATAATAGGGAAAAGAGTTAAAAAAATGTTTAAAAACGGACTTCTCGATGAAATAAAAAGATTAAAGAAATCAGGAGTTACAAATAAGAGATTAAAGGAACTTGGTTTTGAATATTGGAATCCGACGGAAGAAAGCGTAATAAGGGAAAGTATAAATTATGCTAAGCGGCAAATGACCTGGTTCAAACGCAATAAAAAGATTGAATGGTTTACCCCGAGCGCAGTCGAGGGATTGAATCAAAAAGAATATAAGGCAATAGAGAGATATGTTAGGATAGCCCTAAAGGGCGATTAGTTAAGTGGTATAACTTCGGTCTCCAAAACCGATGTCCGAGGTTCGATTCCTCGATCGCCCGCCCTAGGCCTTCTTTTCTTTATAAACCGTATGCTTTCTAACCAGAGGATTATACTTTTTGAATTCGAGCTTTCTCTCGACTGACTTCTTATTCTTGCGAGAGTAATAAGTGTGCCCTTTACCGGCACCCTTCTCGTCCCCGACGGAGACCAATTTGATCAGATGATCCTGTGACATCCAAACTAGATTACCTTAAATCCCAAGTTTTGCAAGTGCAACGTAATAGAGGACGTTAGAACTGAATTAATGAAAGCCGCCCGGAAAGCTGGAGGGCTTCCACGGACGGCTTAGTGCTGAACGAACACTTTACTCGGAGACGACTTCGGCAGCCGCCTTCTCCTGAGCTTTCTGGAGAGAGCTGGCGTTTAGAAGACGTTCGACGTCGAGAACCTGAGGATCCTTGACCTCGAAGACTTCACGGCTGACCACGTCCTTGTAACGGACGCGGTGCCCGGTGTCATCGTCGTCCCAGCCAGAGGGTCGTACACAGTACGACCAACCGATCCGAGCACTGATCTCGATCGTCCCACCGAGAGTCTCGGGGAAAATCGCATTGACAATCTCTCCGAGAACGGTTGGCCCGACATCCTTCCAGTCGAACGCATCTCCGATGGCAACGTCGATCTCGTAAGTGCTGATCGATCCGCCAGTGACTCCAGGAATCGCCGCGAGACGATCCTTGAGAGTCTTGACGTGTTCGCTCAGCTTGTTCTTGGAGAACAGACTGAAGGAACGATACGCGCTGTCGCCCCATCCGTACTTCTCGTCGCCCTCCATCACTTCACGAGTGACGTGGTAGGTGCGACGGGTTGGGTTGGGGTGTTGCTCGACCTTTACGTGTGGCTTAATGTCAGTCACCTCGAACTCCTTTTCTAGGTAAGATTGCCTGATATCTGTTTCAAGAATAGCATGTTGCTAATATCTTGTCAAGTGTGCGCCGGGCAGGATTCGAACCTGCGTAGGCCTAAGGCCGCCAGATTTACAGTCTAGTGCGATTGACCACTCCGCCACCGACGCAATTCGGTTATTCTAATAGAAATTACCCATGGTTGCAAAAAACTCTGTGTTAAAATAATTTCATGAATAAAAATCCATTTTTGCACGCCCTAGGAGCAGCACTCTACATTGTGATCACTGTTTTTGTGATCGATAGTTTCAAATCTTTCGAATTCCGCGACACTCTCCTGGTGCCAATGGTGATGCTTAGTCTCTTTGTCATTTCGGCCGCGGTGATGGGTTACCTTTTCCTCTCCCAGCCCTTGCAACTCTACTTCGATAATAAAAAGTGTGGGGCCATCACCTTTTTTGGAAAAACTGTCGCCTCCTTCGCTGGTCTTGCTCTCATCTTGGTAGCTCTTCTCTTCTACCCTTTCTAGACTTTTTAAACGAACACCCCGGTCCTGCTAGCGGCAGGACCGGGGTTAGCCTGAAGGGCGTCTGGACTTCTTCAGCATGTACTCACGATGGCTCCGAGAATACAGAGGAAAAGGATGGTGATGAACGCTTTCCCATGATCCAACCTCATCGTGGGAGTATTCACTTGTGGCCTCCTCCTCCACTTTACTTAATCTATATAAATAGTAAAGTTTTAAAAGATTGTAACTCCTGAAAGGAGAAGCTATGAGGCTTGCTATTGCGACACTGTTGGCTCTACTCACACTGACCGCCCCGGTCCAGGCTCAGGAAGAAGTCACGAGAGAGATGAAAGTAGAGGCTGCCCGAGCCTTCGTGACAGGTCAGTGGGTCGATCGTTCCCTCATCGGCAGGGCCAATCCCCTATTCGAGAGCTCTTATCTGACCCAGGATTGCGTGGCTACTATCACCAACGCGACAAGAGAGACTCCACGCGGACTCCTTTTCGGCATGATGAAGACAAATAAACAGGTCTTCATCTTCGAAGAGGAAGGTCGTACAGTTTACCTCAACGCCACCGTGGGAATTTCCTTCGACAAGTTAGGAGAGCTTAAGAAGCTCGACCCTGCCTTTACCGAATGTGTACAGCAGGTGCGGGAGCGTAAGGGCTTCCCCAAGAAGTATTTACATCTTTTCCTCGGCTTCCACGGCGTTCAGTAATGTGGTATAGTTTGTAAGGACGTTCTTGGGGATTTGGGAAATCCCCGCATATATAGAGCGTCCACACCTGCCAGCCTGGATTCTATTGGCCCTTTAGCAGGGGGCCACCGGGCTAAAAGTTTTACCGCAATTCACCTTCCACACCTTGCCCGAGCCATTAGGCTCGGGCCTTGCCTTTTTAATTATTTTAAAGCTGGCGTTTTCCTAGCGAAGAGAGTCTTAGGGCCCGAGCGAGCATTCTTTCTCACGTCGAAAGTGAATTCTTCACCCGCGAGGCTGACCGAGATCGTACCGCCGGAGAGTACTTTGTTCTCAATCATCATCGAAGCTATCGGATTAAGGATCTTTTCCTGGATCAAGCGCTTCAGAGGCCGAGCGCCATATTGCGGGTTATAGCCTTCTTTGCTTAAGAGTTCAATCACCGAGTCGCTGACTACCAGTTCGATCTCCTTCTCGGCCAAACGCTTCATGACGGTCTCAATCTGGATCTTGACAATCTCTCTCAAAGCTTCTTTAGAGAGAACGTCGAAGATAATAGTGTCGTCGAGACGATTAAGAAACTCGGGACGGAAATGTTCCTTGAGAGTGGAGAGCACTTTCTCCTTGACCCCTTCGTAGTTATCCTTTTCGCCCTTGGAGAAGCCGATGGACTGCATCTTGTCGATGTATTGGGCGCCGATATTCGAAGTCATAATGATGACCGTGTTTTTGAAATTAATCACCCGTCCCTTGGCGTCCGTGAGCCGACCATTATCGAGAATCTGGAGCAGGATATTGAAAACTTCCGGATGCGCTTTCTCTATCTCGTCGAAGAGAATGACGGAGTACGGCCTGTGACGGACGGACTCGGCAAAGCTCGAACCTTCTTCGAAGCCCACATAGCCCGGCGGCGCGCCGATAAGCTTCGAGACCGCATGCTTCTCCATAAGTTCAGACATATCGATTCTTATAAGCGCCTTTTCGTCATCGAACATGAACTCCGCCAATGCTTTGGTGAGTTCAGTCTTGCCGACACCAGTGGGACCAAGGAAAATGAATGAGCCAATCGGACGATTCGGGTCGGAAATGCCGGCGCGGCTTCTCTTCACAGTGTCCGCGATTTTCCTTACCGCCTCACCCTGGCCCACGATGCGCTGCTTAAGAAATTCTTCCATCCTGGCAAGTTTCTGCGCTTCTTCCTCGAGCATGCGGTAGACCGGAATACCGGTCCAGCGGGAAACGATTGAAGCGATATCGGAAGCGGTGATTTCCTCTTTGAGAATCCTTCTCGAGCTTTGGAGTTTCTTCAAGCGCTTCGACTTGGCTTCCAATTCACGTTCCAAGGCGGGAATACGTCCATAGCGGAGCTCCGCAGCGCGCGAGAGATCCGTGCGTGCTTCGGCCGCCGCCGCTTCAAGGCGCATGGTCTCGAGTCCCTTCTTGATTTCCTTGATTTCACCGACAGTCTCCTTTTCATTCTTCCACTTAAGCTCGAGCTCACTGGTCTCCTCGTGCAGGTCCGCCACGGTCTTGTCTATTTCCTTGAGACGCGCCTTCACTTTCGGCGATTTGGCCTCTTTCTTGAGCGCTTCCTTCTCAATCTCCAACTTCATGATTTTCGAATGGGCTTCCTGAAGCACCGGTGGCATGTTTTCTAAGGAAATCTTGAGATAGGAAGCCGCTTCATCTATAAGGTCTACCGCCTTGTCCGGCAGAAACCGGTCGGTTATATAGCGGGAAGAAAGGGCAACTGCCGCCTGGATGGCGTCATCGGTGATGCGTACGCCGTGATAAAGCTCATAGCGCTCCTTAAGGCCACGCAATATCGTCATAGCGTCGTCGGTGGAAGGTTCTTGCACGTAGACCGGCTGGAAGCGACGCGTCAAAGCCGGGTCCTTCTCGATATGCCGCTGATACTCGCGCAAGGTCGTAGCACCGATGGCCCGCAAGTCGCCTCTGGCAAGCGGTGGCTTAAGCATATTGGAAGCATCCATCGAACCCTCCGCGGCTCCGGCGCCGACAATAGTATGAATCTCGTCGATAAATAAAATAACTTTGCCGTCCGACTTCTCTATATCCTTGATGATATTTTTCAAGCGCTCTTCGAACTCGCCGCGATATTTGGTGCCGGCGATGAGAAGTCCCAAGTCGAGCGAGACTAGTTCCTTATCGCGCAGAGATTCCGGGACGTTGCCGGAAGCGATGCGCAGGGCAAGCCCTTCGGCTATGGCCGTCTTTCCGACGCCCGCCTCGCCGATAAGAATCGGGTTATTCTTGGTCCGGCGCGAGAGAATCTGGATGATGCGGGAAATTTCATCATCGCGGCCTATGACGGGGTCGAGTTTGTTGTTCTTGGCAAGTGTCGTAAGAGAACGGGTGTATTTTGTAAGCGATTTCAGCTTCTTGGATTCTTTCGGTTCGTAAGGAGAAGTCTTCTTTAGTTCTTCTAAGACTTTGAGCACGGTTTGCCGGTCGATTTTAAACTTAATGAGAAGCTCCCGCGCCTCTCCGGGCACATCGAGCGCCGCAATAAAGAGATGCTCCGTGGAGACAAACTCGTCTTGGAGCGACTGCGCCACCTTGTTTGATGTTTCTATGGCATGAGCCAGTTCCGGCGTGAGATATATCTGATACGAAGGAGAAATGGTCTGGCTCGCTTCCGGGCTTTCGATGGATTCGAGCACGGTGTCGGTAAGCATGATGGTATCGACATCCATCTTGTCGAGAATGGAGACGACTATAGACTCCTCCTGGAGAAGAAGCGCGGCCAGAAGATGGATTGGGTTGACGTGATTCTGACCACGTTCTATGGCAAGCTCATGCGCTTTGCGGATAACCTCTTTGGCCTTGGTGGTGAAGTGATTAAATGGTTGCATAGTTCAATTTTATCATATTTTGGACGACGCGACAAAAGATTTTTACCGCTTCTTTTATATCTTTTTCGGTTGTCTCACGACCGAGGGAAATGCGGACCGGTGTCTCGGGCGGCTCCGGTTTGTTTGAATTACAGGCGGGACCGGCAGAGACCAGAAGCCCTTCCCGGTCGAGAGCAAGCACCAGAAATTCGGGAAGAATGCTAGGAATGGATATGTTGATTATGTTGGGTAATACTCTCTCAACTTGCGCTTGCGGAAGAGAATTTTGAATATTTTCGGCAAACCGGGCACTCAAGGATTCTAGACGTTTGTACTCTCTTTCTCTATCGCGCACGGCGATTTCAAACGCTTTGGCAAATCCGGCAATCAAAGGTACTACGGGAGTGCCGAGAGGCGGCAACTTTAATGATACGCCTCTTCTTATAACCAAAGCGCCAATGCCTTTGGGCCCGTAGATTTTGGCCGAATCAAGAGTTAAAAGGTCGCAAGCGAGCGCCTCAAGACCGACATTAAAATATTGCGCTGTTTGCGAAGCATCAATATGTAGGAGCGGGTATTGGGGATTATTTTTCTTTCTTTCTTCGCGAATCTTACGACCAAGCTTATTGTCCGGGACATGACTTGAGACAAGAGTGGTCTCCGCTCCAGTAATACCTTCCGCCGCCTCTGATACAGACGGGTGAGAATCTTCTTCGACAATTATGCGGCCCGGCTTTACTCCCCTTACCGCCCACACGTTTGCTTCCGTTCCGCCGGAGGTGAAAATAACGCCTTCTGCTCTGGCTCCGGTGAGTTCTGCTATTCTCCTTCTAAACTTACCAACTTCCAACTTAACTTTTAGCCCTTCTTCGTAGATGGCGTTGGGGTTATAAAACTCTTTAGAGAAATATTTCTCCATCTCTTTTCTCACTTCCGGTAATACTGGAGTCGCCGAAGCGTAATCGAGAAAAATCCTTTTATTGCGGAAAAGTTCCATATGCACATATTAGCTAAATATGATAAGGTAGCAACACTATGGCAGAATCTCGTCCACCGGTAGTGGGAATTTTCGGGCACATCGACCACGGCAAGTCGACGCTTCTTGATTACATCCGGAAAACAAATCTTACCGAGAAGGAAGCGGGCGGCATTACCCAACACATCAGCGCTTATGAAATTACGAGGTCGGACAGCAAGCGCATGACCTTTATCGACACGCCGGGGCATGAGGCCTTCGCAAACGTGCGCACCCGCGGCGCCTCGGTTGCAGATATAGCGGTGCTTGTGGTATCCGGCGAAGACGGGGTCAAGCCGCAAACGCTTGAAGTCTATAAATACATCAAGGAAAGCAGCATTCCATATATCGTAGCCATCACCAAGATGGATAAGCCGGGAGTAAACTTGGAGCGCGTTAAACAAAATCTAGCGGAGAACGAGATTTATGTCGAGGGTTATGGCGGCAATATTTCTTGCGTTCCTCTTTCAGGGAAGACTGGCCAGGGTATTGATGAACTTCTGGATATTATCTCTCTTCAGGCGGAAATCCTAGGCCTTGTGGGCGAGCCGGACATGCTCGGGTTCGGCGTCATTATCGAGAGCCGGCTTGACCCTAAGAGAGGCATTGCGGCGACAGGTATTATAAAGAACGGCACTGTGCGCCGAGGCACATTCAGCGGCTCGGGCACCGCAGTGGCTCCGATACGGCTTCTCCTGAATGCAGCGGGCGAGGCGGTCGAAGAATTGCCGCCATCGAGTCCGGTGCAGATAATCGGCTGGGATAAGATGCCGCCCATCGGCCGGGAATTTAAAACTTTTTTGAAAAAGGAAGAAGCAATTGAATACGCAAGAATTCAAGATGAGGGACTGAATCTTCATGATGTGAAGATTCAGAATGTAAATAAAGAAGACATGGCCATATTGCCACTTATTATCAAGACGGATACGGCCGGAAGCGGAGAAGCTATAGAAAATGAATTAAGAAAACTCTCAAGAGAACGGATAATTCCTAAAGTGATAATTTCCGGCGTGGGTTCCGTTAATGAAAACGACGTCAAAACGGCGCTCGCCACTCCCGGGGCAGTCATTTTGAGCTTCAACGCAAAGGTGGACGCTCCGGCGAAAGCATTTTCGGAGCGTTCGGATATAAAGATTTTCCCCTTCAGTGTTATTTATGAATTGACGGATAAGGTGGCGGAACTGCTTTCCGAACGCGAGCCGAGAGTAGAAATAGAAGAAGTGGCGGGTACCGCTAAAGTTTTGAAGCTCTTCTCGACCGCCAAGGGTAAGCAGGTTCTAGGCGCGCGAGTGGTCTCTGGGAACATTGTGCGCGGAGCCATGGTAAAAATTATCAGGAGAGAAGCCGAAATTGGTAAGGGCAGAATCAAAGAGCTTCAGCAGGCCAAATCTTCGGTGGATTCCGTAAGTGAAGGCGGAGAATTCGGCGCCATGGTCGAGAGCAAGATGGAAGCCGTCCCAGGAGATATGATCCAGGCCGTTTCCTTAGTGACTAAATGAAAGAGATAAAAAAAGAGATTATTACGGAAATTCTCCATCGGTTGGCTTCTGAGTTCGCGTTTGAAGTTGGGAGTTCTGCTTCGATGCTTACTATAACCCGAGTTGAACTTTCGCCTACCGGCAAAGAGGTAAAGATATTCTTCACTACCCTGCCGGAAGACCAAGAGGATACGGCTTTGAAGTTTTTAGAGAGAAAAACGCCCAAATTCTACCGTTATATCCGAAACGAATCCCGCATCGGCATAATCCAACATGTTGATTTTAAAATCGATTACGGTGAACGGAACAGGCAAAGATTGGATGAATTAGGGAAAGAAGAATAAGATAAATAAAAAGCGGGTATGGTTTAGTGGCAGGACGCGACCTTCCCAAGGTTGAAGCGGGAGTTCGATTCTCCCTACCCGCACCATTTAGGAATTTGCAAGTTTTGGGACACGGGGCCGCCTGCGGCGGCCCCGTGTCCCAGTCAGGAGGAGTGTTCACTCCTGTTACGAAGAGTTTCGCCAACTCATAAG
>JBBUAI010000009.1:0-3549 GCA_038058745.1 Patescibacteria group bacterium
AAGTGGTCAGATATGGAGTGCGCATTTGGACTACTATGCGTTCAATGGCGGTATTGAGAGGTGTCAAGTCCGAGCCGGACAGGAGCCCTTCGATGATGATTACGAGAATCAGTCCGGAAATCATATAGACCAGGAGAAAAAGGATGTTCTTGGCCCAATTAGGAAATCCCATGGTATAAGAGTATAGCATGACAAAAGAAATGAATGATTTATCCCCCGGACAAATCATTCCCCATTCATTTTTCGAGAGAAAGACGCTAAAAGTGGCTAGGGAGCTTATCGGCAAGCATCTGGCGCGTAGAATCGGAAATAAAATAATCCGAGAGAAAATAACAGAAACCGAGGCATATGTCGGACCGCATGACCTGGCCTGTCATTCCTCACGGGGGAAGACCGAGAGAAATAAAATGATGTTTTGTGAAGCGGGCACAATATATGTCTATTTTACCTATGGCATGCACTGGATGCTAAACATCGTGACAGAGAACGGCTGCGGGGCAGCCGTTCTCATACGTGGCACGGAAAATATTTCCGGCCCGGCGCGGCTGACAAAAGCTTTGAAAATAGATAAGAAATTAAATGGCTTGAAACTCGGTAAGAAATCTGGCCTTTGGATTGCTGCGCCCGCCGAAGCTTTACGCGAAGGCAGGAAGACTAAATTAAAAATTTCGCGAACACCAAGAATTGGTGTGAGCTATGCCAAAGAGTGGGCCCAGAAACCGTATCGATTTATATTGAAGGAGTAAGTTTCGCTTTGGCGAAGCCGACAGAGAAGGCGCGGCACCAAATCCAGATTTCGTTATATTCTTCGAGATTGATATTTGCCGGTACTTCATAATTCTGGGAGCCGATGTTACCTTTAAGCTTCGCTATTTCCGTTCCTTTCACATATTTTCCGTCTTTGCCAAAGCCCACGTAAAGGTCCGGGCCATTGGCCACGTCAAAGTTTTCTTCAAAGCGAATAATGTATTTGTCGCCCGCCTTGAGCACGCTCACGTTCCCCGTGCCGGTATGGATGCTGTCGAAACCTTTAAACAATCCGCGCCATACAAGCACCGGCTGCTCACTTTCATTAGAGAAATCAAGTTCCTCGCTCACCCTCTTATCGATAAAGAAGGGCGAAATGGTCCAGTAGCCGAAACCTCCCAGAATCAAGACTGCGATAATAATGATTAATTTCTTCATGGGTGCCTATCCGGTGTCGATCCGGAACCTGAAGTTCCACAAACTTCCGTGCAGAAGCCGCTACACTATAGGCACCATTATTTAGTCGCCGCTTTGTGCGCAGGGAGGGATTTGAACCCTCACGCCTTACGGCCTACGCACCTCAAGCGTAGATGGCTACCAGTTACATCACCTGCGCGACTTTGTCAAGTAGAGCGCGTAATGTGCTTTACAGACAACCCTATACTATCGAAAATCTTTGACATTTTCAATCTTTTACGAGATAAACAAATTACGTTGGGCGACGAATACATTTTTTTAAGAAGTTTTAGCGATTCATTTTTTGCATATTTAAGCTGTTGGGTAATCCCTCTATTATCTTTAGTTATATGCCCATTGATCGAAAGTATCTCATGATTTTTTCTCTGGATCCATGTAATAAATTTAGGACTTGCAGAACAAAATTCTGTATAGAACATAAAGCTAGATTTCCATCGTGGATCCCAGTAACTATAGAAACATCCGTCCCCATCAAAACAACCTCGTAAAAAATCGTAAAAATACTGGTTTGGAATTTTTATTTCCCCTAGAGTTTTGGATTTTGCCGGAGTAAGTCCAATTGAGATTAGAAAATCGTAGAAAATACGATTTTTAATCTGCACTCTTAATCCCCTTTTACCGTAACCAGAAATCTTGGTGCCAATTTTTAACTTCAAACCCAAGCAGAGATTAAAATTTTCCAACTGCTCCCTATCTTTCGAAGTAAGATCAATTAATGTTGTATTTCTCGCAAGACAACCGTCAGTAGCAAGTAGGCCAATTGCATAAGCCAAGTTAGGTGACCACGTAGTTTTAATTAATTCTTTGGCCTTAGGTCCTCTCTTTCCCATATTTACATTATACTTTACTCAAGCAGATAGCGTCTACTTAATTATCCACAATAAATCCGGCTTACGCCGGTTATTGTTTTTTAGAAATTTACTTCGCTTCTACCGTTTCTTCAACTTCTTTCTCGAGGCGGAGATTTCTCATCTGGCGGCTGATTTCCTTGGCGGCTTTCTCGCGAATGTGGTAGAGCTTAGCGCGTCGAACTTTCGAGCGTCTTAAGATTTCAATTCTATCTATTACTGGAGAGTAGAGCGGAAATATTTTCTCCACTCCGACACCACTTGCAACTCGACGAACGGTGAAAGTAGCACCGGCTTCCCTGCCGTGCTTCCTGGCAAGAACCAAACCTTCGAAGGCCTGGAGGCGGACTTTGCCCTTCTCCTGGATTTTCTGCCAGACTTTAACCGTATCTCCTGCTCGAAGATTGATTGCCTGCCTTTCTTCTATATTGATCGGTGAAATTACTCGGTTGATCATATTTACAGTGGAACTAATCTAACACATTTTAACCAAGCATGTCTACGGCCTGCTGGAAATCTGCTGGATACGGAGCTTTGATGGTCACTACTTCACCTTGAGTATTCTTAAATTTGATTTGACGAGCATGGAGAGCGAGTCTCTTGAAGATAGGCCCCGCTTCGCCAAGGCTTCGAGGGGCGATTTTGGGCCCATATAACTTGTCTCCCAAAATTGGGTGATGCAGAGCTTGGAAGTGGACTCTGATCTGGTGAGTGCGGCCGGTCTTGGGCTTCGCCTCGACGAAAGTTACTTCGGGTCCGCCGGCCGGCGGACGTTTCAAAACTTTGAAATAAGTTACGGCTTCTCTCACTCCGCTTTTACTCGCTACTCTTTTCCTGAAATCTTTCTTGCTTCTTCCAATGGGCAAATTGATTGTGCCAAAATCATCTTTGATATTTCCGTAGGAAAAAAGATGGTAGGTCTTTTCTATCTCCCTGTTTTGAAATTGCTTTTTCAATGTCGCGTGGCCTCTCTCGGTCTTTGCCAGAAGCAAGGCGCCGGAAGTTTCCCTGTCTATCCTGTGGACAATGCCCGGCCGCTCGATACCTCCCAGCTTTTCGCCTACATCCCTTGATTCCGGATATTTCAGGACAAACCACTCGCTTACAGACGGCTCGATGGTTCTACCGTCCGAATGCACGACTAAACCGGCCGGTTTATTTACCACCACCACATCATCATCTTCATACAATATTTCCATGTGAGCACGAGAGGACTTGAACCTCCACTGGATTGCTCCAACTGGCTCCTGAAGCCAGCGCGTCTGCCGTTCCGCCACATGCTCGTAGAAGAAGCATATATTATATGATAGTATCGTGCCAACGCGGGCTTAGCTCAGTTGGTTAGAGCGGCTGTTTTACACACAGTAGGCCGGGGGTTCGAATCCCTCAGCCCGCACCATTAGGGAACTCATCGGTTTTTTAGAAGCCAAAATGCGGGACGCGCGAAGCGCGTCCCAAGGATTCCCGCCGAATTTCC
>JBBUAI010000010.1:0-5893 GCA_038058745.1 Patescibacteria group bacterium
CAATCGCGGCCCCGCGTATTGGCTGTTGGCTGTTGGCTGTTGGCTGTTGGTTGACTAGAAGCGCCGAAGTAAATGGCTCCGGCTATAAGTCCTCCGGCGACCACGATGGCGAGAGGAATCAAGAATTTATTTTTTTGCATAAAACTTGCTAGTTATTATAGCGCACAAGAGCGCTATGCCTATACTTGCGGCTACGTCCAAAAGATGGTGCACGCCAACGTAGATTCTTGAGAGCGCCACCACGCCTACAATAAGCCAGAGCCAAAGCGCTATTCTCTTGTTGAAAAAGGCGATGAGCTTGGCAATAGCGGCGACGAGGAGAACATGGTCGGAAGGGAAGCCATTGTCCGGGGCGTGCGGAACAAGAGGCATAAATCTTTCGGTCACAAACGGGCGGGGATTGAAGTAAAGCGCTCTGGCGACAAGAGAGAGTATGAAGGCGAGAGTGAAAAGAATAGCGCCACGTATAAGCATCTCTTTTCTCGCTTCAGCCGGCGCCCGGTAAAAGAAAATCATGGCGACTAAGACAGAGACGAGATACAAATACTTGGCTCCGAAGATGAAAAATAAGTTGAGCATTAAAATGGCAGGGAGAAGGTCATCTTGTTTTCACTCGGCTCCTCCCACTCACTTGTGTCGAGTTTAATTTCTTTGAACTGACCGCCTTCTTTGAAGATTAATTTTTGGTTTTGAAGGGCATAGTCGTAGAGCTCTTTAGTAATGCGTACATCATCTATGCAATATTGCCGGACCTTTTCCACTTCACCGGCACTCCACCATTTAGTGGCATCCGAACCATGTCCTGATTTGTGTTTGCCCAGGGTTCCTTCGGCGAGCTGATCAAGCTTCATTCTTCGGCCATAAGTATTTTTTATTTCCTTCAAAATATCCAAATGTTTTATTTTGGTGAGGTCGCCCGGATAATATTTATTTAAAAGCGGGAGGTCGAAGTGTTCGGAAGTGAAGCCGATAATCATGTCGGCTCGCTCGAGTATCGGCCAGAGCTTGCCCAGCTCATTCTCCAAATACGAAGAATAATTGTCCGTCTCCGAATCATGGATGGCCACCAGCGCAATATCAAGCTTAGCCGGGTCGGCGCTTCCGACATCATGAAAGAAATTCTTAGTCTCGATGTCGAAAACTATTTTACGCATATGGGCCTAATTTGTGGGTTTCCAGGAAATCCAGCAGGGCAATATCTCCCATACCGAAGCCGACAGTAGGCACTGGCTCTACTTCGAAGAGTCCAAGGAGGTTGTCGTAGCGTCCGCCACCGCAAAGCGCCCGAGAATTTTCTTTATTGGTATCGAAGATTTCGAAAACCATACCCGTGTAATACGCTTGCCCTCTGGCGAGAGTGGGGTCATAGACGAAGTTCGAGCCAATATTCATAAAGGTTTCTACTTCGGCATTGTTAATTTTTATTTCAAAATCCTCGTCCTTAGCTCCAAATTCTTTCATCACGGAGTAGGCAAGTGATACTATTTCCTTATCTCCCTCAATTCCCGCCACACCGAGCAGATCACAATTTAGCTGGAAGTGTTCTCTCCTCCTGCCCTTCTGCGGGCGCTCGTATCTGAACAAATTCGGGATGGAATACCAGCGCAATGGGAATTTTAGAATTTTTCGCCGCGCGGCTATCATCCGGGCAAGTGTAGGGGTCATCTCCGGGCGCAAGGTCACGCTTCTGCCGCCACGGTCTATAAAAGTGAAAGTTTGTTCGTTTACAATTTCTGTGCCTGATTTCTCGGTATAAATTTCGGTCGGTTCGAGAGGGGAGGCGCTGTATTCCTGGTAGCCGAAGCGTTCCGAAATCTTCCTCCAGACACCGAAGATATAATTCTCGACAGCCATATCCTCGGGGTAGAAGTCCTGAACTCCCTTGTATGGAGCGGTATCTAATGACATGTAGCTATTATACAAGGGACTAGGTGCTGGCGGCTAGTAGTTAAATTAATTCAAAAATCCCACACACGTTGATACTTACTATAGTACAGAATCAACGTATACGATTTAATTTTACTATAGTCGTTTTAAATCGTAATACCTTAAACAAACGAAAAGGCCGCGATAACTTGCATCACGGCCTTTGACGGGTTACCGGCTTGGAGCTACCGGGTCCCGGCGATCTCTCTTGCAACCTGGCAGGAGAGGAACGCCTCCACTACTAGGAAGTAGATGATCGCGAAGTGTGTGAGAACCGCGCCCCATGAGATCGGCGCCGAGACGTTGTAGACGTACATCTCGTTCTTCACGAGTCCCCGACCCATCGCCGCCAGCCCGAGAGCGATGAGCGCGATGAACCACAACAGCGGCAGAATCATGCCCCAATCGATACTCTTCTTCATCTTTTCCTCCTTATGAGACAACCCTGTTATCTCTTTACATCATACACCTAAAGTGCCTATTTGTCAAGCACTTTTTGATATCAAAAATTAGGGCTTAAATTAAGGCTTAATTTAAGCTTTTCTCAGAGCTTTTGAACGTTCCTGCTGGGTAAGGTAAATTTTGCGCAGACGGACGGAGCGAGGCGTGATCTCGATATATTCGTCTTCATTCATTACTTCCATGGCGCGCTCAATGTCGAGTTTCCAGGCGGGAGTGAGGAAGATGCCTTCGTCGGAACCAGAGGCCCGCATGTTGGTGAGTTGCTTGCCCTTGGTGGGATTCACATACATATCCTCACCTTTAACTGCGTTACCGATGACTTGGCCGGCATAAACTTCATCTCCTGGTTCGACGTAGAGTGTGCCACGCTGTTGGAGGTTGTCGAGTGAGAAGGCCAGACACTTACCAGCCTCCATGGAGATTATGGCCCCGACATTGCGATGTTGAATTTCGCCGGCATAATTCTTAAATCCCGTGAATCTCGAAGAAAAGATACCCAATCCTTTGGTATCGATGACAAACTGGCTTCGATAACCGAGGAGGGCTCGAGTCGGCGCTTCGAAAATGATTCTAGTTTGATTCTCGTGATTCTTCATGTCTATGATTTGGGCTCGTCTGGAAGTAAGAGTCGAGATAACGCCGCCGGAAAACTCCTCTGGCACATCGATCACCACTTCTTCAAATGGTTCGGTATCATCTTTAATTATCACTTTTGGTTGGGAAATCTGGAATTCAAAACCCTCTCTCCTCATATTTTCGCAAAGAATTGCTATATGAAGTTCGCCTCGGCCCGATACGGTGTAATGGACTGTCTGGGAAGACAGTCCATGGTCTACATTAAAGTCGACTTTGAGCCCCACGTTTACTTCCAGCTCGCGCTCCAGGCGCTCGCGGATCTGACGGCCTGTGACAAACTTGCCTTCACGCCCGGCGAAAGGGGAATTATTGACGAGGAAATTAAGAGAGATGGTGGGCTCATCGACATTGATGCTGGGCAGAGGCGTTGCATCTGCTGCGCCAGAAATAGTATCGCCAATGTAGATATCAGGAATGCCTGCCAGCATACAAATGTCTCCCGCCAAAACTTCCTCAACTTCCTTTCTTTTGATTCCTTCGAAAGTGAAAAGTTTTGTTATCTTGGCTTTCTTGCCATTCACATACACTTCTTGGCCTCTCTCAACTTTACCTTCATAAATTCTGGCAATGGCCAAACGACCGAGGAAATTGTCATAAGCTAAGTTAAACGGTTGTGCTCTCAAAGTGTCAACCTGCCAGGTTGACACTTTGCTTGCAGACGGCACTTTTTCTAAAATTAGATCCAGGAGTGGGTTGAGACTCTTCCTCTCATCATTAATATTTCTCATTGCTACACCTTCTCTTCCGATCGCATAGACAGTGGGGAAGTCAATTTGCTCGTTGTTGGCGCCGAGCTCGAGAAAAAGTTCCAAGACCATCTCATGCACCACTTCAGGTCGAGCGGCGGGTTTGTCAATCTTGTTCACGACCACAATAGGCTTGAGGCCGAGCTCTAAGGATTTCTTCAAAACGAAGCGAGTTTGGGGCATCGGTCCTTCCTGCGCGTCAACGACGAGAAGCACGGTGTCGATCGAGCGGAGCACGCGCTCGACTTCGGAGCCGAAGTCGGAGTGGCCGGGGGTATCGACGATGTTTATCTTGGTACCTTTATAAAATACCGCCGCGTTTTTTGAATAAATGGTAATGCCGCGTTCCAGTTCGAGGGTGTTTGAATCCATGCTTACCCCGGGAAGGGCCTGTCCCGTCTCTCGCATCAAGGCGTCGGTAAGAGTGGTCTTGCCATGGTCGACATGGGCAATGATCGCAATATTCCTAATTTCCATAAGTTCACCCCGCCAGAATAGGCGGGGCAAGCCATTAAAACACAAATTCTATTTTTCTTCAAGCGTTCCGTTCTTGTAAATAAGCTCTTTTGAGACGATGAAGGTCGGTTCGGCAGCTAAGGGTTCGTCCGGTGCACGGTCAAGATAAGAGACGGTGGCCACTCCGTTCTTTATGGATACGTTTTGAGGAGCGATGCGGTCGCCGAGAAAGACCGCGTTAGAACCCTTGTAATTGATTGGCCCCGAGACGTAAGCTGCCGCGTAGATAAAGACTCCCGAACCGCCGCCGGAGCGCGCCAGAAACATAATGGCATCCTCCTTGCCATCGGCGTTAAGGTCGCCGTAAGCTGTTTTCTCCAGTATCTCGGTTTCTTCCGAAGTGCCCGTATTGCGCCCATTGGATAAAGTGACTGCTTCATCGTCGAAAGTGAAAGTGGCATTCGAAGCATCAGGGCGGAAACTATTGGTTGTTTGCGGCTCCTTGTTCTCTACCGCGGTCGGCCTACCAGACAAAAGGTAAAAAAGAGCTGCTGCGATGACGATGATGAATAGAAGTTTTTTCATATAATCTGATTTTATCATATGAAAGCAAAAATCCCCCGTGGGGGATTTTTGCTTAGCGAGGTCCGCTTCATGTAGAAGAGAATTCCGCTTTATAATTTATTTTGGTCCCGGGTGAGGCTCATAACTCTCACTTATTTTGGACCTATAGTTTTAATTAAGGAATCTCTTCCTAAAGCTGACCTAACTAATATTTTCTGGTATCATTTGAAAATGTCAAATCGATTTTCCTGATAACTCGGGGGATATCCTGTGGACGTCTGTGGATAATTATCTTTTTTACCAGACCCGGTAAATTTCGCGCGAGCCGGAGAGATACATATCGTTCATGCCAACCATTTTCTCGTTCATTTTCTTCATCTCTTCGGTTGGGTTAGCCCACTTCTCCCAACTTTTCTCATAGGCAGTCAAGTTCTCGTATTGGCTTACCATAATGACGCGGTGCCATTGCCCAGTCATGTCGGTCATCACGTGGAGCGTTTCGGGTTGGCTCGCCATCGCTTCCTTGAAGAGTTTGGCCAGCTTCGATGCATTGCCCGGCTTGCAAACGAAAGTGTCATGGACGATGATCATATGTTTTAATGATAATTGTCAGGGTTATTGTATCAGACGATGGGGGCGAGAGATGCTTTCAGGGGTTTTCCACACCCGGTAAATGGTGGCCTCGACCTGGACCAGGTGGCCGATATTAAGAAGGAGCCTGGTCTCCAGCTCTTGTCGTTCGGTGCCCTTACGAAGGTCTAACCACTCATTGTCGAAGATCTTGCCACTCTCCTTCCACCGAAGTTCTTGAGATGGTCCGGGAGGGAAGAAGAGCTTGAGCTTCTTGAAAATCTCAATAGCCTTCGGACTTAACTTATCGCAGTCTTTCATTTTGCACTCCCCGTGCTTTCAATTTGTCTAGGGTCATATTACCTAAACCGGAAATTTTTGCTAATATGCCCTTATTCCGGCGTAGCTCATCCGCCAGCTGGCGGAGTTCGAGGAAGAGAGTTTGTAAGTAAATATATTCCGGCGTAGCTCAAAGGTAGAGCAATTCCCTGTTAAGGAATGGGTTGTAGGTTCGAGTCCTACCGCCGGAGCCA
>JBBUAI010000011.1:0-33161 GCA_038058745.1 Patescibacteria group bacterium
CAGGATTGGGAGAAGATGACTGAAGATGAGCGGCACGCGGTGAAGTTTCTTATGGCCTTTTTCAATCCTGCGGAGCTTATCGTAAACCGCTCCATTGCCCTCGGCATGTATCCGTATCTCAAGGCGCCGGAATGCCATCTTTATCTCGCCAAAGTGATGTGGGAAGAAGCCAATCACTGCGTCGCCTTTGAGTACGTGCTGGAAACTTTCCCATTCTTTGAGCGCGATAAGGTCTTCAATCTGCACAACAACGTCCCCTCGATGCAGGTTAAGGAGAAATATATCAATACTTACATGAGACGCATGACCGAAGACACTCTTGATATCTCTTCGACCGCAGGCAAGAAGGATTTCATCAGGAATCTTATCGCTACGAATATCGTAATGGAAGGCATCTGGTTTTATTCCGGCTTTATGGTGGCACTTTCCTTCAGGCAAAGGAATATTTTGAGAAATTTCGGCTCAATGATTAATTGGGTCTTACGCGACGAATCGCTCCACCTCAAATTCGGCATGAATCTGGCGCACACTATCCTCGAAGAGAATCAGGAGCTTCTGACGGAAGAATTCGCTAAGGAAATAAGTGGTATCATCACGACCGGAGTAAACCTCGAGACCGCCTACAACCGCGACCTTTTTCCTAACGGCATCTTGGGCTTGAACGCCGAATACGTCAACCAATACGTCGAGTACGTCGCCGATCGGCGGCTCGAGGAGCTGGGACTGCCGAAGCACTACAACTCGACCAATCCGGCCAAATGGATGGGCACGGCCACCGATGTCTACGAACTGGTTAATTTCTTCGAGACCCAGAACACAAGCTATGAAGTGGACGTACATGCCTCGAAGCAGGATGTGATAAAATTTAAGAATGAATAAAACTGTGAGAGTTGCCATCAATGGTGCCGGCCGAATCGGCAGGGCCTTCTATCGGCTGGCGCGCGAGCATTTGGAAATTGAGGTTGTCGCCATAAACGACTTGGGCAGCGTGGAAAATATCGCCTATCTCATGAGGCATGACAGTGTCTACGGCCGGCCGAGCTTTGTAGTTGAAACGAATGGAATAAACCTGGTGGTGGATGGCAGAGAGATAAGGCATTTTAGTGAAGTAGACCCGAAGAATCTGCCTTGGAAAAATCTGAATATTGACGTGGTGGTTGAAGCGACGGGCGCCTTCACCTCCTACGCCAAGGCCAAAGCCCACTTGGATGCCGGAGCAAGGAGAGTGGTAGTGACGGCGCCCATGAAAGATGGGCCGGAAGCTGGAATTTCTGGCGCCACAGTGCTTATGGGAGTTAATGAAGAGAAGCTTTCGACCTGTCTTATCACTTCAAATGCTTCTTGCACGACGAACGCCGGCTCGCCCTTAATTGCCATCCTCGATGAGGCCTTGGGCATCGAGAAGGCGGTTCTGAATACCACTCACGGCTATACTGCCTCGCAGTCGCTCGTCGACGGTCCATCTAAAAAGAATATGCGCGAAGGGCGGGCTGCTGCCCAAAACATCGTGCCGTCTAGGACGGGCGCCGCCATTGCGGTCACCAAAGCATTTACGAAACTAGAGGGCCTATTCGACGGCATAGCCGTCCGGGTGCCTGTTGTAGCCGGCTCTTTGGTGGATGTTACCTTTATCTCCAAGCGGCCAACTTCTAGAGAGGAGGTCAACGAGATTTTGAAAAAGGCGGCAGAGGATAAGAGATGGGAAGACGTCTTTGCTGTAACGGAGGAGGAATTAGTCTCTTCCGATATCATAGGCGACAGGCACGGCTCGCTTGCTGACCTGAACTTTACCCGCGTGGTCGGCGGGAACTTGGTCAAGGTTCTCGCCTGGTATGACAATGAAATGGGGTATGCCCAGACTCTTTTAAACCATGTTATTAAATTGGGCCAGTACATCTAATATGAAAATTTATGTCGCCTCCGACCACGCGGGATTCGAACTGAAGGGGAAGCTCATTGTGTACCTACAAGGTCTGGGTTATGAGGTTCTTGATAAGGGCGCTTTTAAATATAACGAAAGCGATGATTATCCAGATTTTATAAAACCAGTCGCGAGCGCTGTAGCGAGCGATCCCGAGCGAAGTCGAGGGATTATTCTGGGAAAGTCGGGTGAAGGAGAAGCAATATGCGCGAATCGTGTTAAGGGCGTAAGGGCTACGGTCTTTTATGGTAGTCCTTTGGATATTATCCGTCTTTCACGCGAACATAATGATGCCAATATCTTATCTCTTGCGGCCGGCTTCGTCGAAGAAGGTATGGCGAGACTGGCGGTTAAAAGCTGGCTTGAAACGCCGTTCTCCGGTGATGAAAGACATATAAGAAGAATAAAGAAATTAGACGAATGAATGAGATTATTCCGGCAATTTTACCGAAAGACGCAGGAGACCTAGTGACTAAGACCGATGTCTTGCCGCTTGAGATTCCTTTTATCCACCTGGATGTTTTGGAAGAAGATATTTGGGCCGATATAAGCAAGAGTTTCGAAGCGCATCTTATGGTCGAGAGCCCGGAAAAGATTGCCGGTAAGTGGCTTGAGAGGGGAGCGAAGAGGATAATAGTGCACAAGGTCGATGAGAGCATCATTAAGTGTCGGGACGGTGCGGAAGTCGGTCTTGGTGTTGAAATCGATAAGCCGCTTGAAAAATTCTCTCCGTTTCTCGACTTCGTCGATTTCATACACCTCATGTCTATAGAAGAGATAGGTGAGCAAGGGCACCCGTTTGATGAACGAATTTTTGCTAGAATAAAAGAGGTCAAAGAAAAGTTTCCGCAGCTGCCCATAAGCGTCGATGGCGGCATTAACTTGAACAATTATAAAAGACTTCAAGAAGCAGGTGCGACCCGTCTTATCGTGGGCTCTCACTTCAAAGAAATATGGAACTCACTGACGAGAAGCTGAACAAACTCAAAGAGAAGGCCAATGACATCCGCATCTCGCTTATAGAAGCGCTTCTTACAGCTGGTTCGGGACATACTGCAGGGCCATTAGATATGGCGGATATCTTTACCGTCCTCTTTTTCCACACTTTAAACCATAATCCGAAAAAGTCGGACTGGCCGGAGCGCGACCGGTTAGTGCTCTCAAACGGCCATATCTGCCCGGTCCTGTATTCAACCATGGCTCATGCCGGCTACTTTCCTCTGAGTGAATTAAAAACTTTAAGGAAGTTTGGCAGCCGGCTCCAAGGGCATCCGCACAGGGACTTCTTGCCTATGCTTGAGACCAGTTCCGGCCCTCTTGGCTCTGGATTGTCACAGGCAGTCGGCATGACGCTCGCGGACAAGATTGACCACGGTCTTACCTCCTCCCGGCGCATTTACGCTCTTCTATCAGACGGAGAGAATGAATGCGGACAAACCTGGGAAGCGGCTATGCTCGCGGGTAAAGAGAAGCTCCATAACTTAACGGCGGTGGTGGACAGAAACAATATCCAGATAGACGGCTATACAGAAGATGTGATGCCCTTGGAATCTCTTTCAGACAAATGGCGCGCCTGGAATTGGCATGTCATAGAGATTGACGGACATAATATGGAAGAGATTGCCGACGCCTTCGAGGCGGCGAAAGGTATTTTTGAAAAACCCACGGTCATCATCGCTCACACTATCGCCGGCAAGGGCGTGAAAGAATTTGAACGCGACTATCGCTGGCACGGCAAACCGCCGAATGCCGAGGAAGCAGCTATGGCACTTTCAGAACTGCGCACTTTGGGAGGCAAAATCAAAAGTGAACATCAATAGTTCGACAAGCTCACTATAAATAATATGCTTAATACGGATTTGAAACTTAATGAGAAAGTGTTCGATGCTAAAGTCGAGCAAATTCCGATTCGCAAGGGCTTCGGAGAAGGTTTGCTTGCGGCCGGAGAGAAGGATTTGCAAGTGGTAGCACTTTGCGCTGACTTGACGGAATCTGCGCAAACCATATTTTTCAAAGAAAAATTTCCTAATCGCTTCATAGAACTCGGCGTGGCGGAGCAAAACATGGCTTCGGTCGCCTCCGGACTTGCGGCTATGGGCAAGATTCCATTCATCACCTCCTACGCCATGTTTTCTCCCGGGAGAAACTGGGAACAAATCAGGACTACTATCTGCTACAACAACCGGCCCGTAAAAATTGCAGGTTCACACGCCGGCATTTCCGTCGGACCTGACGGCGGTACGCATCAGGCCATAGAGGATCTCGCGATTACCAGAGTAATTCCTCGCATGGTCGTTATTTCGCCCTGTGATGCTCTAGAAGCGAAGCGGGCCACGGAAGCAGCGGCCATGACAGACACCCCCGTCTACATTCGCTTGGCGCGAGAAAGGACTCCAGTTATGACGACGAAAAGAACCCCGTTTGAAATAGGTAAGGCACAAATTTTCTGGAAAACGGAAACTCCCAAAGTCGGCATTATCGCTACCGGTGCTTTGGTTTACCAGGCGCTTCTAGCTGCTAAAGAATTGGAGGAAGGAGGAGTGGAAGTGGAAGTTATGAATCTCTCAACTATTAAACCGTTGGATGCCGGGGCGATAATTTCGCTTGCGAAAAAAGCCGGACGGATAGTGACCGTCGAGGAACACCAGAAGAACGGCGGCATGGGTAGCGCTGTCGCGGAATGTTTGGCGCAAAATCATCCGGTGCCTATGGAATTTATTGCCGTCGCCGACCAATTTGGCCAGTCCGGCACCCAAGCAGAACTTTTAAAGCATTACGGCCTCGACAAGGAAGCCGTTATAAGAGCAGTAAAGAAAATCTTGAAGAGATAAGTGTAGTAGAATTAAGAGAGACTTTGTTCATCCGTATTCTCTGGAGGTCAAGATGTCCTGGGATGTGCTGCGTTTCCTGTTAATCTTCGCTCTGGCGTTTTCGATAGCGAACTTCCTGGCGATCCAACTTACCACTATCTACCTTCATCGGTGTAAGACTCACGGAGCCTTGATCCTTCACCCTTTGCTTGAGAGGAGTTGCAAGTTTCTGGTCTCCATTCACACCTCTATCGTCTTGAAGGAGTGGGTCGGCGTTCATCGGATTCATCATGCTCACACCGACGAGCCTGGGGATCCACACAGCCCTCTGATCCACGGCTTCACGAGGGTGCAGTTCTGGAATGTTCGGCTCTACACCCGGGCCGCCCAGGACAAGCAAATGATCGAGAAACACACGCCCGACATCCCGTACACCAAGGCAGATCGATGGTTCTACAACCATACCGTGCTGGTACTCGGGACCGGGGGTAGTCTTTACCTTTATTGCTTGGGTCTAGCAGGGCTTGTGGGATTCATTGTAAGCGGCCTTCTCTATGTGTTCCTTCAGAGCTCCACGATCAACGGGCTCGGTCACTGGCCCTCAAAGATCGGCAGCCGCAACTACACAGGCACCCACGCGGTATCATCGTACAATCTAGAGCTGCCAGGAGTGCTCAACTATCTCCTCTCATGGTATCTCGGAGGAGAAAACCTCCACAATAACCACCACGGCGATCCGCGATCAGCAATCTTTGCCCACTTCCCGGATAAGGGCGAAATCGATCCGGCCGGAGCCATCATTCGATTCCTAAAGCGAATAGGGCTCGCCAAGAATGTGGTGAGACATCGCACGGACGTCATTGGTGTGTGAGGGAACTAGGGCCGCTGCGATCGCGATCGCAGCGGCCCTTTTCGTTTTTTTTAATTTAATTTCTTAGTTTGAAATTCGAGTGGAGCGGATTTTAAATATTCTTCGATTTGGGAGCGGGAAAGAAGGCCTTTTTGAGCGCCGATTTCCTGGATGACGGACATGGCATTAATCATTCCCCATTTTAAAGCTATATCTAGATTAAGGCCGAAAGCAAGAGCCGCTACCGTGGTAGAAGCGAGGGCGTCACCGGCGCCAGTGCGTTCATAGGGAGGCTTGGGATCTGGGTAAGGTGACTGGAACCACAGCTCGGTACCATCATAGGCATAAGCTCCCTTCGGCCCATCGGTAATCACTACGATTTTCGGACCCAGATCATGCATGCGTTTAATGAGTCCCTGGATCCCCAGCGTCTCAATACCAAGGATAGTCTCAGCTTCTTCTACGTTAGAGAAGAAAATTTCAGTTCTCTGATAAATATCTTTCAACTGCTCTTTCCCTAATTTGATTTGAAAGATCCCAGGTTGGAAGGCGAGTTTTATCTCGAAGTGATCATTTAGATACTCAATAATTTCAGTATGGAACTCGATAGAATTTTCACCCAGAGAGGTGAGATAGAGCCATCTGGGACTGCCGATATTCGGCAAGGAGTATTGGAAGTTGCTGTGTTTCTGGAGAATAGTTCTATCATTTTCATACCAGAGTACATAGTGATAGTTGGTTTTCTTATCATCCTGAACACCAATATATTTGGTCGAGACCCCAGCAGCCTTTAAGACCTCTAAACATTTTTCTCCATTAGCATCATTGCCAATATTAGCCACCAAGGCTGAGTTTAAACCTAAACGTGCTGCAGTTACTACGGCGTTGCTAGCATTACCTACCGCTGGCACTTCTACTGCAAATTCATAAGGTACTTTGGTAGCAAATGGAAGACAGATTTTAGAATGGTCAGGATCAACATTAATATTCTCTAGTTTAATGAAAACATCAATAGTTGTCTCGCCAATCGCTATAAAATCAGACATTTGCTAAAATCATAGCATGAAATCTTTGCGGGAAGCGCTCCGCTGGGCCGAAGAAAAAAATGTCGCCATAGGCCATTTCAATATTTCTGACTCTGAAGGGTTCAAGGCGGTGGTTCAAGGAGCAAAAGAGCTTAAGGTGTCGGTCATCGTTGGCGTCTCGGAAGGCGAGAGAGAATTCATCGGTCTCGAGGAGATAGTTTCCTTGGTAAAAATCGCCAGAGGAAACGGTCTTGATATTTTCATTAATGCCGACCACACCTATTCGGTGGAGAAAGCCAAGAAAGCTATTGATGCGGGAGTAGACAGCGTTATCATCGATGCGGCAGATAAAACACTCGAAGAAAACATCTCCGTCACGCGAGAAATCGTTAACTACGCCAGTGGGCGGACCTTGGTCGAAGGCGAGATTGGTTTTATAGGAAAGTCGTCGAAAGTGCTTGAGAAATTGCCTGAAGGGGTGACAAAAACCACTCCGGAGGAATGCTTGAGATTCGTTAGGGAGACTAGCATCGATCTTTTGGCTCCCGCTGTCGGCAATGTGCATGGAATAGTAAAAGGAGGTGACCCAAAGCTCGATATAGAACTTATAAAAGCCATTCATGAGGTGGTAAACGTGCCTTTAGTGCTTCATGGCGGCTCTGGTAATAAAGACCAAGAATTTCTTGAGGCCATAAATGCCGGAATCCGAATAATCCATATCAATACCGAATTGCGATTGGCTTATAAAGAGGGAATAGAGGAGGGATTGAAGAGCGGAGAAATCGCGCCTTATAAATTCATGGAAGAGGGAGTGGAAGAAATGAAAAGAGTGGTAATGGAACGGCTGAAGCTGTTCAACAAGCTATGAGTTTAGTCGAAGCAATAAAGAAAGATTTTAAAGGAGAGGTAACGGAGACCCTTGAGAAGCTTGAGACCTACAGCCGAGATGCAAGCTTGTTTAAAGTAAAGCCCAAGGTGGTGGCATATCCCAAAGATGCGGAGGATTTATGCCATTTAGTAGAATTTGTAAAGGCGAATAAGGCAGTCGACCCCGGCATATCGCTTACCATACGAGCCGCCGGTTCGGATATGAGCGGCGGGCCGCTTAATGAATCGGTCATCGCCGATGTCACAGAGCACCTTAATAGTATCGGAGAGATTAATGCGGAAGGGACAAAAGTGGAGCCGGGAGCTTTTTACCGGGATTTTGAAAAGGAATCCTTGAAAAAATGGCTGATTCTCCCATGTTACCCGGCTTCCAAATCGCTCTGCGCGCTGGGAGGCATGTTCGCCAATAACTGTGCGGGAGAGAAGACCTTGCGCTACGGCAAGATGGAGAATTTCGTCGTGGAATCCAAATTCATCTTCTCTGATGGACGGGAATATTCGGTTAAGCCGCTCAATAAATCAGAACTTGAAATAAAAATTGCCAAAGAGGATTTTGAAGGCAATCTTTACAAGCAAATCCTGGAGCTTCTGGAAGAAAACCGGGAAATCATAAAGGCAGCCAAGCCGAAAGTCTCTAAAAATTCCGCCGGCTATTACCTATGGAATGTCTGCCCCTCGATGACACTCGGGGTAAAGGACAGCGAATACTTTTTCGACTTAAATAAGCTTTTAGTCGGCTCGCAGGGCACCTTGGGCATATTGACCGAGGCGACCTTGAGACTGGTACCCGTGGAGAAGGCCTCGGAGCTCTTCGTCATCTTTCTCCATGACTTAACGCCTCTTTCTAAATTGGTCAATGCCATTTTGCCGACCAATCCGGACTCCATCGAATCTTATGATGATGCCACCATGAAATTGGCCTTCCGTTTCTTCCCCCAAATACTCAAGAGTATGAAGCCGAAGCATTTTTTCTCTCTTCTCTTCTCTTTCATACCGGAATTATGGATGATGGTTAAAGGCGGTATTCCCAAGCTTATTCTCCTTGTCGAATATTCCGGACAAAATAAAGCGGAGATAGACAAGAAAATCGAGAATCTTGAAAATGTCATCAATCCTTTCAAATTGGTTTCGAGGAAGACGCTCTCGGAAGAGGAGTCCGGTAAATACTGGACGGTCAGGCGCGAGAGCTTCAACCTCTTGCGTAAGCACGTGCACGGCTTCCGCGCGGCGCCATTTGTCGACGATGTGGTGGTGAGCACGGAAGATATGCCGGAATTTCTGCCGAAGATGCGCGCCATCCTCGATTCTTACAACCTCAATTACACTATCGCCGGGCACGCCGGCAACGGCAACTTCCATATCATTCCGCTCATGGATATGAAGAACCGCGACAATGTGAGAGTGATAAGGGAAGTGGGGGAGAAAGTATATTCTCTAGTCTCTGAATACCACGGCTCGATTACCGGCGAACATAACGACGGCATCGTCCGCACGCCGTATTTACACAAGATGTACAGCCCGGCCGTGCTCAAGCTTTTTCAAAGAACCAAAGACATCTTCGACCCGCAAAACATCTTCAATCCCGGCAAGAAAGTTGGTGGGACGCTTGAGTACCTGGAATCACACATTGACACTGGTGCTCATTCGTGATAATGTTTAGGTAGATTGAACAAGTTTTCAGGAGGGAATACATGAAATTGGCGCTCTTATTTCTCGTCCTTACCAAGCTTTCTTTCATCGCCGGCTTTACGGTTCGCTGGAAGACGTTCCGGGTTATCATCATGCTCGTCGACGGCGGATTCGCCTGGTGGGGCATGGCGCAGGGATTCCTGGCCCTCACGAGAGGTGCCTCACTCCAATCTGTGTTCATCGGCATGTTTCTGTATTCACTCCCTATGAGTTCCCTCTACGCGGGCAGATTCGTCCGAGTAGGGCTCGAATTCGCAAGAGAACGGACAAAGAGGGCTCGTTCTCTAGAGTACGAGTTGGGGTAGGGCTTCGCAAGGCCCCGGGCGCGTGCGCGTGCGCGTGCCCGGGGCCTTTTCATTTGCTCAAAATTGGGCTAAAATGAACCTATGCTTACCTTAAAGGCGGAAATTCGAGATACAGAAACTAAACTGGATATATTTAGAAAAGCGGGGAAAATACCCGCAGTCTTTTACGGTAAAAAGGAAGCATCCACTTCTATTGTCATTCCTAAAATTGATTTCCTCAAGGTCTGGAAAGAGGCTGGCGAATCGACTGTTGTTACATTAGAGACCCCTCAAGGAAACAAAGAGAGTCTCATCCAGGACGTCGATATCGACCCTGTCTCGGGCGCCCCGCGCCATGCCGATTTCTACGTCTTTGAAAAGGGGCACAAGGTCAAGGTTGCTCTCCCCATTGAATTTATCGGCGTCGCTCCCGCGGTCAAAGACCAGGGCGGAATTCTGGTCAAAGTTCTCCACGAACTCAAGGTGGAAGCCATGCCGAGAGACCTTCCGCACAATATCTCCGCCGACCTAAGTATGCTCGCTAATTTCGGAGACCAGATACTTGCAAAGGACCTGCAAATGCCCCAAGGAGTCTCTCCACTGGTAAATCCCGAAGACGTGGTGGCTTTAGTCTCGGCTCCCCGCGAAGAGAAGGAGGAGGAAGTTGCCCCAATAGACCTGTCGGCAATTGAAGTCGAGAAGAAGGGCAAAGAGGAAGCTCCAGCCGAAGAAGGAGCCCCGCCAGCAGAAGAAAGGGAGGAGGAATAATCAAATTCCTGATGCGAAAGTTCTTGATACTTTTAATATCTGTTTCTATTTCTCTGCCTGTATTTGTGGCAGCTCAATCCGCGTGCACTTCGGAGACCGCCGGCAAGAGCCGCTCCCAGCTTGAGCGGGAACTCGAGGCCTGCAACATGGAAATTGCGCAGTGGCAGGAGACTTTGAATAAAACAAAACAAGAGAGCGCCTCTTTCGCCCGGGACGTCGCGGCCCTAACGGCGAAGATTAATGCCGCTCAAGCCAATATCAAAGGAAAGAATATAGCCATCGCCAACCTGACCAAGGATATCGCCGTCAAACAGTCGGAAATTTCGGCTCTTGATGCCCGGATTTCCAGAGGCAAGCAGGCCATTGCCGCAATTTTAAGAAAGACTAATGATATCAGTTCATACTCGCTCCTTGAGAACATACTTTCAGACAAGACCTTGTCTGATTTCTTTGTGGACATGGATACATACGCTTCGACCGAAAATGCTTTAGACATCCTTTTCGATGAACTGCGCGCCGCCATAGCCCTGACAGAGAGTGAAAAGGTGGCTTTAGCTAAGAAGCGCGAAGCCCAAGCGGCGGCCAAAGCGGCTATTGAAGCGGCCAAGAAGGAAGTGGAGATAAGCCAGGCTCAGAAGAAAACGCTTCTTGCAGTAAGCCAGAATAACGAAAGAACTTATGCCCAAGTGCTTGCCGACAGACAGGCAAAGGCCGCCCAGATACGAGCTATTCTTTTCCCGCTTGTCGACGCCGGGGCCATTCCTTTCGGCACTGCTCTCGCGTATGCCCAGGAAGCAAGCGTCAAGACCGGGGTAAGACCCGCTCTCATTTTGGGCGTCCTTCAGCAGGAATCGAATCTGGGAGCCAACGTAGGGCGCTGCGTGATTACAAATCTTTCAAGCGGCGAAACTAGAAACACTGCGACTGGCTACCTCTGGAGAAACGGCATTCATCCGACCAGAGACTTGCCGCTCCTGCAAACACTTCTTAATAGCTTGGGTCGGGACCCTTTGAGTACAAAAGTTTCCTGCCCAATCGCGGGAGTGCCGGGCTACGGAGGCGCCATGGGACCGACCCAATTTATACCTTCAACATGGAATCTGATTGCTCCAAAAATTTCCGCTTATGCAGGAAAGACGACGCCCGACCCTTGGAATCCGTCCGATGCTATCATGGCCGCCGCTATCCTTCTTGCCGGCAATGGCGCGGCAGCCGGCACTTATGAAGCCGAGCGCACCGCCGCCTGCAAATATTATTCCGGCCGTACTTGTGGTTCTGCCAGGCATATCGCCTCCTACGGCAACCAGGTCATGACTCGCGCCTCGACGATACAGCTCACTATGATTGACCCTTTGCAAAATTTATAATTTGTGATAAAATAACATTTAAATGAAGAGGGAAATTCATCCAACCAATTATCGGCCGGTGCTTTTTATAGACAATGCCGACGGCACTGAATTCATCATTCCCTCAACTGTAAAGACTATTGAGACCGGTAAGTCGAAAAATGATAAAAAGGAATATCCTATTTTCCGCGTGGAAATTTCTTCCGCCACCCATCCTTTCTATACCGGCGAAGCAAAAGTTCTCGACTCCGCCGGCCGTGTTGAGCGCTTCAAGCAAAGACAGGCCAAAGCTAAAAAGCGAAAGTAATGGATTGGCAAGAGTGGAAAAAACAAGAAAAAGCGAAAGTGGAGGAATTTCCGAATGAAATAATCTTGGAAATCCGGGCTGGCGCCGGGGGAGTTGAAGCGGCTCTCTTTGCCGAAGAGCTGGCGAATATGTACATCTCTTATGCCAAGAGGCAGGGGTGGGCCGTCTCCGAGATAGATGAATTGTCTTTCGAGATTCGCGGCAAGGATGCTTATAGGAAACTCCGTTATGAGACCGGAGTGCATCGCATCCAGCGCGTGCCGGAGACCGAGAAGATGGGCCGGGTCCATACTTCCACCGCCTCGGTGGCTATACTTCCCGTAAGAAAGAAAACGACCATAGAGATAAAGCCCTCTGACCTTGAAATAGAGACTTCGCGCTCCGGCGGAGCCGGCGGGCAGAACGTCAATAAGGTGGAAACAGCCGTGCGCATCATCCATAAACCTACCGGCATCGATGTCCGTTCAACTTCCCAGAGAAGCCAGCTTAAAAACAAGGAGATGGCCATGTCCATCCTCATAGCCAAACTTGAAGTCAAGAAAGAGGAGGAGGAAACGGCCAAATATTCCGCGGACAGGAAAAGTCAGATTGGCACCGCCGACCGTTCCGAAAAAATCCGTACTTACAACGTTTTACAGGACCGCATTACTGACCATCGCATTAAAAAATCCTGGCACAATATCGAAAAAATTTTAAAAGGGGAAATCGAGCCGATTCTAGACGCGATGCAATAATTCTGCTAGACTAGACAGCGCTTTATGGAAAAAACGGGGAACACTTCAGGCGCGGGAGAGGGCGTGGTTAACGCTCTTTTTTCGGTTGGAGCCCATTTCGGCTTTGTTAAATCGCGCCGCCATCCGTCAGTTAAGCCCTTTATCTTCGGGTCGAAAAACAACATTGAAATCTTCGACCTCGAGAAAACCGTGAAGGAACTCGAACGCGCGCTTGGCTTCATCGAGAAGCAGGGTAAGGCGGGCACCGCAGGTCTTATAGTTGGAAGTAAAAGCGAGGCGAGAGAAGCGGTTAAAAGAACGGGCAAGGAACTTGAGATGCCTTACGTAGCCGGCCGCTGGATTGGCGGTACTATTACCAATTTTCCGGAAATCAAGAAGCGCATCATACGCCTTGAAGAGCTCACAGGCCAGCGGGAAAGGGGTGAACTTGCGAAATATACCAAGAAAGAGCGTTTGCTGATTGACCGCGAAATCGACAAACTCACTTTATACTTTGGCGGCGTCTCGACCTTGAGGGCTCTGCCAAAGTTCCTCATTGTAATGGACCCCAAAAAAGAATATATCGCTGTCGCTGAAGCTAGGAAAATGCGCATTCCGACCGTAGCGCTTGCCGGCTCCGATTCCAATCTTTATGATATTGATTACGCTGTCCCGGGCAACGACTCATCGAGACAGAGCATCGAATTTGTTTTGAATGAATTAGTCAAAGCATACAAAAAGGGTAAGGACGAGGCGTTGAAAGAAAAAGAAGAACCAAAGCAATAATGATAACCATAGAAGAAATTAAAGCTCTAAGAGAAGAGACGGGTTTGTCTATCATGCAGTGCCAGAGAGCACTTGAAGAAGCCAAGGGCGATAAAGAGAAGGCCATAACCATCCTTAAAGCCAAGGGAGCGGAAATTGCTTCAAAAAAAAAGGGGAGAACCCTAGGGGCAGGTACGATAGCAGCTTACATCCACGCCGGAGAGACCGTAGGGGTAATGCTGGAACTTCTTTCAGAAACTGATTTCGTGGCCAAGAACCCGGAATTTAAGGGAGTGGCTAGGGAAATCGCCATGCATGTAGCAGCTATGAAGCCCACTGATACAGCAGAACTCCTCTCGCAGCCCTTTATCAAGGACCCGTCAAAGACCGTGGGGGATATTATAAACGGCACGGTTCAGAAATTCGGCGAACGGGTAGAGGTCGGCAATTTTATCCGCTACGCCATCGATTAATATGATTACTTTTGCTACTTTCATCTTTTCTGGCATAGCTCTGGCAACACTTACTCTTACGAAAAGAGTGGAAGAAAGAAGAAAGACGGGAGTCTTTCTTCTTAAGCTCATATCCAAGGGCGATGAGCGCGTGCGAGAGCTGCATCATAAATCCTTGCATCTTTATTCGACCGGCAAGGAGAAGACTGCGTTCTTCGTCAAGAAGCAACTACCTATGCGTTCGAAGAACTCGCTCCACAAACTTTATGCCAAACTTTCCGAACAGACGAAAAAATATATGGGCGATATCAGAGATTCGCGTCTTTTGAAAAAATCCGACGGCATTTCCGAATTCTTTAAAAATATGTCCAGCATCGAGAAAGGGAAGGGGGAAATTCACGAAGATTTAGGATTTAAGATTCAGGATTTGGGAATAATAGAGCCGACAAAGAAAAGAAAGCCGCATAGAAAAGTAAAAGTGGTTGAAGTAGAATAACTCTTAGTGGCCGACGTAGCTCAGTGGCAGAGCAGCGGTTTTGTAAACCGCGTACAGGTGTTCGATTCACCTCGTCGGCTCATTCGTTTTCCTCAGTGCTTGTGGCAGAGGTGGAAGTGGCTGTCTTCAATAGTTTAATAGCCGGAACCTGACTTTCAAGTTCCTCGACCGTTTTAAGGCCGTAATAGGGTTTGCCATTAATGATTAGGGCTGGAAGCTCCGGCTTCACTTTATATATGGAAGTGAGGGTGGAAATGGCGCCCAAGTCATAATAGTAATCGAAAGAATAGACGCGCAGGTCTGGGTACTTGTCGCGGAGCGCCGTCAAGACGTAGCCCATGCGCTCGCAGTCCTCGCATTGGTCCTCATCGGAAGAATAGAAGTAGAGGATGAAGGTGGGGTGGATATTGCATTTCTCGGTCAAACGCTTCATCAGGAGATAATCTTTGATTTCAAGGAGAAAATACGAACGCTTGAGAGAATCCACGTCTTCTTCGTTGAAGCTGGTGCTATTTTCGGCGTATGAAAGTTTCTCGCCCAAAGGGCCCAATTCTTTCGAAAGGAAGCCGGGGCCGATGTCTCTGCAGGAAGTTTCCGCGAGCAGGGCAAATTGCGTCTCGGACGAGAGAATGTCTAGCGCCACGCGGTCTTCTATCGAGCGGACATCTTCCACCTTTTTCCCGGCGAGCATATTGCTCGCCATAATGGCCGTGCCGAAGATAAGCCCGGTAATAAGGAAAGCCACTACGTATTTCTTTGAATCAACCATTACCTCCAACTTACCTTTCTCTTGAATATCGTGTCAAATAGGGCCTTGGAAAGCCAGAGCGGCACCATGAAGGTGTAGAGGAAGAGGTAGTAGAGGATGCCGCGATGAAATTTGAATTTACCGTCTGCGAGCCGTATAGAAAGGTAGAGAATAAAGAGAGTGAGAGCGACTGCCAGGGCGATAATAAGCGAGAGTACGCCGGTATTCACGAAATACCAGTCAAATGACGGCCAGGAGAATTTACCATTAAACCCGACCACCTGATAGCGATTGAATATTTGAATGGCCCTTTGAACCCAGCCCGATACGACATTTATGACCATAAAGAGACTTGAGAATATGGATATGGTGGCTATGGGCATGATGAACATGCCGAAGTGCCCGTAATTTTTATTGAAAAACAGTCCTTTGTAATCAAAGGCGTTATTAAGAAATCCGTAAGTCCAGCGCGCTCTCTGCTTTACCAATCCTCTTATATTGTCTGGAGTAGTAGTGTAGACATGGGCTCCGTGGGAGTTGACGATTTTATAATGATTCTTCTGCATGCGCATGGCCATCTCCATGTCCTCCGTCATATGGGCTTCCCGATAACCGCCAAGCTCATGGAAGACGCGGGTACGGAAGATGGAAAACGGACCGGGAGTGACGTAGAGCGCGCCCATGGATGAGAGCATCCGGCGGAGAAAGATTGACCAGCTGTACTCGGTCTTCTGGATGTACTGCAGAATGTTTTTCGGCTCATGCACCTTGATTGAAGAAGTTACCGCCATTACGGAGCCGTCTTCAAAGTGGGGAACTATTTTCCGCAAGGCGCTTGCCGTGACGAATGAATCGGCGTCGAGACAACCGACCAAAGCCGATGTCACATTCTCAATGGCAAGATTGACGGCAGTATGCTTGCCTCCGTTTGTTTTATCCAATATTTTCACTTGCGGATTGGATTTAAATTGAGCGAGGACTTCCAGGGTACTGTCTGTCGAACCATCATTGACCAAGACAAGCGACAACTTCTCTTTCGGATAGTCGAGATTCAAGAGCGATTCGATGGTGGCTCTGACCGTTTTTTCCTCATTAAAACAAGGCACTACGATGGTAACGGCGGGGTTCAAGGCCTCTGGACGAGGCCTTGAGAGCCATTCATTCTCGCGTCTTATTTCCGAGCGCACTTCAAGGTAAGTAATGAGCAGAAACACTTCGAAAAAAAGCGAGATGAAAAGGGAACAATAAAGAATAATGGTTTGAAACTCGGCCATTGCGATAAAAGTTACTATACCATAGCATATAAGACGATGTCGGAAAAGATAATCATACAGTCGGAGGAAGAGCGGGTCTTACGGCAAAAACTTGAAGAAAGACATGATGCGGAGGCGGAGAGGATGAAACGGCTTTTGAATATGCCTGACTTGTCCAGAATTGCAGGAAGCCCAATTAAGGCCATTATTGACCACATCTTGAATCAGGGCGATTTTAAGAATTTCGACACGATACAAACACCGGAAATAATTGACTCGGAGCTGATTTTTAAACTCTTTAATTATCCTAAAGACCATACGGAAAGATCGCCGTCTAATACTTACTATATAGACAAGAAATACATTCTTCGGCCATTGACAACGATTATGTGGCATTACTATTTGAACCAACCCGAAACCAAAAAACGAATTGAGGCAGAAGATACGCTCGGATTTTTCTCATTCGGCAAAGTCTACCGTAAGGATGAAATAGATCGAACGCACATGAATGTCTTCCACCAGATGGATGGCGGATTCCTTATACCGAAAGCTAGAAAAAATATCTCTATCGATGATTTACAGGACGTTCTCGTAAATATTGCAAAAGCCGTGTTCGGTATAGATATTAAATACCGATTCAATAAAGATATTTTCCCTTATACTGATCCCTCTCTGGAAATGGAGGTGGAAGTTAATGGCCGGTGGGTAGAGGTGCTTGGGTGCGGCATTATGACTGACGCGCTTGTACGAAATATGGGGCTTGACCCCGCCAAATGGAGCAACTGGGCATTTGGGTTCGGTATCGAGCGATTGGCCATAATTTCTATGGACCTGCCGGACATACGTTTACTCTGGTCAAATGATGAGCGGGTGAAAAAGCAGCTCAAGCTGGGGCAGAAATATAAAGAAGTTTCCAAATTCCCGCCGGTCATACGCGACATCTCTTTCATCGTGCCTAAAGCTTTCATCCTTAACGATTACTTCGACCTGATACGAGAAGTGGGGGAGGGCATAGTAGAAAACGTAGAGCTTCTAGATAAATACGAGAATGCCGAGAAGTTCGGAGAAGATAAAATTTCATACACTTTCCGCATTACCTACCGCCATCTCGAGAGAACCCTTACCAATGAGGAAGTGAACAAAATCCACGCCGAATTGGAGAGGAGAACTGAGTCGGATTTCAAGGCGGAAATTAGAAGAATCTAATCCCCAAAATCGCTTTCTTTTAGGCCTTATTTATGCTAGAATAAGGGTAAAGAGATATGGCAGAAAAAGAGCAGAGAGGAGCGCATAAATACAGCGCGGAGTCCATTACCGTCCTGGAAGGATTAGAGCCCGTTCGCAAGAGGCCGGGAATGTACATCGGTACTACGGGGCCGGACGGCTTGCACCACCTGGTAGTTGAAATTTTCGATAACTCAAGGGACGAAGCCATGGGCGGTTTCGCCAATGACATCGAAATCACCCTCTTGCCCGGCAACCGAGTCCGTGTAGCCGACAACGGCCGCGGCATACCGGTCGATATCCATAAACAAACTAAGGTTTCCGCTTTAGAGACCATCATGACTACCCTTCATGCTGGCGGCAAATTTGGCGGGGAAGGATACAAGGTCTCCGGCGGCCTTCACGGCGTCGGCGGCTCGGTGGTCAACGCTCTTTCCATCTTTTGCCGCGCCGAAGTCCATCGCGATGGCGGAGTCTACGTTCAGGAATACAGCCAGGGCAAGCCGAAATCGAAAGTGAAGAAGGTGGAAGGTTCTAATCTGCACGGCACTATCATCACTTTTGAGCCGGACCCGGCCATCTTCCCGGATACAAATTTTAATTTTGACCGGATTGTTGCACATTTGCGCCAACAGGCATATTTGGTTAAGGGATTACGCATATCGGTCATTGATTTGAGAGAAATCCAAAAGGTAACCGACACCGAAGTCTTTTACATCCGTGAACTTTCTTTGGATGCGCCATCTATGTCGTTTTATTTCGAGGGTGGACTGGTTTCTCTTGTCCGTTTTGAGAATGAGCATAACAAGCCGATACACAAAAATATTTTCTATGTCGATAAGAAGGTGAACGGTAATGAATATGAGACTGTGGAAGTAGCCCTTCAGTACGTGGATGACATTTCTTCCCGCGTATTGCCGTTTGCCAACAATATTTATACCGCCGAAGGCGGTACTCATGTCACCGGTTTCAAGACAGCACTCACCCGAAGTCTCAATAATTACACCAGGAAGAACAATTTAGTGAGTGAGAAGGAAGATAACTTTACTGGAGACGATGTGCAGGAAGGGCTCACGGCTGTTATCTCGATAAAGCTCAAGGAAATCCAGTTCGAAGGCCAGACCAAGGCGAAATTGGGCTCGGTAGAGGCCCAGAGCATGGTTACGACGGTCTTCGGCGACGCATTCTCTGCCTTCTTGGAAGAAAATCCGGACGATGCCCGGGCCATAATCCAGAAAGTAGCGCTAGCCCTTAAGGCAAGAAAGGCGGCCAAGGCGGCCAAAGATTCCGTCCTCCGTAAGGGCGCATTAGAGGGTATGACGCTCCCCGGCAAACTCGCTGACTGTCAATCCAAGTCGGCTGAAGAGTCGGAATTATTCATCGTTGAGGGAGATTCTGCCGGCGGCACCGCCAAGCAGGGGCGGGACAGGCGCATCCAGGCAATCCTTCCCCTTAGGGGCAAAATTTTAAATATTGAACGCGCCCGTCTCGACCGAATGCTCGCGTCCGAGCAGATTAAAAACCTGGTGATTGCCTTTGGCACGGCGATAGGAGACACGTTTGATATTACAAAACTCCGTTATCATAAAATAATCATCGCCACCGATGCCGACGTCGACGGCGCGCACATCCGCACTCTTCTTCTTACGCTCCTTTATAGATTCTTCCGCCCGCTCATTGATACAGGATATGTCTACATAGCCCAGCCGCCGCTCTACAAAATAAAACTCGGCAAGGAAATGCATTACGTCTACTCCGACGCGGAGAAAGAGAGAGTAGTCGGACCGAATACCGGCGATATTCAGCGTTATAAGGGGTTGGGGGAAATGAACGCCGAAGAACTTTGGGAGACGACCATGGATCCAGCAAGAAGAATTTTGAAACAAGTGACTATCGATGACGCACGCGAGGCGGACCGCATCTTCGACATCCTCATGGGCACCGACGTCCCTTCCCGCAAATCTTTCATCCAATCGAACGCCAAAAAAGCCGTTTTGGATATATAATCATGGAAACGAGAATTGTTAAGAATAAGATAAGCCGAGAAGAGTTAAACGAGCTCGCTCACGAACAATACGTAGATATCATTAAAGCTGTGGTTGATGTGGAACAGGAAATTATGGGCGTGGGTGGGGAGCTCCATGTCGATATCCAATCAATTTTGATCGATAAAGAAAATTCAAAAGGAGAAAATACTTGGGGAATTAACATGCTTTTGGATAAAATAGGGAACGAATTCATCCAATTTGACTCAATGATAAATCTAAAACCTCTGGCTGGGAACAAAACCCGCGGAGTAGAAAATATTGATATGCAAAATAAAATCAGGGAAATTGTAATCAAACTGGTCAAATAACATGGCAATTTCCAGAGAACGCTGGCAGAATTTGACGCTCGCTGAGCAGTTGGGCAATATCGGGAGCGAAGTCGGCCGCGCTGCAACCTGGCAAGGCAAAGATGAAAAGTATTTTTGGGGTGCTGTTACTCGGGCGTTAGAGCTTTTTGATCTCACTCGAGAAGACAAGCGCTGGAGAAATAGACTAATGGAAATAAACCGCGCTTTTGAAACTTTTGCGGATGCGGTTTTGGGCGGTAACGTTTACCAAAGTAATTTAAAAGATTTAGAGCAATATTTCATGCTCTTTGCTCTCCACGCCAACGCCAAAAAAGCTGTTCTGGACATATAAATAACGAAAAACACCGCTAAACCTTTGAAGCCGACGCATATGTGCCGGCTTTTAAGTTATCCACAGTTTGAAGGGAAATGGGAGTATGGACGTCTAGTATTGTGGCGGGGGGTGGGATAGAATAGTATCTAGTGGGAAATAGTGGTAATATGAAAAAGCAATGTTTATTGGCGAATACAAACATACGGTTGACGAGAAGAATCGTTTCTCTCTGCCGGCTAGATTCCGAGAAGCTCTCGGCAGAAAAGTTGTTGTTACTCGAGGCAAAGATCATTGTCTTTTTCTCTACCCCCACAAAGTCTGGCTTCAGATCTCCGAGGAGGTTAAGAAGCTAGGCCATGTAGCGAGCGATCATCGCTATGCGCGGTTCACGTTTGCTGGTGCATCTGAGATCGAGATTGACTCCATCGGCCGCATCCTCATCCCCGAATTCTTACGGGAATTCGCGGGCCTGAAGAATCCGATCGTCGTTACCGGCGTCCACGACAGAGTGGAAATCTGGAATGACAAGAGGTGGACGGCTTACAGGAAGAAGCTCGAATCAGAGTATGCATAGACCAGTTCTTTTACAAGAAGCAGTGGATGGCCTCGACCTGAAAGACGGAGAGGTGTTCGTAGATGCTACATTTGGGGCCGGCGGACACACCAGAGAAGTCTTGAGGCGATACCCGAGAGTAAGAGCCATAAGCATCGACCAGGACCCTGAAACGGGTGCGGAGATTACCGGTAATTTCCGGGACTTGGACAAGCTATTGGGAGACTTAAAACCGGATGCAATCCTCTTCGACATCGGCTTCTCGAGCGACCAGCTCGCGTCGGGTAGAGGATTTTCCTTCAACTCTGACGAACCTCTCGATATGCGTCTCTCGGGCAAAGGCCTGACTGCCGCCGATATCCTGAACTCCTGGAATGAACATGCTCTTGAGCTCATCTTGCGAGGATTCGGGGAAGAGAGACGCTCAAGGCAGATCGCTCACGAGATCGTGAAGAGGAGAATGGTAAAACCATTCAAAACCACATTCGATTTGGTAGAAGTGGTAGGGAAAAGGCGGGGAAAGATTCACCCCGCGACGAAAACTTTCCAGGCCTTGCGCATCGCAGTGAACGAAGAACTCACTTCTCTTGAAGAAGGATTGGAAAAAGGATGGGAAATATTGAAGCCCGGAGGAAGATTTGCGGTAATAAGTTTCCACAGTTTGGAAGATAGGATAGTAAAAAAAAATTTTAGGGAGAAGGGGGAAAGAAGGAAACCAATAGTGCCGACGGAAGTTGAGATAAGGGAGAACCCTCGCTCCCGAAGCGCCAAATTAAGGATTATTAAAAAATTATGACCCTTCGATAATACTCAGGGTCATGGTGAGTAAAATCGAACCATGAAGAGAAGAATCAAAATAAATTATAACCAGCTCTCTCTCCCGTTTACGGAGAGGGGCGCGAGAACTATTTCACTCGAAGACAGGCGCCGTTTCTTCTGGTTTTTAGCGGGAATATGCTTTTTCGCCCTTGTTCTTTACATCTATGCCATAGAGGCGACGGCAAGAAACATTGCCATGCGGGCAAATTTGGAGATGCGGGTAGCCGAGGCGGAAGGGAAGCTCTCTTCTCTTGAATTCGCTTATATTGAACTTAAAAACAATGTGAGTATCGAGCTTGCCCGCCTATACGGCTTTGAGGAGGTAAAAAGACCGTTGTACATTTCAAGGAGCAAGGATAATTCCCTTACTTTAAATGACGTTAAAAGGTAAAATAGGGGCCCATGCCGGGTTTTCAAAACAGATTGCGCTTCCTAACCCTTCTGGTGTTGCTTTTCGCCCTGCTTCTTGTCGCCAAGCTGTATTTCCTTCAGATAGTATCCGGCGAAGATTTCAAGCTCAAGGCAGAGCACCAGTACGTGGCTGGCATCAATTATTTCGACCGGGGGTCGATATTTTTTTCTACCAAAGACGGTACGCTGGTACCCGCCGCGACAGTAAAGCTCGGCTTCACCATCTCTCTTAATCCGAATATCCTCAAGGACCGGAGCGACCTCGAGGAGATATATGGGCGCTTAAACGCCATCATCCCTTTAGATAAAGAAATTTTTCTTTCCAAGGCGAAAAAGGTCAATGACCCGTATGAAGAGCTCTCCCGCCGTCTTTCGGATGAGCTGGCGGAGAGGATACAGAATGAGGAACTTCCCGGAATTTCCGTTACCCGGGAGCGCTGGAGAAGTTATCCGGGGGAGAAGATGGCCGCGCACGCTGTAGGCCTCATCGGGTATTCAGGTAATGAATTGGCCGGTCGCTATGGCTTGGAACGCTTCTATGACAAGACGCTTGAGAGAAGCGGAGATGATGTTTTCGTAAATTTCTTCGCGGAAATATTCTCAAATATAAAGTCGGCGGTAGAAGAAGATGAAAGATTGGAAGGAGATATTGTCACCACTATCGAACCGTCGGTCGAGGCGTTTCTGGAAAGCGAAGTAGGGAAGGTGACGACGACTTACTCTTCAGACTTCTCCGGAGCCGTTATCATAAACCCCCAAACCGGAGAAATCTTTGCCATGGCCTTGAATCCCGCCTTTGACCCGAATTTTCCGCAAAATGAGAAGGATTCTTCTGTTTTTAGGAATATCCTGGTGGAAGACCGCTACGAGATGGGCTCGATTATCAAAGCGTTGACTATGGCTTCCGGGCTCGACTCCGGCGCTGTAACCGCGAAAACCGTCTACAATGACCCCGGCTGTATTACCCTAAATACCAAAACGTTCTGTAATTACGACGGGCAGTCGCACGGCTATAACTTGTCTATGCAAGAGGTACTCAACAAGTCATTGAATACCGGTGCCGCCTTCGTAGCTTCGAAAATAAGTACGCGGAAATTCGAGGATTACATGCTCCGCTTCGGGCTTGAGAATCTTACCGGCATAGATTTGCCTAACGAAGGGAAGTCCATTGTGTCAAACTTGAAGACTCATCGCGACCTAGAGGCAGCCCAGGCCTCGTTTGGGCAGGGTATTGCCCTTACTCCCATTACAACCGTACGGGTGCTTTCCGTCTTGGCAAACGGCGGCACCCTTATCACTCCGCATCTGGTCAAAGAGATCAGATATAAATTGGGGCCAACAAAGACCATTTCTTACCCTCGGGAAGAAGATGGGCAAAGAGTCATTTCTAAAGAATCATCGGCCGAAATATCAAGAATGCTTACCGAAGTTGTCGATAGAGCCCTCCGCTACGGCCAAATGCGGCTTGAGAATTATAGTGTCGCCGCTAAGACCGGCACCGCCCAGATTGCCAATCCGGCGGGGGGCGGTTACTACCAGGACCGCTTCCTTCATTCATTTTTCGGCTACTTCCCGGCTTATGACCCGCAGTTCCTCGTCTTTCTCTACACTTATTACCCCAAGAACGTCCAGTTCGCTTCCGAAACCCTGACCGACGCCTTTTTCGACATTACCAAATTCCTGATTAACTACTACGATATTCCACCAGACAGGCAAGCCCCGCCGCCTGCTTCATTCAGTCTTAATTGAAAAACAGATAATTTTTCGTTAAAGTGTTCAAGTTAACGGCCCTATCGTCTATCGGCTAGGACACAGCCTTCTCAAGGCTGTAAGCGGAGTTCGATTCTCCGTAGGGTCACATTCAGAAACTTCGGCAAGACTGAGCGAAATTCCGGCGGACGCCTTCGGCGTGTAGTGGTGTAGATAAAGGAATTCCAGCTTGCGGGTCTTGGCGAAAATGGAGGGTGGGCAAAATGAGATTGAGATAGTTTTATCTCTTAAAGCGGGGTTCGTTCCGAGAAATGGTCTTCAATAACTTTTTCGGCAAGATCTTTGAACCGATCAAGCCCTGCTGTGGCTTCCGGTGCGTTTCGCTCTACATGTCGTTCTGGGAAACCTATGTTTTTATCTTTCGCTTTTTTGTGTATTCCTTTCTTATCTCGCCATTCATAAAGTGCTCTGGTTGGACTTGAACCTTTATAATAAATAATTTTAGACGGCCTCTTTGCCGGATTTTCTGCAAAATGTGCCTCCCAGAATTCTTTTGAATTTATTGCGTTCTCGGCTTCTACATACAAAACTCCCTCTTTTTTCATTGAACTCTCGATAACTGAATCGACCGAATGAAATGGATCTTCCTCTCCATTTTCCTCACCTCGTTTTTGAACATCGAGACTGAATAAGTTATGGTAATTAAGTATGGCTATCTGAACTCGCCTGTCAGTTATGCCAAATTCCTGCTCTAATCTTTGGCGAAAGGGTTCTAATCTCTCTAGCAACTCTCTATTTTTTGGTAACAGATTAGGGCTATCCCAATTTTGATTGAGCTTACCTGTTATTTCCATAACTTGATTTGCGAAATTATAAAAATCAGGTGAATCCACCACTTTCCTGAAAACACTTTGATATTCAGAGTTTTTGATAGGATTTCCGTCTTTATCAAGTTTATAGCGCGACCCAGTTTTGTTATCAACTTTTGCTTCTTCTGGAATAAAGACTAGTCCAGCGTTCAAATCCATACCCCTTTCTTCATTGGCCCAAACTCATTGATCATTCCAATATCCTCCACCGGCTTCATTTAGCTGTCCGTTAAAATAATATTGTGAAGCAATATATGCAGATGGATAAGCAACAAAAATTTCATTTCCTTTTTCTGAGCCATAATAATAATCAGCAACCTCTTCTGTAGCAAAATGAATTGCCATCCTATCTGTATAGCTTCCTCCTTCTGCCTGATTCGCTTCTGTCATATTGGCAAGATGTTCCAAAGCTTCCTTTTTAGTGGAAAATTTATCCAGGTTAAGAAATTTTGCTATGGCCTTATCTTTCTCTCCTTCGACGAGGTGAACGCCAAGAGGCGAGCGCAATCTTCCGTCTTCCGCCATTTTCATAAATCCATCAACATAAGCTCCTTCACCAGCAGTATGATACATGTGTCCAATATGATCTCTGATTCCTTGTCGAGTGACGTGTGCCACCATTTCTTCAGGAAATCTCTTGAGTAAAAGCGAGTAATCTTCAAGTGGTAAAGATGCTAAATGTTCTTCGGAAAAATATTTAGTTATATCTTCCTTTGTATACTCACTTTCAGTCCATTTTCTTTTCTGCTCTTTGTAGAAATTACCAAGCATAACTTTTGCTTCCTGTAATGCTGGTGCCGTTTCTTCTGAAACTAGCTTTTCAGAAATCGCTCGTTCCTCAATAGTTTCGGCCTCTTGTTGTTGACTTAATTCCTCAAATGTTTTTTGCCCTACAGCGACATCGGCTCTAAGCTTTCTTAATTGAAAATAATTTAAAATCTTTCCAAGTCCAGAAGTAGAAAGTTCAATAATTTCATTTTCTAGATCGTGAACAGCTTCCAGCTGTTCCGCTATAGCCCGTTCACGCTCGTTCGTAGTTTCTTCTAACTCCGTTTGTCTTTCTGTTTGAGCGTCTTTTTCTGTAAAATATTCTGCTCGCTTCGCCCTAATTGCTCGGGCTGTTTGCTGTCGCTCTTCCGGCGACTCTTCTTTAGAAAACTCCTTTATAAATTGTGGTGGCTTCTCCATTATTTAACAGCTAAACTCTGATACTTAGCCATAATAGCTGTTTCCACTTCTGCCTTATCGCGGCCGTATTTTGCCGAAGATAACTTCTTAACAATTTCAATATTTGCTGGATCGCCAGTCTGTTTTGGCATTAGGCGGATATCAAATGGCTCGACAGGTTTGCCGTGCACAAGCATTTTGATATAAGCATTGAAGTTATCGATACTTGCTAAGTCTTGGGCTGTAAAGTTTGGAGCAAATTGCTTCTCTAGATATTCAGCATTATCTTGCCCGACTCGGAAAGCGCAAATAGTGCCAACATTTCCAAACACAGCATTTTTGATCTCGTCTTGAAGCTGGGCGATGAACTGGTGGGCAATGGTAAGAGAGAGCTTGTATTTCCTAGCTTCTGAGAGAATAGTGGCGATGGAGTTGGTAGTGATATTCTGGAACTCGTCAATGTAGAGATAAAACGGTGGTAGGTTTTGGCCTAGTGAATCTACACGTGAAAGCGCGGCCATCAAAATTTTGCCCACAAGAATTAGGCCGATAAGATTGGCATTTATGTCTCCTAATCTGCCTTTTGAAAGATTTACCAAAAGGATTTTCTTGCTGTCCATAATTTCACGGAAATTGAATGAGGATTTCTCTTGAGCGATTATCGGACGCATAATGTCATTGGCCAGAAAAACATCAAACTTGGAAGTGATGTATGGAACCATATTCACAAGCGCCGCTTCGCCTCCGGCCTTGCCGGCGATCTCATTCCAGAACTGGACGACTACCGGATTCTTGCAGCGAGAAATTTTGAGATCCCGGTATTCCTTGCTAGACATCACTCTAGAAACGTCCAGCAAGGTCGAACCGGATTCCGGGTCTTCTATCACAAGCATCGTGGCATTTCTGAAGTATTGCTCGAACATCGGTCCCATAGATTCCGGCACTCCGCCATAGAGCTTTTGGAAGATGTTAAAGAGCTCATTGACCACGAAGGTCTTCTGCTCCGGGAAATGAGGATCGTATTCCAGCATATTGAGAGCCATCGGCCTATCAAGAGAGGCGGGGTCAAAATAAATCACATCTTCCAAACGCTCTTTAGGGATTTGAGAAAGCACATCTAAAACATCTGAGCCATGCGGGTCTATCATGCACACACCCTCACCTTTTTTAATGTCATCTACGATCATATTTTTAAGCAGAGTAGATTTACCTGTGCCTGTCTGGCCAATGGCATAGAAATGCCTCAAGCGGTCTTCTGGCGCGATATGGATCTGCTTCTCGACGCCCTGAAAGGCATTTATTCCAAGAAGCGTGCCGACTTCTGAAATTCCGATCGGAGGCGGGGCGCTTCTTGAGCTAGAGCGAGAAAGAGTGGAGCTTGAAGCAAGCGCTTCGGTGTGGAAATGGAGGATAGTAGAGAGTTCTATAAGATTTAGGGGCATTTTCTCACTATCTTTGAACATCCTAAAAATAAATGCCTGATAAAATTCCGAATCTTTAAAGGCAAAAAGTCCTGACGCCTTAGCTCTTTGCCACTTAATAGATTGCTTACCTGGATTTTCAAATTGATTAAAGGCAGACTCAAAGTTGTGCATCAGTCCTTCTGATTCGGCTTCCGTCGGAGTGGAGATCGCTAAGCGTATATTTGTTTCTACTATCGGACTCCCAAGCTTCTTTTTGACCGCTTCCAGGACAGACTGGTCTATGATTGGAGGATTCTCTTCTTTTTCTTTTTTCTTACTGAAAAATGCTTCTCCTATAGTTCTGGTAAATTCCATAGCCAAGCTATCATCACGCAAGGCTTCTTTAGGGCTTTCTCCCTTCTCAATCTTTTTTAAAGCGCTCTCAAACTTTTTTGTATAAGTATCTCCGATCGGCTTAAAGACGATTTGGAGAGTGGCTCCGGCGCCTACTTTAGGAATTTTAGAAAAGCCGTTGAGAATAACATTGAGTGGATCAGAACCAAAGTTATCAAAAGTTTTTAGTGGATAGGCAGGAGAGGATGAAAGTGAAGCGCTAGCTCCCAGAGTAGTACCAAATTCGTTAAAAATATTATAGTCGTGTTCTCGAGGAACGAGTTTAGCTTTCGGAAAAATAGCAAGGAGCTGTTTGCTGAATAATTCTTTTCTCGCTTCCGGCACAGAAACAAAGGCTCTTGTGTCCTCCTCTCCATCTGGATTAGCAATTTCAAAAACTAAATGGCTTACTTTATCCTTCTTATCTCCGGTAATAGAGAGCAAACCGGCATAAAACTGCTCCATACTCTTTATAAGCTCGACTAACGGCTTTTCGTTCTCCTTTACTTCCTTCGGTAGAACTATTTCAAAAAGGCGCATATGCAGGGCTTGATAAATTGGGCCAGTTTCTTTTATAGCAACTGGCAAATCTTGTATGACACGATCGATAAGGAAAGCGTGGAAGTCATCTTCTGAACGCCAGTCCTTAATTTTTTCTACCACCGAAAGTGCATGAGAAATACCTTTAGCTTCTGCTAGAGTCATCATTTCTTGAAGCTGGGTTTCCTGATGTTTTTCTAGAATCTGTTCGGCATCCTTCTCAATTTCTGGCGTTTGAGCTACAGGCGCACCTATACCAGCTTCTTTTTTGAACTCTGCAATAGATTCGCGGACCACAGACACTCTCTCCGTCTCCGCTCCGGCGCTCCCCAGCTTCTTTTCGGCCTCCAAGACCTTAGAGCGCAAGTATTCAAGTTCCTGTTCGGGGGTGGTAAATTTTAGCCCTTCTGACATAGGGACATTATAGCTCAAACTTGTCCTAGGGATATGCCCAACGGCTCATATAGATAAGCCGCCGTTGGGCTATGGTTGCGTTTTCCTGCTCAAAGGATAGAATTAAGCCATTAAATATTAAACAACAAAAACATGGGAATGGAAGGAGCACCACAGATGCCAGCTACTCCAGACGAATCTGAGAGAGTGGAAGATGTTGAAAAAGCCCAAGTTATGGCAGAGGCGGAAATCAGAGGAGGGGAGTATGCAAAAATGGCAAACGAAATAGCGGAAGATGGAAGAGGCGCAGTTATTGAAAATAGAGATGTGTATGGAGATTTAAAGTCAAAATCACTCGGTCCGCGACAATTTGGGCCCGAAACAACGGAAAAAGAGATGAGAGCAGCATTTGGAGAGGCGGCCGAAAGTGCCACAAAAACAGCTGAAGAACATAGAGAAAAAGCTGGTAAGTATTACGACTCTGTAAAAAATGTTTTCAGCGGATTAGAGGGAGATCCGGCAAGAGAATCTCTTTTGCAACAAAAAGCCCTGGAATATCTTAAGACCGAAGATGCAGAGTACTTCAATAGAGAATTTTCTGGAGAGTTGGATGAAGAAGGCTATCTTTATAAGAAAGATGGAACCACTTCAAACACTAAGCCTAGTCAAAATATTGGAGGTGGCTTGGCTATGGAGAAAGTGATGCAAATGGTAAGGGCTGAACTTAAATAATGGATCAGGATATCCATAAAAAATTTTCTGGCCACTTATGCAGTAAATGCGGCGGCCCTGCTCCGGGGTGGAAATGTCCGGCTTGTGGCGTGACAGCAACAGCTTTCGATTCCTCTCACGCGCTTACCTGCCTAGCCAAAGGTAGTATAGAAGCTCAATGCCAGAAATGTGGCCAGGCTGAATCAAGATGCACGTGTGTTTAAATTTATCCTATGGTCTTACTATATTTAATAATCGGAGCGGTGGTTGGATATGCACTTGGTTTTATGAGGGGTGTCAAAACATGTGCGGAATCTGAGGTGAATAGAGAACGCAATGAAAAGATCATGGAACTTTTTGAAGGAAAAGATTCCATTAACAATGATGATATTCAGAAATTGTTGGGGGTATCGGACGCTAGCGCAACTAGATACCTAGACGAACTAGAAAAGGAAGGAAAAGTTAAACAAGTAGGTAAAACTGGCAAGCATGTGTATTACGAAAAAGCTTAATGACAGAAGAAACAGCACAGCCAAGCGTGGTAAGTGAGCCAGTAGTTGAACCCGCACCTATTCCCGAGCCAGTTGCTGTAGAACCAGTACCTGAACCTCAACCTACCGAACCAACTCCAACGGCTCAACCCGTTGAGCCGTTGGAGCCTGAGCCTATTTCTGAACCAGAGCCCATCCCCGAACCCACTCCTGAGCCTGTTTCTGTAAATCCTGAACCTCTGCCGGTTATCCTTTCTGGGCCACTCATAACAAAACAAGACAGCCGATCACTCCTCGCAAAAGCCAGAGACATAATTCAGTTCCGAAAGCGTAAGAAACTTGAGAAGATAATGAACTTGTTCCTGAAAAAGCAGAGTATCACTAACGATGAAGTAGAGAAACTTCTGCATATCTCTGATGCCACAGCTACCAGATATCTGGACCAACTGGAACGTGAAGGAAAGATACAGAAACAAGGAAATGGTAAGTATGTGTCGTATGTAAGAATCTAAGGGAGTAAGCTCACTGACCTAACGACTAAGTGAGCTAGTGCGCGCACGGGTGGCGTGGGGCAAGCACAAGAGTAATGAGCTCGGGCTGTTTCCGCTAGGGCGTCTGGACTACACGAACGCCGACGTTAAACGAAGTTTCTGTAAGTAATAGCGAAAGCTACACCCTGCAAGTATAATGTAAACAAGGAGAGGGGTTGTGCGAGGGTGGACTCCGAAGGCACGCAATACAAGCCACTTTCTCTAAGAAAAGATAAAGATTAGACAGCACTATAAACTCCAAACCACCTCTGCGAGGAGGAGACCGAAGCTGGGGAGAGGAACCTCTCCTCTCCCCAAAGAGAAGCGGGTAGGGCTTGCGGCTCATTTACCCGGTATTTGAGCCGCAAGCTAAACTACCCGCACATAGGCATCTAGGCGCTCGTAGGCCATAGCGGAAACAGCCCGAGGCGGATGCCGAGTGGTGCACCCGTAGTCCTGACTTAAAGCCAGACCGAGCACAATGCATATTGCCTTCCTAGCCGAGCCCCATCGCTCATACTTCTGAAAAAATCCAACCCCCGCCAACTCTAAAAAGAATGGAAGCGATGGGGCGAGACAAGCCCAGCGCCGAAGGCGCTGGGCGAAAGTTAGCACATTAGTGGAGCGTAGTAGGAGGTCTAAAGTTAAAAGGAATACGAAGCGTGCACCTTAACCTTGAGACTGGAAATAAGTTCGAGCAAAGATGATAATATGGTCACAGTTATCAACAAATTATGCACAGAATTATCCAGATAATCAAGTTGACAGCTAAAAGGACTTTTGATAACCTCTTAGGCAGATCAGGGCGCTAAAAGCTGTTTGGATAGGAGTGAGTGGAGCAACTCACTTTCTGGACCTCTTCGAAAGGGGAGGCCTAACAATGGCAAACAGTAATATGTGCCTGTCGACTCCGGTGTCGTGTATCGGCAAGGTGTGCGGGTAAAACTGCACTCTGGCCGAAGCAGGCCCGGGTTGTCGAGGTCTCGTCTCAGGACTCCGAATACGATCTCCAGTCGTAGATGGAAATGGGATACCGTAACGCAGAGATGTGTTCCGGGGCAAGGTCAGGGGGCAGGTGGAAATCCTGCGGGTTGATCCAAAGTGATCTAATGCCGTTGGCGTAACAGCTGACGAAACAAAAATCACGGTGGAGAAACCCACCCCTGGTCTTAGCGAAGCTCTTTATGCAAACCCTCGGCCACTTCCGGTCGGGTGGTTTTTTGTTTTATAGTATCTATATGTTAACTTTCAAAGAAAAAGTCTACGCAGTAGTAAGGAAAATTCCGAAGGGGAAAGTTTTGACGTATCAAGAATTAGCGAGAAGGGCAGGGAAGCCGAAGGCGTATCGGGCAGTGGGTAATATTTTAAATAAAAATTTCGATCCCAAGATTCCCTGCCACCGCGTCATCCGTTCGGATGGCAAGCTCGGTGGTTACAATAGAGGAGAGAAGGCGAAGCTTTCAAAATTAAAAGCGGAAGGGTACCTGAAATAGTTTAAGGGCGGGCCACAGTAGTGGCCCGCCCTCTTCACCTTCTACTCCTCGAACCTTGGCTCGGTACGCCAGTTCTCTTTCTCTGCGAGTACATCCAGGCGCTCCTGGACACCCGCTCCTGCTGCGCAATTACTGAACGCCGCTCGAACCTTTTTTGCCTACCCGTCCGAAGCTCTTGAGCGAAGGCGGGAACGCAATCCCGAATGATGCCGCGCCTGCCTGCCCGCCAAAGCCTTGGCGATGGAGGGCGGCGCGGTAGAAACCAAACCGCTCCGCCGCCGTTGAAACTTTGGCGGACAAGTCGGGCGGAGCGGGAAGGAAAGGGAGTTTGGGGGGAAGGAATTTTTGCCCGCCCTCGCTTTCCGCCGCCGCCGAATTTCGTGCCAACGAAGTTGGCGCACCACAGAAGTTATTGATGTTTCTAAATTCTAACCTTTATGGTATCATTAAAGCAACATTTAATCAAAAATTATGGAACAAAATTTTGACCCAACTTTACAGCCAAATTTACCCGAAACTCCAATGCAACGAGATCCAATAATTAATAAGGGGCTAATTATTGCTTTGGTCATTACCGTCGTTTTAGTTGGTGGGTATTTCGTTTTAGCAAAATATCAATCATGGTGGCCGTTTACTGATGCCGCATTCTCTGCGTGTAGTAAGTTTTCTGATCCACTGGAAAGAAGTCATTGTTACACCGATCTATCAATAAAATCTAATAACTCTGACTTGTGCAAGAAAATAGACGGAAACAAAGATGGTTGTTATAGATCTGTCGGAGAAGCACTAAAAGATATATCTGTTTGCAATAAAATTCAGGGTAGTAGGGCGAAAGAATATTGCATATTACATGTAAGTGGTTCTGGGGGATTAGTTCCCGAAACAGCGGTAAAAAAAGGCAATTGTGCCAACCCCGATATAGAAGCACAGGATTATTGTTACGCCGATGACGCTTTTACTTTTGAAGATCCTACTCTTTGTGAAAAAGTACAAGATCCCGCGAAAAAAGATGATTGCTACGCTCCAATGACTGTGGCACTTGCCTCAAATATAGAAAATACATGCGGCAAGATTCAAGATATAGAGAAAAAGGAAAGGTGCTACGGGGGTGTTGCTCAAGCAAAAAGAGATTTCAAAATTTGTGACATGATTAATAATGAGGGAGTAAAGAATGAGTGCTACAGGAGTGTTAGTTATGAGATTGGATATCGAGAAGGTATTTCTAAATGCAGTAATGTCCAAAATCAAAATCTAAAAGATATTTGCTCTAACGCAGCTAAAGACCGAGAAGCAAATCCATGACCACATTATAGAAAATTTAAATTTTAGAGTTGGGTTAAGCAACTCTTACAGACGGATTCGGAGACAAAAATCCGTCGGTGTGCTTAACCCACATCGGCGGATTTTTGTCTTTATGATTATCATTAAAAGAAATTTAGGGAGTAAAATTGTTGTGTGCGCACGGGTGGG
>JBBUAI010000012.1:0-19575 GCA_038058745.1 Patescibacteria group bacterium
AAAATGCAATCGTATATTTATATGCTCACGCCGACAACAAAGACAAAATGAATGAAGAAAATTTTACTCCGTATAATCCTGACGAAGTAGTGAAATTTTCTTCTATGCCCCAAGCGACAAAAGATTACTACAAGGAAATGATTGGCAGAGGCGAGCGACCTTTGTTATATCATCGTATTCCGCATATACTTTACAAAGGCACGATTGATATAACTGACTTACCAATCATTTCTGTTTGATATTGGCGATTCAAAAAATTTTTGGGCAATTCCGAAACCCGCCCGCATTCCTCCCCAGACCCCTCCTGCGGGCGGGACAGAAGCCGAGGCAGGGCGAATCCATATCCCCAGTCAATTGTTTCGCCCTGCCGAGTCCGAATTTCTTTCAAAAAAGGTTCGCGCAAATGTTAGAATAACACCACACTTATCTAATATTAAATTTCATGGCCGGCCTCGATTACATCGGGGCCGGCCATTGTGCCACTAGGCGGCGATTTTGAGGCGTTTGATGCTCTGAAGCGACGGGTTCTTGATGACAAGCTCCCAGCCGTGGGTCAGAGCTTCGAATTCCCTGTCTGCGTGAGGGCTGTCTCGCTCGATGACGTTGAAACCCAGTTGAGCGGGTTCCTTGCTCTTCGGGTCGATACCGAGCATCTCGCAGCCGTAGGCGTAATCCCCGCCGAAGACCTGGCAGAGCACGCAGCTGGTATAGCTTGCAATTGGATGCTTCCTCTTGACGCGCTCGCGCCAGTTTGGTCCGGCGAGAGCGTCTAGTGCTCTCACTCCGGCGGCAATCTGCGGCCCCACCGGGAAAAGGATTGGTTGCGAGGCCGCGATTCCAAGGTCAAGCTTCTGTTGTTTCATACTCCTCACACCTGCCTCTCTTTGTAGAGCAGTCAACGCGTGTTGCTAGAGGTGAACTTTCCAAAGTTAATATAGCACAACTAAGAAACTTTGTTTAATGCGAGATTTATGCAATGTTCGGCAAAATCTTTCGGTTTCCAGCCGGTTGATAGAAGCGATTGACGCAGAAGCGATTCTTCATGAAAGACAGGTAGTGAATTTGTCTCAAGTATATAAATCCGGCCTTTGGGCGTAATGATGAAGTCAGAGCTCGAATAATGCCTCAAACCGAGCATTTCGTGCGCCGATTTCGCCATATCTGCAATCTGCTGATTCTCCTTATAGTTTAAGCTACCTATCGGGACGAATGAGTAAAGCTTCTCCCCTTTGGCATTCTCTACCACAGCACAACTTACTTCATGTCCGCTTATAAATTCTTCCACCAATGCTTTTTTGGAATGTTTGAAGGTATCTTTTACCGCATCCTTTAATTCTTGAAAGGTCCGCGCTAGGCGCACGCCCAGAGCATGGATGCCGTCGGCCGGCTTCACTATGATTGGAGGAAGGAAATGGCGGAAGACGGCGATAAGCTTGTCATCATTGAAATCTTTCTCGATAATAAGCCGAGAGTCCGGCGTAAGAAGCGAGTGCCTCCGATAAAGAACCTTGGCCATATCCTTGTTATGAGAAAGGGAAGCCGGTATGGCGCCGGGACCGGTAAAGGGCAGGTGCAGATTCTTTAAAATTCTCTGAACTTGGCCGTCTTCTCCATACGCTCCGTGGAGAGCATTCCAGACAACGTCTGCTTCGTGCAAGGCAAGGTGGGGCTCTTGGACCAGACCGCCGTAGTGCCATTCCCCGTCTCTTGAGATGAAGATATCGAGAGGCGCGTAAACTTCCGGCAATTCGTAGAGAAGCGAAAGTACGTAAGCACCCGTCTTCAGTGAAGCGTCGTAACCGTAAGAAGGCCCTCCGCGAATGACTGCGACTTTAATCATTCCTAGATTATATCCTAAATCCCTCGCTTCGAAGCAGGCGGTGGTAGTTTATGGCGAAGCGGTGCGCCTCCGAGTTGGCGAGCAGGATTGCTCGCTCTGATTTAGGATTTAGGATGCTAGATTTAGGAATAATCTCTTTGGGTCTATGTCTATCATCCTTCACCACTGATACAACATCTATCATCTCGAGACCGGACTCCTCAAGCACTTTCCGAGCGGCGTTTATTTGTCCCTTGCCGCCGTCAACGACGATAAGATTCGGGAATCTCCATTCAGGGTGGCCTAAGCGCCGAGAGAGCACCTCCTTGAGATTTTTTATATCGTCGTTTTTATCTATCCGGATTTTAAATTTTCTGTATTGACTTTTATTAATCTCTTCATCCTCGACTACGGTCATCACACCCACCGCATTAGTGCCGGAGATGTGCGCCACGTCATATGCTTCTACTCTGAAAGCTGTCGGTTGTCGGTTGTTAGTTGTTAAGTCTCGCTTTATAAGTGCGATATCTTGAATATGATTCAGGGCAAAGAGCTGACGTTTAACCTTCTCTGCTTCTTCAAATTTGTGAACTTTGGCCAGACTTTTCATTTCTTTTTCAAGAGATTTTATCAATGTCTCTTTTCTGCCCTCAAAGAATAATTTTATTTTCCTGATTTGTTTTCTGTAATCGGCCTTGCTGATTAAACCGGCACATGGACCCGGGCACAAGCCGATTTGGGCATTGAAACACGGCTTTCCAGTCAATTTGCATTTCTCATCCCGGTACGGGAAAATTTTCCTCACAATTTTCAGCGCCTCCTTGAGTTCTCCGCTGTACGGAAAGGGACCATACGTGCCCAAGCCGCGAGTTATAAGTACTTTAGGAAAATCTTCTTTGGTAATGGTGACGAAGTTGTAGCTCTTGTCATCTTTTTCTTTGGAGTTATAAATCGGCTGATGCTTTTTAATTTCGTTCGCTTCGAGAATGAGCGCTTCAAGCACGGAATCAGTTTCGATAAACTCGATTTTGTCGGCTTCATCTAGCATTTTGGCTATGAGTGGCGAGCGGGTAAGCAAAATATCGCGCGCGAAATAACTCTTTACCCTGTCTTTGAGAGAAGTGGCCTTGCCAACATAGAGAATTTCTTTCCCACGCTTAAAAAAGTAAACTCCCGGCACATCTGGCAGATTAAATTGGGATAGATCTTTTGATTTCATTTCTTTCTTAATGCTTTTCTTAAATACTTGCCGGTGTGGGTATCAGTATTGGCTACTTGTTCAGGGCTTCCTTTGGCCACCAGTTCGCCGCCACCATCGCCACCCTCCGGGCCGATATCGAGAACGTAGTCGGTGCTCTTTATAAAGTCCATATTGTGTTCGATGACCACCACTGTATTGCCTTTATCTACCAGTTTTTGAAGAATTTCGATTAATTTTTTGACATCTTCATAATGAAGACCGATGGTCGGCTCATCGAGAAGATAAATCGTCTTTTCCATCCGCCAACCGGCGGAGCGGTACTGATAGAGCTCGGAGGCGATTTTAACCCTTTGCGCCTCTCCTCCGGAGAGAGTGGTAGCTGACTGTCCGAGCGCCAAGTAGCCGAGACCTACGTCCTCCAAAGTTTTCAGACGATCATAAATGGCCGGAATATCTTCGAAGAATTTAACCGCCTCCTCTATGGTCATCTCGAGCACATCATAAATACTTTTTTTCTTATACTTCACTTCCAAAGTCTCTTTCATAAAGCGTTTGCCGCGACAGACATCGCAAGGTACATAGACTGTCGGCAAGAAGTGCATTTCCACCTCTATCATGCCATTACCCTGGCAGGTCTCGCAGCGGCCGCCCTTAACATTGAAGGAGAAGCGGTTCGCCTTCCAACCTCTCGCCCGCGCTTCCGCCGTCTCGGCGAAAAGTTCGCGGATGAAGGTAAAGGCACCAGTGTATGTGGCCGGGTTCGACCTCGGCGTGCGACCTATGGGCGACTGGTCGATGAGAATGGAGCGGCCCAGATACTCCGAACCAGCAAAGGACTGGCAATTGTAGGTATTGGCGTTCCGGTAGCGACGGTCAAGCCGGGCCTGAAGATTTTTGTGCAAAATTTCATAGACGAAAGATGACTTACCGGAGCCGGAGACGCCTGTAACCGCAATTAGCCGTCCCAAGGGAACATCGACGTTTAAGTGCTTGATATTGAAAATCTTGCCCGCGCGGATTGCTATTTTCCCCCTTTCGGACGTGCGTCGCTTCTCGGGCAATTCTATTTTCTTTTCGCCTCGAAGATATGCGAGGGTAAGCGAGCCGCTTTGATTCCTGGGAGTAGTCAGGAGACCATCCAGGTCTCCTGACACTACCACCTTGCCGCCATGAATACCGGCACCTGGACCGATATCTACCAGATAATCCGATGAGTAAATGGTCTCTTCGTCGTGCTCGACTATAATAATGGTATTGCCCAGGTCTCGCAGGTTTATGAGCGTCTTAACAAGACGCTCATTGTCGCGGGCGTGAAGACCGATGGTCGGCTCATCGAGTACGTATAACGCTCCGACAAGTCCGGAGCCGAGCTGGCTCGCGAGCCGGATGCGTTGTGCTTCTCCGCCGGAAAGCGTGTGGGCCCGACGGTCGAGGGAGAGATATTCGATGCCGACATCCTTCATGAAGGAGAGCCGGGCCTCGACTTCCTTGGTAACCACTTTGGAAATATTCTTCTCGCGCACGGTCAATTTGAGCTTTTTAAATAATTCATCGCATTCCTTGATGGAAAGGGCGGTGAGGTCGACGATATTTTTACCTCCTATGAGAACATGGAGTGCCTCTTCCCGCAGGCGCTTGCCTCCGCAGCGCGGACACGGCTCCGAGCCGAAAAGATATTTCGTACCGAGGCCATTGCAATCCGGACAGGCGCCGTAAGGAGAGTTGAATGAGAAGAGGCGCGGTTCAATCTCCGGGAAGAAGAAACCGTCTTTGGGGCAGGCCCATTTGGCGGACATAAGATGCTCCTCACCTTTAAACTTCAAGATTAAGAGTCCGTCTGATTCATAAAGAGCCCTTTCAATCGCTTCAGAGAGACGTTCTTCCGCGCCGCTTTCTTCCAAATCGATTGAGTCTACCAATACCGATATTTCGTGCTTCTTGGTCTTGGTTAGCACAATGCGCTCGCGAAGAGAGTGCTTCTTGCCGTCGACAAACACCGTGGTGTATCCTTTGCCCAGAAGGTCATAGAGCAGCTGATAATATTCGCCCTTCCTGCCTCGTACGATGGGAGAAAGTATCTCGAAAACGCCCTTTGGCACTTTTTCTAATATAAAGTTCTTAATTTCTTCGTTCGATAATTTCTTTATTTCGGTGCCGCAGATAAGACAGTGCGGGCGGCCGATGCGGGCGTAGAGAATGCGCAAATAGTCGTAAATTTCTGTAATAGTGGCCACGGTCGAGCGTGGATTGTTCGAGCGGGACTTCTGGTCGATGGATATGGCGGGGCTGAGGCCCACAATCTCGTCTACATCCGGCTTTTGCATCTGGCGCAAGAACTGCCGCGCGTAACTTGAGAGCGATTCCACATAGCGCCTCTGTCCCTCGGCGAAGATGGTATCGAAGGCAAGCGAAGATTTGCCCGAGCCGGAAAGGCCGGTAATGACAATCATCGAGTTCCTCGGCATCTCGACCGTAATATTCTTAAGGTTATGTGTCCGCGCGCCTTTCACTATGATTTTATCCCCCTGTTTTTCCTCTTTTTTATGCATAACAAAAATCGGCCTGCGGTTTGCCCGTAGGGTGGGTGTATCTTATCACATACGAGATTCAAGCACCCGTATCTCGTCGCGGAGAATAGCGGCGGTTTCGAAGTCGAGATTTTTTACCGTTTCTTCCATTTCCTTCATCTTATTTTTGATAAGTTTCTTGGGAGATTTTTTGAAAAGCTTCTCGTCCGTTTCCAGAAGCAGGCCGACGGCTTGATGGTGTTCACGTTCGAGCGTATCGGTAATATCTTTTATCTTCTTGATAATGGTCTGCGGAGTAATGCCGTGCTTTTTATTGTATTCGGTCTGGAGGGTGCGTCGGCGGGCGGTTTCGTCTAAGGCCCTTTTCATCGAGCCGGTCATTGTGTCGGCATAAAGAATTACTCTGCCCTCCACGTTTCTTGCCGCGCGGCCGATTATCTGGATAAGTGAGGTCTCCGACCGGAGGAAGCCCTCCTTATCTGCATCGAGAATGCCGATAAGCGTTACTTCTGGCAGGTCGAGGCCTTCTCGCAGAAGGTTGACGCCCACGATACAGTCGAATTCCTTCCGGCGGAGCTTAGTCAAAATCTCGATTCTTTCAATAGTCTTTATGTCGCTATGCAAGTATTCGGCCCGAATCTTTTTCTCCTTAAGGTACTCGCTTAAGTCTTCTGCCATCTTCTTGGTAAGTGTTGTGGCTATCACGCGGCCGCCTTTGGCAATCGCCTTTTCCGCTTCAATTATAAAGTCAGCGATTTGGCCTGGATACCCAGAGGCAAGACCTCTGGAATTCTTGAGGTCTTGCCTCGACTGGATAGGTCGGACAAGCACTTCCGGGTCGATAAGGCCAGTTGGGCGGATGACTTGTTCTACCACTTTCTGGCTGTTTTCTTTCTCATAATCGGCCGGCGTGGCGCTGGTATAGATAATCTGCCCCACCCTTTCATTGAATTCCTCGAATTTGAGCGGGCGGTTGTCTCTCGCGGAAGGCAGACGGAAGCCGTGTTCTATGAGTGTGTCCTTGCGGCTCTTATCGCCTGCGTACATGCCGCCGATTTGCGGCACGGTCACGTGCGATTCATCAATAATTGTTAAGAAACCCTTTGAAAAATAATCTAGTAAAGTAAATGGCGCCTCCCCCGGTGACTTGCCTGTAAAGTGCCTTGAATAATTCTCTATACCATTTGTATAGCCCACCTCTCGTATCATTGCCAAGTCATAAGTGGTTCTCCTTTTCAGACGCTCGGCGGGAAGATTTTTTCCTTCTTTATTCAATTCTTCCAATCTGTCTTCGAGTTCGGATTTAATACTCTCCAAAGCCCGTTTATTGGCATCATCTTGGGTTATGAAATGCTTGGCCGGGAAGAGGTAGAAGGTATCTATCTCATTGATTATCGAGCGAGAGACCGCGTCAATGCGTTTGATAACTTTAATCTTTACTCCTTCGAGCTCAATGCGATAAATAATACGTTCCGAGATGGGCATTATCTCAAGAGCGTTGCCGAGAGCGCGGAAGGTGCCTGGTTTCAAGTCGGCATTTGTCCGCGAGTAATGGATATCGATTAAATTTCTGATGAAATTGGCTCTGGAAATATTGTCTCCCGTTTTTATTTTAAGATTCACCTTTTCATACTCCGCCGGGTCTCCCAAACCGTATATGCAAGAAACAGAAGCGACGATGATAACATCCTTCCTCGTGAGCAATGCTTGGGTCGAGGCGTGGCGCAGGCGTTCGATTTCCTCATTTATCATCGCTTCCTTTTCGATATAAGTATCGGTAACGGGCAGATATGCTTCCGGCTGGTAGTAGTCGTAATAGGAGACGAAGTAATGCACGGCATTATCCGGGAAGAATTCCCGGTACTCCTGCGCGAGCTGGGCGGCCAAGGTCTTGTTGTGGGCGATTACAAGCGTCTGTTTGCCGACGTTAGCTATGACATTGGCTACGGTAAAGGTCTTGCCTGAACCGGTTACACCGAGCAAAGTCTGATGCCTTAGACCGACTTTGACACCTTCCGTCAATTCCTTTATGGCCTTCGGCTGGTCCCCCGCCGGCTTGAATTCGCTGTTAATTTTAAATTTAATAGCCATTATCTCTTTGCGATGATGCTCTTTTTATAAGTATCAAGGTGTTCGAGAGCCACGCCGGTGCCTTTGGCTACGCAGAAATACGCGTCTTTGGCGAGGACCGCTTTAACACCGGTGCGGCGGAGCATTAGTTCAGGGAAATTGCGAAGTTGGGAAGAGCCACCCGTCATGATGATTCCCCTGTCAATAATGTCGGAAGAAAGTTCCGGTGGAGTCTCCTGCAAGACCTCCTTGACCGCCTTCACCATCTCCCGCAGCTCCTTCGAAACCGCCTTGACCACTTCATTGGTCTTCACTTCGACCGTGCGAGGCAGGCCGAGAATGAAATCACGGCCCTTGACCTGCATGGAGAGCTCGTCGTCAACCGGTATGGCCGAACCGATTTTAATCTTAATGTCCTCGGCCATCTTGTCGCCGATGACGAGATTAAACGTCTTCTTCACATAATCCATAATGGCGGCGTCCATCTTGTTGCCGGCCACTTTGACCGAAATGGAAGCGACGATGCCGCCGAGGGAAATAACCGCCACATCGGTAGTCCCCCCGCCGATATCCACTATCATATGTCCCGCCGCCTCCTGGATAGGAATGCCGGCGCCGATGGCGGCAAGAATCGGCTCTTTGACCACATAAGCATTCCGGGCGCCCGCCTTGACGGCGGCTTCGATAACCGCGCGCCGCTCCGTCGAGGTTACCCCGGCGGGCACGGAGATAAGCACATCGGGCTTCCAGATATTCCAGCGGCCCAGGGTCTTGTCTATGTAGTAGCGGAGCATCGCCTCTGTCACGCGGTAGTCCGCGATAACGCCGTCCTTCATCGGCCTGTAAGCAATAATATCTCCGGGTGTGCGACCTATCATGGTCTTGGCTTCCGCGCCGATGGCGAGAATCTTGTTATCGCCGGAGACTGCCACGACCGACGGCTCGTTCAAAACGATGCCTTTGCCGGGTACGAAAACCAGGATATTGGTGGTGCCGAGGTCGATGCCGAGCTTCTTGGCCATAAGAATTTACATCATGATACTATAACGGGATGAGAGAAGTAAAAGTCGTCCCCATTTCCAAAAATGCCGGGCCGGAAACACTTTCTTATTTCTCCTTTGCCCAACCCTCTCCAGGAACTCTGGTCCAAGTACCTGTGAGAAAAAATCTCGGTATAGCCGTAGTCGAGAGGTCTAGGGACGTCAAAGACGCAAAGGCGGATATTCGCCGGGCCGATTTCGCGCTCAAAAAAATCCCGAAAAAAAATATCTTTGACGCCGGCTTCTCTCCGCAATTCCTCTCCGCTGTGAAAGAAACGGCAACGTATTACGCGACATCTGCCGGCGCTCTGTTTGCAATCCTTCTGCCCAAAATACTTCTGGAGAAACCAGAATTATTTTTTAAGAATAAAAACGGTGCAAGAAAATCCGGAAACCGCAGAGCGAAAGAGGCAATACTTCTCCAAATGGAAACCGAGGAACGCTTTAGCCAATACCGGGCCATGGTACGGCAATGCTTCGCGAAAAAGACTTCTATAATGTTTGTAGTGCCTACGCACCTCGACGCGCTCAAAGCCATGGAACGGCTTTCCCAAGGCATTGCCGAATATGTTTATGTCTTCACTTTAAAAGAAAAGCTGGATAAAGCGAGAAATGCCTGGGTAGGCGCCGCATCGGAGAGCCATCCCATACTATTCATCACTACTCCGGCAGGCCTCGCGTTCGAGCGGCGGGACCTAGATACCATCATCATGGAGCGTGAGAATTCCCGCGCCTGGAGAACTCTTTCGAGCCCTTATATACATTTCAAAGTCTTCATTGAAAAGCTTGCCCAAGAAACCGGGCGAGAGCTCATACTCGGGGATTCCGTGCTTTCTCTTGAAACTCTTTGGTACTGGAAAGAAAAAGGTGCGGAACAGGGAGAACTCTCGCTTGTCAGATGGCGCTTGCCAGCCGCCCCCAGTACGCTTGTTGACGTAAGTACCTCGGCCAATAAGGACGGGGAATTCGAAATCTTCTCCCGCGAATTGAAAGGGCTCATTAAGAAAGCGCTGGAAGAAAAAGAAAAAATTTTCCTTTTCGGCATGAGAAAGGGCCTCTCCCCCACTACTGTCTGCGGAGACTGCGGCCTTATTCTTCCTTGCCTCAATTGCGGAGCGCCGGTAGTCCTCCACCGGCAGAGCGGTGGCGGCACTATCTATATTTGCCATGCTTGCGGCACTCGACGCGAGAGTTCCACCACTTGCGGCTATTGCGGCAGTTGGAAATTGGTGCCTTTGGGCATCGGGGTGGAAAAAATTGCCGTTGAAGCGCGGAAACTCTTCCCAAATGCCAATGTATACCTCCTTGATAAAGACCATGCTCCGACAGACCGGCAGGTTCTAGGCATCATGAAGCGATTTGACGAATCCGGAGGAATACTGGTCGGCACGGAACTTGCTTTATTACACATAGAAAAAATCCCTTACAACACCCTAGTCTCGGCTGACTCGTTCTTCTCAATACCGGACTTCGGCGTCAATGAAAAGATTTTTTACCTGACAAGCCGCCTGCGTGAAATAGCCGAGAAAGAAACCATCGTCCAGACGAGAAACATCGGCAAGCAAGTATTGACCTGGGCGGCTCTGGGCAACATCATCGATTTCTACACCAATGAAATAGAAGAGAGAAAAGCGCTTCTTTATCCACCTTTCTCGATTTTTATAAAAGTGATTGCGCCGAATGTTCTCGCCGTCAAAGACCGGTTTCTAAAATGGCATCCCGACGTTTACAAAGATTCACTCATCATGAGAATTCCGCGGGAGGAATGGCCAAACCAAGAGCTCTTAGAAACTCTGTCTTTGCTTGGACCGCAATTTTTGATTAAAGTGGACCCTGAATCAATAATATGAAGCACGAAAAACTGATACTCGGTAAAGATGCTAAAGTTCTTAGACAAAAAGCTAAAGCCGTACTGTTCGAAGATATCGGCACAGAGAAGCTCGGAGACGTCATCGCTAAGATGAAAAAGGCGCTTCATACCGAAGAGGACGGAGTAGCTATTGCCGCGCCGCAAATAGGAGAGAGTTTGAGGATATTTATAATCAAAGGAGTAATAATTTCAAAACAAGCGGAGGATTTGGTATTTATCAATCCAGAACTTGTTAAAACTTCCAAGAAAAATAAAAAGATGGAGGAAGGATGTTTGTCATTGCGTTACCTCTATGGCAAGGTGTTGCGCCATGAAAAAGTGACCATCTCTGCTTACAACGAGCATGGTAAAAAAATTACGCGTGGCGCATCAGGACTTCTGGCACAGATTTTTCAGCACGAGATAGACCATCTCAACGGTATACTTTTTATCGACAAGGCGGAAGAAGTGCGGGATGTTCCGCCGCTCTCATTCGTCTTCTTCGGCAGTTCTCAATTATCAAAATATGTTTTAGAAGAATTGGAACGCGCGGGGCATGTTCCAATAATGAAGATTGCTTCCGCCAAAGCCCCTTTGCCCAAGCTGCCAGAGGCGGACTTATTCATCGTCGCCTCATTCGGGAAAATATTGCCGCGAGAGGTAATTGATATGCCGAAATACGGCTCTTTAAATGTGCACCCATCTTTATTACCTGAATTGCGCGGGCCATCCCCCATCCAAAATTTGATTCTGCAAAACAAAAATCCAGGCGTAACGATTATAAAAATGGACGATAAGATGGACCACGGACCGATAGTTGCTCAAGAAAAAGTTTCTGTAATACCCTTCCCCGACCATTATGATGTCTTGGAAGAAAAGCTTGCTCGTGCCGGGGGAAAACTTTTAGTAAAAATCATTCCAAATTTACCAAAGCCGATTCCACAAGATAATTCACGAGCAACATATACCAAATTGGTAAAGAAAGAAGAAGGGCTTCTGAATTTAGAAGATGATGCGCAGGTTAATTTAAGAAAAGTGCTCGCCTACAGCACGTGGCCCGGAGCTTATCTCTTGTTTAAAAGAAAAACCGGAAAGGAAATCAGGGTGGTAGTCAAAGACGCGGAGGTAAAAGAAGGTAAATTTACTCCGACTAAAGTTATTCCTGCGGGGAAAAGAGAGATGGATTGGCAAGACTTTCTTCGAGGTAATTAACCTCCAGGTTATTTTCAAACCGTACCAGGAAAAAAAGTATTACTGCCGACACCAATCCTCCCATTAATACCGCAGCGGTGACCCAAATGCTCGCTTTTTGGTTCCAATAACTGGGGTTCATTTGCGTCTTATGAAGAAATTAAGACCTTTTATCATATTCTTGACCGCCTGCGCGCCTCTCCTCCCAAGCGTCTCGCGTTTGCCTTTGAGATGAGTGAGATTTCGCGTTATCTCATCCTTAACCAGATCTATGGCGGCGTATAAATCACTCTGCTCGGAAACCGCGTAGAGGTCGAGGCCCGAGCCCATCAAGTGCACTTCCGCCATGAAGACTTCCCCCGTTTTATGATGCTTTGTGCTCTTCCCCACTTCTACCTGCGCTACCACGTCACCGGTTTTATCCAGATATTTATTGAGGGAGGAAATTTTCCTCTCCGTGTAATTCGAGATGGCCGGCGTAAGCTCTATTCCGGTCGCCTTGATGTTAATTTTCATCCCATACGAAATTAATATTAATTTAATTCCCGTAAGAAATATTCACGCCTATTTCGTACGGGATTCATAAATCTTATCGGTGTGACCATGCAAGATAATTCTTTTCTATTTCGCCCGCGATAAATAGGTCGCGGTCCGTGACCTTGCCGCCGATGTCGAAACGCTGAAGCTCAAAAAGAATTTTATTGTACATGATGTGGGTATCAGGATGATGGTCGTTTGCCTCGAATACTAGGGCCACGAAGTTCACGAACTCGAGCGAATCCATGAAGTCCTTGAATTTGTATTCTTTGCAAATTTTACCTATTCCGAGCGCAGTCGAGGGGTCACGAGCGAACTCCCATCCGGGCAGATTTTTAAGCCCCGCTTCAATTTCCTCGTTCGTTAAAACTTTCGGTTTATCCATATATAATCACTGCGAAAAGAGATGCGTAAAAACCTTTATTTTCGCATTCATGAACATAGATTAATTAATGAGTTATAAGTTCTGATAATTGTTGCAGGATTAAGCTTATCGAATTCAGTACGGCTGCCGTTAATGTCGGTCTGGATGTAGTGCCTGTGCTTGGCGAGGATGCGGGTGGTGCTGACGAGACAACACCTCCGGAGCAGCTACCACCCGTAAAACCGACATAACTTGTTGTGCAGTGAACTTTAATTACCGTTGGATTTAGTGAGTCTGCCGTACAGCTATATCCAACTTTCTGCCAATCGTTCGGAGCGGCTCTGCAGGAGTCATAGTAGGTGCCGGAGTTATCCTGACAAGTGGCGGCAGTATCTGACCACATCGAAGTGGCTTTATTGGTAAGTAAGCAGAAAGTATTGTCTGTTCCCCAACCATCAGTATTAAATCCGGTATACATCTTCTTATCAGATTGCGATGTTACTGTTGCCGAGATTGCCGGAGAAGGGGCAGACCTGTTCCCGGCAACATCAATGGCAACAATATAGACGGAATAATCTCCCGCAGGAAGCCCGTCCGATACCTTTTTAGTATCATTGGTCGTAATAATGCTTGTGACATTCGTGTTCGTATTTGTCACATCAATTCTATAGCTAGCGACTATGGTATTGTCTGGTGCCGACCAGCTCATAGACAAGGTAGCCACTCCTCCAGTCACCGAGAAGTTAAGTGGTGTAGATGGCACTGAAGTGCCGGACGAGGAAGAGGATGACGAAGTGGTAGTGCTAGTCGTAGCGGAGCTTGTAGTAGTAGAAGTAGTTGTTGTTTGTTGAACTGAAGCAACTGGCACTACCGTACTTCCTCCAACCGTGGGAGTTGTAACTGAAGTTGCAGGAGCTGTGACTGCGGGAGCGGGAACAGTTGTTTGGACTGTTGGTGCTTCAATTCCCGGCGCCTGGATTCCGGGAGCTGTTAGTAGTCCGGGCGGGACAACTCCCGACTGGCCGGCTCCTTGAGTAATAAGCTCATTTATTTTGGAAGTGGTCTTCGGACCGACAATGCCTAAGGCTTCGATACCTTCCCTCTCCTGCAATCTCCTAACCGCCGCTTCTGTTAAAGGCCCAAAGTAGCCTGTTACTGGTGCAGTATAAAATTCAGGATATTTTTGTTTGAGAAAGGTCTGAAGCTCTTTGACATCGTCTCCGCTTAGTCCTCGAGAGAGCGATCTGGTTAAATTAAGCTCGGTCTTTATTTGGGTGATTTGAGTCTTGAGTTCTTCTACTTGAGCTTGGAGTATTTTTATCTGCTCCTGCAGCTGTTTGATGATCAGCGTAGCGTCAGTTTGGGCGAAAGCCAGAAGCGGATTTAAGGCGAGAACAGCGGAAATAAGCAGAAGATTCGCTTTTTTCATCCTCTATATAATTTTAGCGGAAGAGTGAGAAGAATGCTTCAAGGGTGTTGGCGATGGATTGTATTAAGCCAGCTTGTTGTCCCGTATTAATGCAATAGCTTCCATTCCATTGGTGACCAGCAGGACAGAGAAAAGCAAGTGGCGGATTCGTTAAGCCTGAAGTTGGGGCTGGGGTCGGATAGGAGGGGGTTGGGTAGGATTCGGGTGTGTGGTAGGAAGGCGTGGGATATGAGCTTGGGGTTGGGTAGGATGAAGTGACACAAGCGCTTCCGTCCCAATACTGGCCTGACGAGCAGGAACCGGAGCCAGAGCCAGAGCTTGGCGTGGGGTAGGAACCAGAGCTTGGCGTGGGGTAGGAACTTGTGACGCAAGCGCTTCCGTCCCAATACTGACCAGATGAGCAGGAGCCGGAGCCATAATTAGGGGTTGCATAATAATATGTACTGCTCGATGAGGTGTTGGAGGTTGCACAGCTCGACCCGTTCCAATACTGGCCCGAGGGGCACGAGGTAGTAGTCTGACTCCCCTCCGGTGGGTACCACTCATCATTGTCAGTACCATCGTAGCAGCTTGTGTCGGCTGGGTAGTCGGTCTTGCCATCTCCATCGTTGTCACGGCCGTCGGAGCATTGGGCGCCGCCAGACGTACCAATGTTTCCAGATCCGGAAGTGCAGCCCGAGACATACTCGTTACTGCAATTTCGTACCGTTTGTGACCCGGGCATCACATACTGTGTCATGTCGCTGTTGAACCACGCGTTTCCCATAGAGTGACACCCGCTCCCTAAGAGGCCTAGAAGCTCACTCGAACAACTTCCTGTTACCGTTCCAGTCGATTGCTCTGCGGGACAGCTTGAGGGTGAATAATTACTTTCAGTCAGGTATTGCGGGTAGAAATATTGGCAAGACGTCTGACTGTTGAGCTGACAGTAGCGTGCACCTCTGCTGTCCCAACGACCATAGGCAAATCCAGGACACGAAGTGGTGTCACCTTGGTAGGTGGTTGTAGATGTTGTGTTGCTACTTGGAGGGTACCACTCGTCGTTATCTGTACCATCGTAGCAGCTTGTGTCTGCCGGATAGTCGGTCTTACTGTCTCCATCGTTGTCACGGCCGTCGGAGCATTGTGGTGATGATGTAGCGGTTGAGTCGCCATTCCATGGCCATGTGTCAGTCGTTACGCAGGCACTTCCGTTCCAATACTGGGTGGAGGGGCAAGCTGATGCCACACGACATTTCTCTGGATCAGGCATGCCGAAGTCGGCGCTAGATGATATTCCTGATTGCGAAAGCCAAATGTTTGAGTTAGAAGGAACATTGGCACAAGCCGCCTTCAACTCCGCGATTCGCGTATTTGAAGCATCGGCGCGTATCCATGAACGAAGTCCAAAACTATTCCAGACTTGTTCTTTCTGCCCGCTCGGCGCCGGAGGCAGAATATCACGGCTAGTCGCACAACCGTAGATGAAAGCATTTGAGCATTGCTGCAATACGCCGCCCGGCGTGCGGTATTCTGTCATGCTTTTATTGAAACAGTTGCCGCTCTGGTCCATGCTGTGCCAGCCACTACCCCATTGCGGACACTGCTTCTCGGGCGGTATCTCTGGAACGGTAATGCCGAGACTTCTCAGACATTCCTCCTTATCGCCGCGCGCCGTTGCTCCATTGGGTCCTGATTCATAGCAATAGACGCGCGCTTCTTCAAAGGAGACTGTGACGCGTCCGCTTCTGAAAGTATATGGGTACTTTGTCTGGTGGTCTTCAACCTTCGGTCGACAGCCGTAATAAGTGCCGCACGAAGGCGAGCTGTAAGTAACTACTTTCTCCGCGCCGTTCGAGCATGAGTTGACGGAGTATAGAGCAGGACATATGACACGTTCTTTTTCCGGTTCCGGCAATGTTTTAGTATTGAAAGGAATACAAGCGCTAAGAGCGAAGCAGCCGAATTCGTTAATCGACTCTTGCCGGTACTGCCCGGGCGGACAAGGAGTATTGGCAACATTCGGACAAAATCTGGCGTTCTGCGTCGTCGTGCCACTTCTCTGTTCCGGCCGATATTCCTCGGTGTAGATAACTCGCGCCTCATCATATGTTCGGAGAACATGCTCATAAGCATCCTCAAGCTCTCTTACACCTTCATTACCGAAGAACCTTTCGGCAATCTGGCGGCATACCGGAGGAATAGCAGATGATCCCTGAACCCCTACATTGGGATTAAGGCAGAATTTACCGCATCCTTCCAGCGTTCCATCGCCGCAAGCAAGTTCTCTATTCTCAAGAGCTTCTTTAAGTGCAGCTGTATCCTCTGTCTTTTCGATATGAATGCGGTACTCTTCTGGAATATATTGCCGTACTGTCTCATTCTTCGCCAGTTTCGCGCAGGCGCGCAAGAGTTCAACCGAGGCGCTGTCCGGATCCATAGCCCGGCATTCGTCAATATCAACACCGACTGTCTTCGCGGCGTTGATAATCGTAGTTTTCTCCCTCACGCGATCGGGCGTCAGATCGATGTTCCGCGCAAGAGTAGGATTTTGGCTGCTTAATTGCTGGGCAATCTTTGTTGCGACTCCAATGAGACATTCCGTACTATCGCATTGTTTGAATTCTTCAATTACATCGCCCTTGAACTGTGTGAGCAGGACATCAACTTCGCGCTCACGCTCCTCGGAGTAGAGATTGTATTTCTTGCCTATTTCGGCGCATTCGACCATGTATTGCTCTTGATTGCAGATTGCCCGCGCCTGATCGACACGGACTACTGGGGAACCGTAGAGTTCGCTTAAATCGCTGAGCGCCGCGTCAATATCTCCCGTCTGCGCATACGCTGTGCCTGCGATAAGAAGGATGGCTAGCAGAGATATGGTATAGAGTCGCTTCATATTATTGTCCGAAAGGATTTAGCACCTTTTTCGCCTTTTCGAAGGGATTTACCTCGACATTAGCGAGCGGGTTGTCTGCCTTGAAAGGATTTTCTGCCTTGGCCACCTCTTCGGCTACTTGCTCGGCAACTGTCTTGTCGCTATCGGGACCCGCATAGCGTGAATATACAAACCATGCAACTACAAGAATGGCGACGATTGCAATGATAGAGGTCAATATTTTCTTGCGAGCAAAGAAAGATGAGCTAGTTGGAGGCAAGTTATTTATTATACGATTTTACTACTAATGATTTAATTATCCTACTATCTCTCTGCTATGGCAAGAGAGTTATACACAGATAGGATTACTGGCCTATAAGTTCCGATAATTGTTGCAGAGTATTTCGAAGCGCGTCGAGGATGCTTGCCATATTAGAACTTTGATAAATAGATGATGAGGGAGAAGGAATATATACGGCAGTATCCTGCACGGTGCGGAGACCTCCTTTGTTCGGTAGCGGATAGCAAACAACAGTATAGCCTACAGAGGTAAAAGAAGAGGAAGGAGGTATTACTGGATAAACGGTCGTTGAGCCATTAGTACTGATGGGATTGTCGTTCAGATAACAATTATCAGCTCCTGATGAGGTGACGGTTATAACTGAAGACTGTCCAGCCGATATATGTGTTGGATTTGCCGATATCGTCACGGTGGGAGCGGGCACCGTGGCAGGTATGACGGTTACGGTAACGCTTTGACTTGCCGATAGTCCACCATATAAACCTGGCGGCGTATAGCATGTGACTGTGTAAATTGTTGTTTGGATTGGAGAAACTTTAAAAGTATCATTCCTGTTAATGTAGCCACCGCTACCGTTATCAAAAGTTCTATAACAATCACTAGTTGTATCAGTGCCGTTTGAAAGAGTAATGGTTGACCATTGACTTTCGCCGGCTGTGATGGTGCTCAGATTGATTGATAGCGTAAAGGAAGGTGCAGACCCGGAAGAAGACGTTGTGTTTGTAGAAGGCGTGCTACCGGATGTAGCGCTAGACGTTGTAGTGGATGTTGCGGTGGTTGTGGTTGTACTACTAGTTGCAGTAGTACTCGTGGTTGTAATAGAAGATGTGGTCGCCGTCGTCTGTTGAACTGAAGCAACTGGCACTACCGTACTTCCTCCAACCGTGGGAGTTGTAACTGAAGTTGCAGGAGCTGTGACTGCGGGAGCGGGAACAGTTGTTTGGACTGTTGGTGCTTCAATTCCCGGCGCCTGGATTCCGGGAGCTGTTAGTAGTCCGGGCGGGACAACTCCCGACTGGCCGGCTCCTTGAGTAATAAGCTCATTTATTTTGGAAGTGGTCTTCGGACCGACAATGCCTAAGGCTTCGATACCTTCCCTCTCCTGCAATCTCCTAACCGCCGCTTCTGTTAAAGGCCCAAAGTAGCCTGTTACTGGTGCAGTATAAAATTCAGGATATTTTTGTTTGAGAAAGGTCTGAAGCTCTTTGACATCGTCTCCGCTTAGTCCTCGAGAGAGCGATCTGGTTAAATTAAGCTCGGTCTTTATTTGGGTGATTTGAGTCTTGAGTTCTTCTACTTGAGCTTGGAGTATTTTTATCTGCTCCTGCAGCTGTTTGATGATCAGCGTAGCGTCAGTTTGGGCGAAAACCAAAACTGGGCTTAAAGCAAAAAGTGCAATTAATATAAGTTTTTTCATATCATTATTGTACCTCATACAGTATAATGATGGACTGAGTTTAAATAAAAGCTGTGAACAATATTCGTGCTCCCAAAGTATAGCATTCATATACCTCTGTTTTTTAACAAAGAATATATGCAACAAACGGCTCAAAGATTGGCTTTAATAAAAGTGATGAGAAGTTTGAAAGAAAAACAAATTGTGTGAAAGTTTGCTGAAAAATTAAGTTCAAATCCGAGCAGAGGGATAATATAAACACAAACCCGCCTGACTACACGGATTCGTGTTGCCGGCGGGGATTCCGTCTGGATGTTTCGGTAGGAAATCGTAGAACATCTTCACAAGCCATTCTCGCTTCTCTCTGCCGTCAATGAACTTGTGTGTTCGCAGGAACCAATCATAGGCCTCGAGCCAGCGACCGAGAAGTTCTCGGCCTTCTACGGAGAGCCCGATGTAGACTCCTTGATTGCGAAGCCTCCATTCAATGAAGGCATTGCTCGTATCGCACTCTGCGTTGAGAGCAGCCAGAGACTTATCGCATCGTCGACTATGCCAGGTCAAGAATACAACCATGGCTACTGCAGTAATTACTACAACCACGAGCCACCTCCTCTTATCTATTCTATATCAAATAGTTCGATTCCTACTAGGGTACCGGGGCAGGTGTCATTCCATGCTCAACTTTATCGGCTAAAGTACGGAGAGCTATAGCAAAAACTTTTTTTCTTGCTTGCTCCTTCGTAGCACCATAAGCCATTACTCCAGGCAACTTAGGAATATCAGCAATCCAGCGCCTGTTTGTTTCGCGCTCGAATTCAATGAGAAACGATGGAGTTTTTCTACTAATTTTTTTAGTCATATTCGCTATATTATCATAAGCTTTGACGTAAATCGATTATCTTCATTACCAATTAAGTTCGACTAAGGCTCAAAATGCTCCCGAATTAAAACCTTCGCAAACTTTTGAAATCATCTTGCCAAATCTGATAC
>JBBUAI010000013.1:0-26762 GCA_038058745.1 Patescibacteria group bacterium
AAGCCGAAGTAAGTGGCAGTGATAATGCTTTTATCAAATTCATTCAAAGCCCACTTCAGCTTGATTTGAACTTTTTCCATCATTGATTTTCGCTTGAGGACACCTCATCATTCCCCGAGTCATCGCCGGGAAAGAACGCCGGCGGGAAGAAGCGGATGATAGGCCGGCCGATAATATTTTGCTCCGGCACCGGGCCCCAGACGCGGGAATCGGAACTCGCTATGCGGTTGTCTCCCATGACGAAGTATTCTCCCTGGCCCAGGGTGTAATTAAGAGATTCTTTTTTCTCCAACTTGACATAGGGCTCGTCAAGGCGGATTCCCTCCGGGTTTAGGGCATTGACTATTGTCACCTCGCCATCCTTCACGGAAATGATTTCAGTCGGCAGGCCGATAACTCTTTTAATGTAATACTTCTTTGGATTGAGCGGATATTTGAAAATAAGGACCGAGCCGCGTTCCGGCGCCTTGAAGTGATAAGTGACCTCATCCACTATGAGGTACTGCCCGTTCCTGAAGGTCGGGTCCATGGAGGCGCCGTCGACTATGAACGGCTGTGCCACGTAGAGGCGGAAGGGGATGACGATGATGAGGGCGAGAAAAAGGAGTTTGCCCAATTCTTTCCAAAAGTTCGAAGTTTTTTTCTCCTCCATTTGCAGAGATTGTATTATCTAATCTTATTTGACACAATAGCTTTATGTATATCGCCGTGGGTCTTGGTAATCCGGGAGAGGAATACGCGAAGACGCGTCACAACAGTGGACGCATGGCGGCCGAAGAAGTTGTTAAGTTAGAAGTTGATAAGGTAAAAGTTTTGGTTCCTGACACTTTTATGAACAAGTCCGGCCCCTTCGTCGCTAAAGCTATGAAGGGCAAGAGCGCTAAAAATTTGATTGTGCTCTACGATGACCTCGATTTGCCTCTCGGCACCATGAAAATCTCTTACAACCGCGGCTCGGGCGGGCATAAGGGCTTGGAATCTGTAATCCGGGCTTTAAAAACCAAAGAATTTATAAGAATCCGCATCGGCATCTCACCGAAGAAGAAGCCGTCTGGTGAAGCCGCGGTCGAAAAACACATTTTAAGCGATTTCAAGCTGGCCGAAATGAAAATCATCAAAAAAGTTTTTAAACGCGCCGCCGAAGCCGTCGAAACCATCGTCTCCCGCGGCCTCGCTCCCGCGATGACGGAGTTTAATAAATAATGGAATCAAAAAAATACAGAATGAGAGTTGTTCGGGGAGCATTTATGGACCCAAAGGTTTTGGATGATAAAAACGAAATTACTATTGCTTTCGGTGCTGACGATGGCGAAGGAGGAAGAATTTTCCAATTCAGAAGAGACGACAAGCAAATAGCTGGCGAAGCAATCAAATACGGAATCAATAAAGGCATTCCACCCGAAGAGATGGATTTTTTGGAGGTAAAATTGTAAACATGGCCTATGTTTCCAGAGCGGGAGAGAAGTTGGAGCATGCGCTGAAGACATTTGATGTCGCGGTAAAAGGACTTACTTGCGCGGACTTCGGCGCGAGCACAGGAGGATTCACGGACTGTCTTTTGCAGAACGGCGCGGAGAAAGTTTATGCGGTCGAGACCGGCTATGGAGTAGTTGATTACAAACTTCGCACCAATCCGCGCGTCGTGGTGATGGAGCGGCAGAATGCCATGCACGTTGAACTTCCGGAGAAAGCGGATTTTATCTCCGTTGACACCAGTTGGACTAAATTAGAAAAAGTTTTGCCGAACGCTCTTAAGAATCTGAAAGACGGCGGAAAGATTATCGCTCTGGTCAAGCCACATTACGAAGCCGAGCAAAGAATGCTCCGCAAAGGCAGATTGGCCGAAGAATTCATTCCCGAAGTGCTCGAATCGGTAAAGGAGAAAATCAAAAGCATGGGATTACAAATCCTTAATGAAACGGAGTCACCAATCCTCGGTGAGAAAGGGAAGAATAAAGAATTCTTACTATATTTAAAACAAGAGTAGAAGATTGCCACCATACGTTAAGATTTCCCTGTGGTGAAAAGATAACGTATACATCTAACTCTAGCTATAGCAGAAGATAGATGTAAGCAAAAACTCCGCACTTACGAAGTTTTTGCTTTAGGTCAGTTAGAACTAGAAATAGAAATTAGAATAATTTTCTCTATTTCTTTTCTACAAACGAGAAAGCCATTTTCTGCTCCTTCGGGTCGAACAAAGTGATTTTGAAGGTGTAGGTCTTGCCCATCTCGAGCTTCTCGCGCAATTTTTCTTCCGAGCCGAACTCCGAGATGTGGATAAGACCAGCGACGCCTTCTTCTATCGAGGCGAGCGCGCCGTGCTTGTTGTATTTGATGATAACGCCTTCGACCACATCATCTTTCTTGTAAATCTTCGAGGCTTCTTTCCACGGATTCTCCTTGAGCGCCTTGATAGAGAGGGAAATCTTGTCATCCTTGATTTCTATAACCTTCACTCTGACCTTCTCACCGATTTTAAACATAGTTTTCGGATTCTCTACCAAGCCCCAGTCGATTTCCGAGATATGCACCAAGCCCTCGAGGCCTTCCTCGAGCTTGACGAAGACGCCGAAGTCCACGAGCCCCGTCACTTCGCCCATAAGTTCATCGCCGAGCGAATATTTGGAGACGATATTTTCCTTATCTTTAGTTTCAGGAGATTTTTCTGAGAAGATTAATTTCCCTTCTTTGGGATTTACGCCGATGATAGTGACCGAGAGCTTCTCACCGATGAGCTTCTTAAGCTCATCGAGGATTTTATCTTTATCTCCATCGGAGATGCGCGGGTAGTGCTCCGGCTTCAGCTGCGATGCCGGGAGGAATCCGATAATGCCCTGCCAGTTGATGATGAGACCGCCCTTATTAGCATCCGTTATTGGGAGCTCGAATATACGCTTCTCGCGGATAGCATCTTCGGCTTCGTTCCAGATGATGGCCTGACGCGCTTCCTTGAGAGAAATTTCGAAATATCCTTCAGCGCCACCCACGCCCACGACCTTGCCGGCGACGATATCACCGACGTTAATCTTCTTGATAATGTCGCGGGCGTTGATGAACTCGCGCCCGTAGATGATGCCCGTGCCGAAAGGTGGCAGGTCGATGTAGACCGCGCCCTTATCAATGGAGATAACCGGCCCTTCCATCAAGTCGTCGACCGCCGGCGGAGCAGGGATTTTGTCTAGGAAACTTGATGCAGGAGCTTCAGCAGGAAATATTGCCTCGCTTTTAACTTCTTCTATCTTTTTCTTGCGTGTAAATAATGCCATATGATCCGCCAGCTGACGGATGCCGCTTCCGGTCCGACTGCTTCATCTGTGTTTGCCAGAGCAGCCGGGATAACAGAAACGGTTGCTAATAAATAACTACGCTACTATATCAGAATCTCTAAAAAATTCAACTACATAATAAGAATCCTATAGGACCACTATTATGTAGTAGTTAAATAATTAAATAATGAAAAGGGCGGGACCATCACGGTCCCGCCCTGGTTGATCTCGGTTCCGCCGATCACGGTTGCGCGCACGTTGGTCCGAGCGAATTCCAGAACTTCCGAGAAGACCGCCAACTTGTCAGTCCGCATAATGTAAACCTCCTGTTACCATATTATCATATTTAAACTTAAATGTCAAGGATGAAAATAGGGCTCAAATTTGGTATAATTTAGCTATGATTATCAGCTACCAAGGGGTAGAGAGCTTCAAGATTTCCCAAGGCGATTTGACGCTTGCGTTGAACCCGCAAGCGAAGGTATCAGCCGATATCACTCTCTTCACCAAAGGCCGAAATGAGACATCAGAGAAATCTGGTTTTGTTATAGACAGCCCGGGCGAATACGAAATAAAAAATGTTTTCATCAAAGGATTCCTTGATAAGACATATCTTGTGACATTTGAAGGAATCAAATTATGCTTTCTTGGTTCAAAGGCGGAGCAGGAAGAAATTGAGGATATCGACATCCTCTTCGTGCGGCCTAACGCTTATAAAGCCGCGGTGGCTCTGGAGCCGGCTGTAATCATTCCGATGAATTATGATAAAAACACTCTGGCCCAGTTTCTGAAAGAAGCCGGAGAAGACAAAGTTCTACCACTCGACAAATTCGTGGTAAAGAAGAAGGACCTCGAGGGCATGGAAAGCGAGATAGTTGTTCTGAAAGAGGAATAGTTCGACAAGCTCACTATAAATAACATGAGAAAGTACTTAGCCACGCTTCATAAAAGGCCGCCCCATCATAAAAAGCGTTTCGCGCTCCTTACTTCCGGCGCCTTCACCCTCTTAATCTTTGCCGTCTGGGCCCTGGTCAATTTTGGCGAAGGCGACGAAACCCCGGCCGCGGCGGAAAAATCTCTTGAAGTTATAAATCCGCTTGAATCCCTAAAAAACAACTTTAGTGATTTGAGAGATAGCACTCTCGATATTTATGGAAGATAGTAAAGACAGAATAATAGCTCGTCCGATAACGAACGAGATGAAGGAGAGCTTCATCGACTATGCCATGTCGGTCATCACCGACCGCGCCCTGCCGGACATCCGCGACGGTCTTAAGCCGGTGCACCGCCGCATTCTCTATTCGATGAATGAGAAGGGCCTGACTGCCGGCGGCAAACCAAGGAAGTCGGCCACGGTGGTGGGAGACGTCATCGGCTCATACCACCCGCATGGCGATGTCGCCGTCTATGAATCGATGGTGGTTATGGCGCAAGACTTCAAGATGCGTTACCCCTTAATTATTGGACAAGGGAACTGGGGTTCCATAGACGGCGATAGCGCCGCCGCTTACCGCTATACCGAGGCCAAGATGAGCCGCCTCGCGAGCGAGATGCTCAAGGATATAGAGAAAGAGACGGTCGACTTCAGGCCTAATTATGATGGGACGAAGACCGAACCAATGGTGCTGCCGGCCTCGGCGCCGAATCTATTATTGAACGGCACCTTGGGCATTGCCGTCGGCATGGCTACCAACATTCCGCCACACAATCTTACGGAAGTAATCGACGCTACTATTCATCTTGCCGATGACAAAGACGTCACCACTGAAGATCTTTTGAAATTCGTGAAGGGTCCGGATTTCCCTACCGGCGGCATCATTTTCAATGAGAAGGACATTCATCACGCTTATGCCACCGGCCGCGGGCCAGTGGTGGCGAGAGGTGTGGCAGACATAGTTGAAGGCAAGAGCGGGCAGTTCCAAATCATCGTGAGCGCCATCCCTTACCGCGTCAACAAATCCGACCTTATCGAGAAGATTGCGGACTTGGTGCGGGAGAAGAAGATTGAGGGAGTGAGAGGCCTTCGCGACGAATCGACCAAGGATATTCGCGTGGTCATCGATTTGAAGCAGGGGAGCCAGCCGCAGAAAATTTTAAATGCTCTCTACAAACATACTCAGCTTGAGGATACCTTCCACTTCAACCTTGTAGCGCTCGTCGACGGCGTGCCGCAGACCTTGTCGCTCAAGAGCATGCTCGCGGAGTTTCTGAAGCACAGGAAAGAAGTGGTTAAGCGCCGCTCGGTCTTCGACCTTGCTCGCGCGGAAGAGCGCGAGCACATCCTCCTCGGCCTCTCGAAAGCGCTTGACCACATCGAGCAGGTTATCAAGACCATCCGAGCGTCGAAGACCGTCGACGACGCGCGCAGCGCTCTCATGAAGGAGTTTAAGTTCTCCGAAATTCAGGCCAATGCCATTCTTGAGATGCGCCTTCAGAAGCTCGCCGGCCTCGAGAGGAAGAAAGTAGAGGACGAGCTCAAGGAAGTGCAAGTGTTCATAAAGGAGATGAAAGATTTGCTGGCGTCGCCAGCAAAAATTCTAAAGGTGGTCAAAGCTGAACTCGAAGCCATCAAAGAAAAGTACGGCGACGAACGCCGCACCAAGGTCGTCAAAGGCGGAGTAAAAGCGCTTTCTGTCGAGGATTTGATACCGGACGAAGAGCAGGCGCTCGTGCTCACGGCCGGCGGCTATATCAAACGCACCAATCCGGAAGAATACAAGCGGCAGAAGCGCGGCGGTATAGGGGTGGTAGACCTCGATACCAAAGAAGAGGATTTCGTCTCCATCTTCTTAACCGCCTCCACTCATTCCGACCTTCTTTTCTTCACCGACAAAGGCAAGGCCTATAGACTAAAGATGTACGACATACCCGAGGGCAAGCGCGCAACCCGCGGCAAGTCGGTGGTCAATTTCATCTCGCTCTCCGATGATGAAAAAGTAACCTCCATTCTTGCCATGCCTAAGGAGCTTAAAAATATCGAGGGCTCGCTAACGCTCATTACCAAGAGCGGCACGGGCAAGCGCGTCTCGGCCAAGTCCTTCCATGATGTGCGCTCATCCGGCATTATCGCTATCCGGCTCGAGCCGGGAGATAGACTTATCTCCGTCGCGCATAGCGAGAAGGGAGACAATATTTCCATCGTAACGAAAGAAGGCATGTCCATCCGCTTCAAGGAATCGGATATTCGCGAGATGGGCCGGGCGGCCGGTGGCGTGCGGGCCGTAAACCTAGATAAAGGAGACGAGGTGGTGGGCTCCCACATTATAAAACCGGCATGGAAGAATGCCTGTCTTCTCGTAATCTCGGCCAACGGCTACGGCAAGCGCACCAAACTTTCGGAATACAAGGTGCAGGGCAGGGGCGGTTCCGGCATTCTTACTTCGAAAGTTACCGTAAAGACAGGCAAAGTCATGGCATCGCAAATTGTGACCGAAGAGGAATCGGAAGTCATCGCCATCTCCAAGAAAAGCCAGGTCGTGCGCGTCGCCTTGGATGAAGTGCCGGTGCTCGGTCGTTCCACGCAAGGCGTAAGAATAATGAAATTGAGAGAAGGCGATTCACTCGCCTCGGTTATCTGCCTTTAGCCCTATTGGGGATTATTCTCGAGTCCGTCTGTTATAGAATTAAAATATGTCCAAGTTTCAGATAATCCTCCTTTCGACTTTCGGCTTCTTCATCATCCTTGCGGTCGTGGTCTTCGCCTTCTATCGCGGGGGCTCGAGTTCTCTTGAAGCAACAGTTGCAATCTGGGGCGATATCCACGCGGAAGACTTCAATGTTTTCCTTAACAATACCATCCAGAGCCGCGAGGAGAATCTCACTATCAAATACAGAGAACTTTCGTCCGAGAGCATCGACCGCGAATTTACCGAGGCGTTGGCGCGCGGAGAGGGTCCTGACCTTCTCTTAACCACCCAAGACAAGTTATGGAAGGAGAAATCCAAGCTTCTCCCAATTCCCTACGAAAGCATAAGCGAACGCGATTTCAAACAGACTTTCGTTGAAGAAGGAGAGCTCTTCTTGGGCAAAGATGGCATCTACGGCCTGCCTTTATCCATAGACCCGATGGTTCTTTATTATAATCGCGACCTTCTTACCACTGCTGGTCTTGCCCAGCCGATTGGCTATTGGGACGAAATTTATTCGACTATCTATAAGCTCACCCGCCGCGACGGCGCGGGGAATCTCGTGGAGTCCGCTATCGCCTTAGGCGAGGCGAGGAACATCCCGCATGCCAAAGATATCCTCTCGCTTCTCTTATTACAGGCAGGCACGCCCATTACAAGCTTTACGGCTCCGCCAGATGGCGGAGAATTGCGCTCATATCTCTCGGCAAACTTCAACCTCACCGTTTCTCCCGGAGAATCCGCGCTTGATTTCTACACCCAATTCTCAAATCCTTCGAAGCCGTATTACAGTTGGAACAGGACATTGCCTCCCGCCCAAGCCCGCTTCGTCTCGGGCGACTCGGCTTATTACTTGGGCTTCGCGAGCGAATTGAAGACTCTCCGCAATAAAAATCCGAATCTCAATTTCAGCGTAACCACTGTGCCCCAGTCGAGAGTGCAGGGTAGGACCTTGACCTTCGGTCGCCTGCGGGCTCTCTCCATTTCGCGCGGCACCAGGTCTCCGGCCGCCGCTTTGAATGCCGCCTTGTCTCTCGTCGCCAAAGATGAGGCCTCGGTCCTCTCCCAAGTCCTTAATCTTCCGCCAGCCCGCCGCAACCTTCTCTCGCAGGAGCCTGCGGGCGCGGAGATGCCGGTTTTTTATGAAGCAGCTTTGCAGTCGAAGGGATGGCTTGACCCGGATGACGAGCGCACCCGGGCCATCTTCGGCGAGATGATAGAACAGGTTACGAGCGGCCGGGCGAGGACGCTCGAGGCCCTAAACCAGGCCGACCGCGCCCTGGAAGACGCTATAAAACAATAGTTCGATTAACTCACTATAAATGAAAGATTTAATTGTCTGCGACGGAGTAACGGTGCCATGCACTTTCGAAAAACTTGTTGAACTGGTGGAGGTTATCATTACCGACCTGGTCTACCTCTCAACCTTTCTTGCCGTAGCCGCCTTCGCTTACGCTGGCTACATTCTTCTCACCTCCGGAGGCAATACCTCAGCCCGTGACAGAGCCAAGAGCATATTTCTCAAAGTACTTATCGGCTATGTGTGGATACTCGCGGCCTGGCTTGTGGTTTACACTATAACCAGTGTTTTGCTTAATCCCGGGTATTCTCTGCTCGGTGCGCCATGATAAAATGAAAAAAATAATTCTTACCGCATATTACTTTCTCATCATTTCTTCGGCTTTTGCCCAGGGTGATGTCGAGCATAGGATAGAAATCAAAAATCCCTTCGGCCGCGGCATCGACTCGCTCTTCGACCTTTTGAAAACGGTGGTAAACGATATCATCTTGCCTATAGGGGGAGTGCTCGCGGTGCTTGCTTTCATCTATTCCGGCTTTCTCTATGTGACGGCGCAGGGCAACGATACCAAGCTCAAGACGGCACACAACGCCCTTCTTTATACCGCCATAGGCACGGCGGTGCTTCTCGGTTCCTGGACTCTGGCCAATGTCATCAGCAATACTATCGATAAACTGAAGACATGAAAGACCCCCGCACATTCGCCGACATAATAAAGATTTTTACCGGTTTAATCAGTCTTGCCGTTCCCGTCGTGGCTGCCTTGGCGCTTCTCGCCTTTCTTAAAGGTTTGGTCGCTTTTATCGCCAAGGCGGGAGATGAGAAGAGTCATGCGGAAGGCAAAAATCTCATGGTCTGGGGCCTCGTCGCTCTTTTTGTCATGGTGTCGATTTGGGGAATAGTACGCTTCCTATCTGGAGAGGTTGGTTTCGGCCCCACCTTAAAGCTTCCCTTTTTACCCCCAGTCAAGTAATATTAAAATCATGAATAAATTGACCAAAGTCTGCATTCTCACTCTGGCGGCTATTCCTTCTATGGTGTTCGCGCAAGGGCGGATTATTTTATTGCTTACAGATGTAAAGTACATCATAAGAACTCTTATCATCATAGTCGCGGCTATTGCTCTCCTGGTTTTCTTCTGGGGCCTGGTTAGATTTATTTTCAAGGTTGGCGGAAGCGAAGAAGCGGTAAAAGAAGGCAGAACTCTCATGATATGGGGGTTAATCGCCCTCTTCGTCATGGTTACAGTGTGGGGGTTAATAAGCTTTATAGAAAGGGAAATATTCGGCACTCTTGATAAGAGTGACCCTAATATTCCAAGCTTTAGACCTTAGAATAGTAGGGGATAACCCCCACACCTATTTTTCTATTGTCGCAAATCATATAATACGTCTATGTATTATGTATTATGTGTATATTCTAAAAAGTAAAAAAGATAACAATTTGTATTATGGTTCCACAAATGATTTGCGACGCAGGCTAGTAGAGCACAATACTGGTAAAAATCGCTCTACCAAAGCTAGAAAACCATTTGAGCTGCGCTATTACGAAGCTTACTATAACGAAAATGATGCCAGAGGTAGAGAGTATTCTTTAAAGAAGGACGGTAGAGCTTTAGCGCAGCTCAGGCGGAGGTTAGAAAATAGCCTGCTATAGAGAAATAGGTGTGGGGGATAACCCGGTTGTCTTTATAGTCCCTTGACGTATCATAGATATATACCATCAGGTATTAAAATTAGTAGTAAATAGTAGATAGTAAATAGTAAATAAATGAAAAAAGTTATTCTTGCCGCTCTGGCCCTGGCCCCCTCACTCGCTTTCGCACAGAATCTAGGCAACCTTAATAATCTCATAACCTCCGTTGGCAATCTTGTTGAGCTTGCCTTGCCTATTGTGGTAGCAATTGCGCTCCTCGCCTTCTTCTGGGGTTTGGTCAAATTCATCTTCTCTGCTTCCGGTGAAGAGGCGCATAAGGAAGGCCAGCGCCTGATGATCTGGGGCCTCGTTGCCCTCTTCGTCATGGTTTCCGTCTGGGGACTTGTAAAGTTTATCGGCACCGCCCTCGGCGTCCAGCAGGGAGATACCATCATTGTCCCAAGAGTTCCGGGCATATAGTTTCGACTCCGCTGGTTCAATATCCTCACCATAAATCACTACAAGTAGTCTCTAATGCCGATAGAATCGTTCCTGAACAAAATCAATCAGTTCATCCTTAACCCTATAATCGGGCTTGCGTTTGCCGTCGCCCTCCTCGTCTTCTTCTGGGGAATCTTCCAGTTCATCAATTCGGAGACGACTGATGCCAAGCGCGATGAGGGGAAGAGAAAGATTTTCTACGGACTTCTCGGCATGTTCATCATGATTTCCGCCTTCGGCCTTATCCGCTTGATTTTGAACACCTTCGGCATCACTCCGCCTTCTTACCCCGGATTCTGATTAAATGCCCCAAAGGGGCCACTTTGTGAAAAGAGCCGCCCGCGACCGTAAGGTCGGGGGCGGCTTTGATTACCGGCACTGTATCGGGTGGTACTGGTGGCAGGTCCGGAGCGGGTTTCTTCAACTCCGGCGCGGGTGGCACCACCTTATCCGGGTGTGGTGTGCCGATGGGCCAGAAGCGCAGGATGACGGCGACAACTGGCACTTCTTCGTCTGTGACGCGGAAGCGCACCTTCTCGACACTCTCCCTTATTGGCACGCGATTCTTGAGTTCGCGCGGGAACAAGACCGGTTTGGGCAAACTCGGTGTTTCCATCTCGTACGCTACGAGCTCCGTCCTGTCGAATGCCAGATGATAGCCCAGTGGCACGTCAACCCACTCTGACCATTCCAGGTCGATGAGGATGGTGTGGACGACCACCCTGTTCGGTGTGGCACGTCCTCCGCCGGAAACGGAGTAATCTCTCCATTGCCGGTAGGAACTCCCGACGACAAGTAAGAGTAGAGCGATCACTAGGACCGTTCCGATAGGGAAGCTTCCCTGACGTCCGCCGGCCTTGAAAAAATAGACCAGGCTCGCTAGGACGACGAGAAGGAGAAGAACCCAGAGAATCGGCCTCCACGAGGTGCCGGTGAAAAGGCCAGAAAAATACCTGACCACCACCATCGCGAGTACTAGGCAGATGAGAGCCCAAACCATGACTTGAAACTTCGTGAGCAAAGCACGCATGCAACTCCTCCTTAGATATTCAGTCTGCTTAAATTATATCACATATTATATTAAAAAGCCAAGGGCCGGACGATATATCGTCCGGCCCGTTTTCACCTCACTTGCCCAATGGTATCGCCGTACTTGCTCCGGGAGCGAAGGTGGTCATCGTCTTGTTGTTCTCGTAGGCGTCGGCCCACCTTACCAAGGCCATTTCAGGACTCGCCGCTGCTGGTTTGATTACCCGCGCGATGCGGTCAGCGTCAGCGTCGTTCTTGAGTATCTGCTTCTGCTTCTCCCTCTCGGCATCGATGAGCTGCGCTTCCTTTGTTTTTTCGGCTGTCACCTTCAGTTCGAGGAGCGCGCGATACTTGGGGTCCATGGTGACATCGCGGATGCTCACTTTCTCTATATCGAAACCTATCTCTCTTTCAATCACCTCCCGTAAGACCACATCATTCTCGATGCGCTCTGCCATCGTCTTGCGGTTCGCTTCCGCGTGAGGGCCGCCGATGTAAGCTTCTGCCGTCTGGGAGGTCGTCATGTTATTGACGATGTTTTCGACAAGACTGGTGAGAAAGGCCGATGCATCGGCCAGTTTCAGGACCGACCGGACCGGAAATTTTCTCGCAAAAACGAAATCAATTTCGAAGTTGAGGCCAATCAGGTCGAAAGTGTCGGCTTCCTTGACCTTGACCGTCAGGTCGCCGGTGTAGAAAACGTTCCTGGTTTGGTACGCCTTGGCGACCGTGCGAAGCTCCTCTTTCTGGCCCTCTTGCGCGAATCGCAGATGCCGGTCGACGTTGACTCGCGGCTTCCAGAAAGGATTGCCCATTGACTGGATGCCGAGAGTTCTGAACAGGAAAGCCGAGTGTCTCGGGTCTTCGCCTATTTTCTCGAAATGCCAATTCATGGGGTCTGGGTCATTGTCCTTGACCAAAGTTTGACCGCTCACTCCATGGAGGACATCCACCACGGTGCCGCTGCCCTTCATGCCGTCGCCGGACTCGTCTTCATGGGTCACGATGAGAGCGAAGGTGTTGGCCGGGGTAAATATCCACAGCTTGTCTCTCTTGGCCAGTTCCCGGACGATGACAGCCGGGGCGACGAAGAATAAGACTGCGAGAAGGATGGTAATCAGAATCTCCATATGTTCTCCTAGGGAAGGAAATGTGTGAAGGGTGTTCAGTCTTCCTTAATTATGACACGTTATAAAATAAATGCAAATGAGAAATCCACCATACAACATTTTGACTTAATCCGAAATTGGAGTAAACTAGTCAAAAGATTGCTCTATTTCAGAGAAACCATTTAAATACGCTTGCGGAGGTGGAGAGATGAAAGGTAGAATCGTGCCGGTCTTTCTTACTGTGAACAACGACAACAGCGAGCGCAACCCGCGTAGCGCTGTTGTGGTGGACCGTCTCCAAGCGCGCTTGCTTGAGCTTGAGGAAAAGAACTGGAGCAACAAGATGGGTGCCATGGTCCTGCATTCCCTCGAAGATCTCGAGATGGCCAGAGCCATTTTCGCGCTTCAAGAGGGGCATCAGTTCGTGCCAGTCACGATTTTCGATTCGATTGACAAGGTCGAATGTTGGAGCTTCCAGTTCAACCACATCGAACATTCGACCCCGGCCTGGGCGCGCGATGCCGCATGGTGCGGCGTGAGAATTGGTTCACTGGCAGTTGCGAGCCCGGAACAGGTCGAACGTTGCGCCAGGGAAATTTCCTCAAGCGTTCTGGACTATCTGCGCCTTGGCTTCACTCTTGGAGACCGGGAATTCGCGTCTCCTTTGAAGCCCGGGTCACCGGCAACGGGGTTGCGTATTAATTTCGCGTAACAAAATTCATGACCGGGCGGGTGCCTCGAGCACTCGTCCGGCCATTTCTTTTCACGAAGCCGTTTCTTGTTTGATGATATCAATAATCTCGTCGTGGCTGTCGGTAATAACAAAAAGATCCAAATCACCGTCTTTTATCGCTCCGCGCTTGAGCATGTTTGTCCTCATTAATTCCTTTAAAGGGTTCCAATATTCGCTCCCGACGCAGATAAGCGGCACATTAAGAATTTTCCTTGTTTGTATAAGGGTAAGGATTTCGAAGAATTCATCCATAGTGCCGAATCCGCCCGGGTAGAAGATGAAAACTTCCGCGCCGAAGGCCAGGCAAACTTTTCGCGCGAAGAAATAATAAAAGCTGATGCTCTTGGTGATATATGGGTTTACCGGCTGTTCATGGGGCAGTTTGATAAGAAGGCCCAGAGAGTTCCCGCCCGCCTCAAGGGCGCCGCGGTCGGCCGCTTCCATAATGCCAGGCCCGCCTCCGGAGACGACCGAATATCCGAGTTCCTTGACCATCCGGCCGGAGACTGTGCGAGCGCTCTGATAATAAGGATTGTCTTCCTTAAACTGATTTGAACCAAAAAAAGTAACGGATTTCGGGTAATCTTCCAGGAACTCGAAGCCCTCGGTAAACTCTCTCGCAATCTCCGCCACCCGCTCACTCGCCACTTTATGCATTTCCGCCCGGCTTAGGGTCTTTGCCATCAGCCTTTCAGTTGATTCTTTCATAGGGCTATCATATCATATAGACATTATGAAAAAATTAAACAGAAAAGAAGGAATCGCCGTATTCGCGGGCATTGGTTTATTGGCTTATCTTTTCTTCTCCGGTCCGTTATCTAATCTTTTTAAAATACCCGGCTTTCAGAACCATAATGAAAATAATCAAATGCCAACCACAGGATTCACCGTTCGTGATATCTCGGTAGGCCAAGGTCCGATTGCGGAGAAGGGCGACCGTCTTACCGTGCATTATGTAGGCACGCTTCCCAACGGGCAGGTCTTCGACAGCTCTCGTGACAGGAATACTCCCATAACTTTCATTCTGGGAGTGGGCCAGGTTATCCGCGGCTGGGATGAGGGAGTACTCGGCATGCGCGAGGGAGGTAAGCGTATTCTGACCATTGCTCCTGACTACGGCTACGGCGCGCAAAACGCCGGTCCCTTGCCTCCAAACTCAACTCTTGTATTCGAAGTTGAGCTTCTGAATGTTGAAAAACCTCAATAATCTCCACCACGCTTATCTTCTCGTGGGAGAGCGGGAAGCCGCCCGGTCTTTTCTACTCTCTTTTTTCAAAGAACAAAGGATTATTCTTACCGGCTCTCCGGACTTCCTCATCTTTTCGGAAGATGTCTTTGGCATAGATGAGGCGCGTGCGCTTAATATCCAAGCCATAAGCAAGGCCTTCGGGGAGAGAAAAGTATTTTTCATCGCTGCCCATCGCCTGACTCACGAGGCCCAGAACGCCCTCCTCAAAACCTTTGAAGACCCGTATCCGGATACCCACTTTTTCTTGGTAGTCCGGGAGGAGGCGCTTGTTCTGCCGACTCTACGTTCCAGAATGCAGACGCTTCACGTCAAGAGCGGCAAAGTGAGTTCGGAAGCGGAGAAATTCCTGAAACTTTCTATCTCGGACCGTCTCAAATTCGCGAAGGAGTTCGTCGAGAAGGAGAAAAATCTTTCGACTTTTCTTGACGAACTCCTGCTTCTTTCGAAGTCGAGGAAGGTTTATGATATGCGGCTTTTAAGCGATAACAGAGGAGCGGCACCTAAACTTATTCTCGAGCATCTTGCCTTGGTGCTATAATTCGCCCATGGCGTATAATCTTTCTCAACTAAAAACGGGATTAGACGGAGCCGTGGAGTGGCTGCGTAAGGAATACGTAGGGCTCCGGACCGGCCGGGCCAATCCGGCAGTTTTGGATATAATCCAGATTGAGGCCTATGGCGGGAGAATGCCGATTAACCAGCTGGCCGGGGTGAATATTGAAGACGCCTTCACCATCCGTATCACTCCATGGGATGCGAATGTTACCCGGTCCATTGAGTCTGGCATTCAGCAGTCGGACCTCGGGCTCTCTGTCGCAACGGATGATAAGGGTTTGCGGGTAATCTTTCCCCGGCTGACCAATGACACCAGACAGGCATTGATTAAAGTGGCCAAACAGAAATTGGAAGAAGCCCGCATCAAAATTCGCAATGAACGGCAGAAAACTCTCGCCGATATCGAAAAGAAGGTTCCGGCGGAAGACGAACAGAAACGCTTAAGGAACGAAATTCAGAAGCTTATTGACGAAGTCAACTCGAAACTCGAGGAACTTTCCAAACACAAGGAGAAAGAGATTTCCGAATAAACAAAATCCGTGTCTATCATCATTTTTCTCATAATCCTCTCCGCGCTTATCATTGTCCACGAACTCGGGCATATGCTTGTGGCAAAGTATTACGGTATCCGGGTAGATGAATTCGGCCTGGGCTATCCGCCCCGCGCAGCTAAATTATTTTCCTGGAAAAAGACCATCTTTACCTTAAATTGGCTGCCCTTCGGCGGCTTCGTCAAAATCTTCGGGGAAAACCCGGTGGAAACTACTAGCTCTGCTTCTGACAATTTTCAATCTAAAAATCACGGTATTCAAACGGCCGTGCTTGCGGCGGGAGTTCTGGGAAACTTTCTCTTCGCCTGGTTTCTAATCTCAATAGGATTCGTAAGTGGCTTGCCGTCGCCGGCCAGGATGTCTTTGCCGATTACAGACCCGCGCACACTCATCACAACAGTCATATCCGGCTCGCCTGCGGCACTCGCGGGCTTGAAGGAGGGCGATGCCATTGTCTCAATGTCCCGGGGAGGGTCTTACGCGGAGCTTTCTCCCGAAGCCTTTTCAAAATTCATCTCCCGCTCGCTTGAGCCAATCACCTTGTCAATAGAAAGGGGGAAATCATCCATTGAAAAGATAGTTACTCCCAAGGAAGGCATTATCGCCGGCCGCCCCGCTTTAGGCATCTCCATGGAAACCGTAGGCATCGTAAAGCTTCCTCCGCTTCGGGCCTTCTGGGAGGGCTTAAAGACCACAGCATCCCTCACTTTCGTTACAGCCAAGGCAATCATCGCTCTATTGTCGCAAGCAGTATTGGGCCGGGCCGATTTGACCGCGGTCGCCGGACCGGTGGGCATCGTGGGTATGGTGGGCGATATACGCGAATTGGGATTTGCCTATCTAATCACTTTCACGGCGCTTCTTTCCATTAATCTCTCCATCATCAACTTGATGCCCTTTCCCGCGCTTGACGGCGGGCGGCTCCTTTTCGTCGCTATTGAGAGTGTTTCTGGCCGCCCGATTCCACCGCACTTTTTCAATGCCTTGAACACTGCCGGCTTTGCCCTGCTTATTTTTCTTATGATTCTAATCACCATCCACGACGTCCGGAACATCTTTTAAACCATAGCTTTGTTTTTACCCCGGCTTTCTGTAAAATAGCCCCATGAGACAGAGCCAACTCTTTACTAAAACTCGCCGGGAGGCGCCAGCGGATGAAGTCTCCAAGAACGCCATTCTCCTCACCCGCGCCGGATTCATACACAAAGAAATGGCGGGCGTTTATTCATATCTGCCTTTGGGATTGAAAGTGCTTAAAAAGATAGAAAGTGTTATTCGCGAAGAAATGGACAAGCTTGGTGCGCAGGAAATTGAGTTGGCGACATTTCAAAACAAGGAATTGTGGGAAAAGACAAATCGTTGGGACGATAAAATTATTGACGTTTGGTACAAATTGCGTGATGAAGATATTGGATTAGGATTTACACATGAGGAACCATTGACTGCTATCGCAAAGGAATACGTGCAATCATACCGAGACCTACCCTTCTCCGCTTATCAATTCCAGACAAAATTCAGAAGAGAATTAAGGACTAAATCAGGTATTATGCGTGGCCGAGAGTTTCTAATGAAAGATCTCTATTCTTTCTGTGAAAATTATGATCAGCATCGTGATTTTTATAAAAAAGCACAGGACTCATATAAACGGATTTTTGATAGAGTAGGAATAGGTCATTTAACGTATCTAACCTATGCGTCTGGCGGTAGTTTTTCAGATGTCTCTCATGAATTCCAAACAATTACTGCTTCTGGTGAAGATATAATATTTATACGCGAAGAAAATGATTATGCAGTTAATAAAGAAATATTTAATGATGAGTGGAAGGCGAAACTTAATATGAACAAGTTTAGGGAGGAGAAATCAATTGAGGTGGGAAATATATTTAATCTAGGCACAAAATTTTCAGAAGCTCTAGGTTTGAAATATAAAGAGATTGACGGAAGTGAAAGGCCGGTATGGATGGGCTCATATGGTATTGGTTTGGGAAGACTCATGGGCACTGTAGTCGAAGTGCTTTCAGATGAGAAGGGAATTGTCTGGCCGAAAGAGGTAGCGCCGTTTCAAGTTCATTTAATTTCTCTCAATCAGAATGAGCTCTCGGATGAGGTTTATAAAACCCTTAGAGCCAATAAAATAGACGTTCTTTATGATGACCGCGATGTTCGCGCCGGGGAAAAGTTCGCAGACGCAGACTTAATTGGTATCCCGCTCCGCGTCGTGATTGGGGAAAAGTCTCTTGAATCAAAAATGCTTGAGGTCAAAAATAGGAATGCCGATGAGGTACGACAGGTTACTCTCGAATATTTGCTCGAGGAGTTAAAAAGTTAATGAAATTTCCCTACGCCCAAAAACTCAAACGCTTATTCTCGCATGACGTCGGCATCGACCTCGGCACGGCCAATACTCTGGTCTATTTGCGCGGCAAGGGCATTGTCATCAACGAGCCGTCGGTCGTGGCGGTAAACCAGAAGACCGGCCAGATTGTGGCCATCGGCACAGAGGCCAAGGCCATGCTCGGACGCACCCCGGGCCATATTCTCGCCATCAAGCCCTTGGTCGACGGCGTCATCTCGGACTTCGAGACGACCGAAGAGATGGTCGCGTACCTTCTTGGCAAGGCCACTGCCGGCTCCGGCAAAATCTTTTCTCCGCGCGTGGTGGTCGGGGTGCCTTCCGGCATTACCAACGTGGAAATCCGGGCCGTGCGCGACGCCACCAAGAATGCCGGCGCGGGCGAGGTCCATATCGTCGAGGAGCCTATGGCTTCCGCCATAGGCATGCGGCTTCCGATACATGAGCCGGTCGGCAACATGGTTATAGACATCGGCGGTGGCACTTCCGACATCGCCATCATCTCCTTGGGCGGCGTAGTAAGCTCGAAGAATTTGCGCATCGCCGGAGACAAGTTTAATTCCGACATCGTGGCTTACGTCAGGAATCAATTCAAGATTCTCATAGGAGACAAGACCGCCGAGAGTATTAAGACATCCATCGGTTCGGTTCTGCCGACGCATGCGCCGTTAGAGGCGCCGGTCAAGGGCCGCGACCTGGTGACCGGTCTGCCGAAAGAGGTTATCCTTACCGACACCGATATCCGCGAGGCGCTTTCGCAATCGGTTGAGACGCTGGTTGAAGCTACGCGCGAGGTCCTGGAATCGACTCCTCCGGAAATTTTGTCCGACGTAATGCACAGAGGGATATTCCTTTCCGGCGGTGGCGCTCTCATCAAGGGCCTGGCGGAGCTTTTCGAAAATGAACTTAACATCCCGGTGCATATTGCGGCAGACCCTCTTACCGCCGTGGCCCGCGGCACCGGCATTATCCTCGAAGATATGGAGAGCTTCACGGATATTCTTGTAGAAAATGAAGATGAATTACCTCCAAAAAAGTAGGCCGAAGAGAGGACGCCGCAAGCTGGCGCTATTCTTGCTGGGAGTTTTCTTCTTCGGCTTTACCGTTTTTTATTTCCTCTCCGGCCTTATCATCTCGGCGGCAATTCCATTCTGGAATGCTGAAAATCAACTGGTCAAAACACTTTCGGATTGGAAGGAAATCTGGCGTGGAAGGCTGGCTCTTGTCTCGGAAAACATCCAGCTCAAGGAAAAAATCTCTTCGCTCGAGCTGGAGCTTAGCGCGCGTCCAGCCGCCATAGACGGGAACGATACTCTGCTCTCGCTCCTGGGCCGCAAAGCTGAAGATGGAGGCATAGCTGCCACAGTACTCGTCCGGCCTCCGCAGACGCCCTATGACATTATTATCATTGACGCCGGAAGAGATGATGGAGTGCTCGCTGACTCACAAGTGTTTTTGCCGGAAGGACCTGTGCTTGGAACAATTTCAGAAATTTTTCCAAGTTCGGCTAAGGTCAAGCTTTTCTCGAGCGCGGGAGAGAAGACCGCAGCCATCCTCGAACGTTCCGGCTTATCGACTATTCTCGAAGGTGAGGGCGGCGGCAACTTCAGAGCGGTCGTACCCAGAGAAACTCCGGCAGAAAAGGGGGACAGGATTCTCTCGGCCGATATTTTCTCCCGGCTCCTCGCGGTTGTCGAAGATATTAAAATCGAACCGACCGACTCATTCAAGGAGATTTTCGCGCGCTCTCCGAGGAACCTCTTCAATATCCGTTTCGTTGTTGTAAGGCCATGACCTACCGCCCACTCGCCACTATTTTTCTCATTATTACCATCATTTTTCTGCCATATTGGGTCTACGTTCCGGCTTTAATCGCCGCCGAGGCCCTTCTGCCTCTTTATTGGGAAGGCATTCTTCTGGGATTCTTGATAGACGCTTTATATGGAGGGAAGATAAGCTCTGTTTCATCTTTTTTCTTATCGGCGAGCTTTCTTTCTTTAGCGGGACTAATCTTCCTTATACCTATAAGAGCGCGCTTAAGGTCACATGTTTAGAAAACTTTTTAAAAAAAGAAAGAGATACGACGATATCAATCCGGAGGATATTTTCCTTGATTCCACCAATCTCCCGGGGTTTGCCGAACACGCGCTCCAAGGCAGGATTGAGCGGCCAATGAGCCGTGAAACCTTCACTCTGCTTAAGATTTTTTTCGTCGTGCTGATACTTGTTCTTGCTTCAAAGTTGTGGTTTCTCACGATAATCGATGGCTCGGTTTACGCCGAAATTTCAGACAACAATCGTCTTGAGAAAACTCTCATTTTTGCCAACAGGGGAGTCATCAAGGATAGAAACGGATTGGAGCTGGCCGGCAACGTCATCAAAGATGCGGAGAGCGATTTTGCCGCACGGCAATACGTTCCCATTGAGGGGCTCTCTCACGTGGTGGGTTACATCAAATATCCTCAAACCGATTCTGCCGGCGTTTATTATGAAGAAAAGTACAGGGCCAGAGACGGAGTCGAGCGCGCGTATGACGAAGAGCTCCGGGGCAAAAACGGCACGAAGCTCGTGGAAACCGATGTCTCTGGCACCGTTACTTCCGAAAGCATTATAGAAAATCCGGTAGACGGCGATATTCTCATCTTGTCAATCGATGCTTCCGTGACAGAGGCGCTTTATAAAGCGATAAAGTCCCTGGCCCGCGAAAAGGGCTTCGTTGGAGGGGCCGCTGTCATCATGGATGTCAATACCGGAGAGATTCTTGCCATGACGAGCTACCCCGAATACGACCAGAACGCCTTGACCCATGGCATGGACCAAAAATCCTTCAATCTCTTGTTAAACGGCCCGGGCAAGCCGTTTTTGAACCGCGTCATCGGCGGTCTCTATACTCCCGGCTCCATAATAAAGCCCATTGTCGCTATCGCCGCCCTTAACGAAAGCATTATTTCTCCGGAGAAAAGTATTCTCTCCACCGGCTCCATTACCGTACCGAATCCCTATGACCCCGAGAAGCCCTCGGTTTTCAAAGACTGGAGGGCGCACGGCTGGACGAATATGAAAGAAGCCCTGGCCGTATCTTCCGACACCTACTTTTATTCCATCGGCGGCGGATTCGGCGGTCAGAAGGGTCTCGGCATATCGCTTCTTGACCATTATTTATCGCTTTTCGGCCTTCCCGAAATGACGGGTATCGAACTTTCCGGAGAAGCACAGGGAATTATCGCCACTCCGGAATGGAAAGCGGAAAAGTTCCAGGGTGATGTCTGGCGTCTGGGCGACACCTACATTACCGCCATTGGCCAATACGGAACCCAAATTACGCCCATTGGAGCTGCCCGCTTTACAGCGGCTCTGGCCAACAAAGGTCGGCTCTTGAAGCCCTCGCTTATGAAAGGCGGCAAGGCCAACCCTGTTATGAGCACAGTCTCTTTCAAGGAAGAAGATTGGCAGACCGTACTTCAGGGCTTAAGAGAGAGCGTTACCTACGGCACATCCGTTGGACTTAACGTTCCTTACGTCAATGCCGCCGGCAAGACCGGCACGGCGGAAATCGGCTCCGGCAAAAGCTATGTCCATTCATGGTCTGTCGGCTTCTTCCCGTTCGAGCACCCCCGATACGCCTGGGCGGTGGTCATGGAGAAAGGTCCGGCTACAAACGCCATAGGGGCGACTTCCGTCATACGCACTCTTTTCGACTGGATGAGTGTCAATGCTAGAGAGTACTTCGAGTAGCATGTTCGTAATAGACATGGTTGCGTCGGGAGAGAAAGTGAAGTATCATATCTGCCAATAATTTAAAAATATGTACAGCACCGAACGGGAGTATCTAACCAAGGAGAAGTTCAAAGAATTGCAAAAAGAGCTTGTGTATTTAAGAACCGCCAAAAGGAAGGAGATCGCGGACGCACTGGAGTACGCGAAGTCTCTGGGCGACCTTTCCGAGAATCAGGAATATCAGGAAGCGCGTGACAGCCAGGCGGTTCTCGAGGACCGCATCGCCCGCCTCGAACAGATTTTGAAGTCAGCTGCTATCGTCTCGGCCCAGAGCACGAATGTCGTCTCCGTTGGCTCGGTTATTATGGTGGAAAAGGAATCAGATAAGTCGAAGAAATCATATGCCATTGTCGGTTCAGAGGAGGCCGATGCCGCGAAGGGTCTCATCTCAACCCGCTCGCCTCTGGGTGCTGGAGCGATGGGTAAATCAAAAGGGGACTCATTCTCATTCGAGACACCTGGTGGTATGATGTCGTATAAGATTATCGACATCAAATAGTTTGGAGCACCAAAAAAATAGATTTGATTTTTCGAAAGTGAAAGACAAAACTTCCTGGGCCTCACAGGCGGCGGATGAAATTATTGCCGCGCATCCTGGCGAAGGAGCATATGTGACGGCCGCTGGCATCAGTCCTTCGGGAGTGGTGCACTTTGGCAATTTCCGCGACGTGGCAACTGCTCACCTGGTACGGGAAGAACTGGTCAGAAAAGGCAAAAAATCCAAACTCATCTTCTCCTGGGACAATTTTGACCGTTTCCGAAAAATTCCGGCCGGTGTGCCGGAATCCTTCTCCGAGTATATCGGCAAGCCGCTTTCCAAAATTCCCGACCCTATGGGTAAACTTTCTTCATACGCGGAGCATTTCCAAAAGCTGTTTGTCGAAGCGATGCGAAAACTTAACATCGAAATCGAGTATCGTGACCAGACGACTTTGTATGAAAGCGGTATTTATGATGAAGCGATTTTTGAAGCGCTTAAGAAGAGGAAGGAAATCGCGGATATTCTACTCTCCTTCATGTCGGAGAAAGCAAAGGGGGAGAAGGGTATTAATCCCGCCGAATACCAGGAAAACTATTATCCTATTTCCGTCTACTCCCGCTTTACAGGCAAAGATACCACGAAGGTTCTTAGATTCGACGGTAATACCAGTATCACTTATCTCTGTGTCGAAACGGGCAAGGAAGAGCCCATAGACCTTTCAAAAGAACATATCGCCAAGCTTGCCTGGAAAGTGGATTGGCCCATGAGGTGGCGGCACGAGAGGGTGGTTTTCGAGCCAGGCGGACACGACCACGCTTCCCCGGGGTCGAGCTTCGACATCGGTACGGAGATTGCGCCGAAAATATTCGATTACAATCCACCGCTTTTCGTCGAGTATAAATTTGTGGGCATCCAGGGCCTCGGCGCTAAGATGTCCGGTTCAAAGGGTAATGCCATCTCTCCCTTAGAGCTCATGGAAGTCTATGAGCCGGAGGTGTTGAAGTGGCTTTACTTCAGGAAGTCGCCCGACCAATCATTCGAACTCGCTTTCAATACGGAAATTTATCGCCAATATGATGAATACGACGCAGAACATTTGGAACTTAATTCCATCCCATTCCGCCAGGTAGTCGGCTTCGGACAGGTTGTGCAATGGCAGGAGAATAAATTAAAAACCATTCTTGATGCGCTCAATTTAAAATACAGTACAAAAAGTATTTCCAGCCGACTACCGCTCGCGAAAAATTGGCTCGAGAAATACAATCCATACGAAGTAATAAAATTAAACAATACTCCAAACTCCTCTTACGCGTTTTCCATGAATGATGTGGGGAGAAGACAAATCAATCGGTTGCGGGAAGAATTGGAGAAAAATAAAAATGCTTCAGTCCAGGAGCTGGATATCCTGGTCTACGATATTCCAAAATTGCCAGGGTTGAACGAAGAAGAATTAAAGAAAGCTCAAAGAGCGTTCTTTAAAGACGTTTACAATCTTTTAATAAACAGGGATGCTGGTCCTCGCCTCGGCACTTTCCTCTGGGCTGCGGATAGGGGACAAGTTTTGAAGCTATTGACTTTTTAATACTTTAAGTGTATAGTCTAAGTAGATTAGGTTTTGCGGTTATGGCCGCGAGGAGAAAGAGATGAGAAATCGAGCAAGTCTCGACCCCATCGTCTGGAGTTCATTTGGCCTGCTCATGTTCGTCTTTGGACTGTTGGGATTTGTTATCGCCCAACAATCCGCAAACGAGAACACCGCACTCAAGGAGAGTCTTACCGGCCCAGTCACGGAAGCAGTAGTGCTTCCAAATGGCGAGCAGTACAAGGTACTCACTTTGGGCAACCGCCGGTTCCTGGCCGCAGAAATTATCGAAACAGTAGAGGGTGGCCCAACATGCGAGAGTCTCATCGTCTACGGTTCCGGCACCCGCGTGTATAACCCGGTGAGGTTCGAGTGCCATCAGAGACAGTCAATATTCGGCAAGTAGTTAAGAAGGGCGGAAGCGCTAACGCGCTTCCGCCCTTTCTTCATGTCAAAAATTTCTATACTACATTTTAATAATGCTATAGCATCCTTATAATGTATTTAGATAAGATTGAAATCCATCCGTAAATACTTGTCGTTTTCTATTTGGTCCACTATCATGTAAAGCAAATTCTTTCCTATACCTAGATCAGTTTTCATCAAGCCCATAACATCTTCGCAATCGTAAGGATAAACCCAAACGCTGTCTTGTAGCCGGATGAATCCTGTGGCTGAAAGTATTTTTCTAACCCGTTCTCGCATTTTCTTTTTCTTCTCCGGAATGTCGAAGATTATCACTCGCCACTTTTTATCCCATCTTTTTGGACGTTTAATTCGATAGTTAGACATTTGCCATTGATCTAATATTTTTGTTCCGGCTGCAGTAGGAGAATAATGCCCGTTCTCAAATATAAGCAATCCTTTTCGGCTTAAGCGACTTGCGGCAGATTTCACTATCTCACTTTTTCTTGGAGAAGTAGCGGAGAAATCAGTATCGAGCAGGGAGTCTATTACTTGTTTTGCTAGCATATCTCCTCCTATTCTTCCGCTAGAAACAATAACTAAAAGAATTGCCTCCTGCATTTTTGTTCTTCTTAAATTTTTTCTAGTTGCTTCCTCGAGATTTCCCATTTTTAGTTACTATTCTACTACATAATAATAAAGCTATAGCATCGTTATTATGTTTAACGTGTGCTTGCTATTTGTACTTATTTTCTCTCTTTTATCTCGTCTTTAAGTTTGATAATCAAATCGTCGGGAGACATTTGGCCCAAGTTTCCGGCATCTCGGCTTTCGACAGAGACTTTCTTATCAGCCACTTCCTTGTCTCCGATGACGAGGGCGTAGGGAACTTTCTCTATTTTGAAATTACGGATCTTCTTGCTTAGAGTTTCGTTTGACACATCCATCTCCACTCTCATATTAGCTGCTTTAAGCTTATCCATTACTTCGGTGGCGTAGAGGAAGTGAGTTTCGCCAATAGGCAAGATTTTCACTTGTACTGGAGCGAGCCAGAGAGGGAAGGCGCCAGCGTATTTCTCGATTAAAAAGGCCATGAATCTTTCTATCGTTCCAACCGAAGAACGGTGAATAACGAATGCACGATGTTTCTTGCCATCTTCACCAATGTAAGAGAGATCGAACCTGTCAGGCATACAGAAATCGTACTGGACAGTAAATGCCGTATCTTCTTTGCCATTCACGTTTTTTATCTGAATGTCAATCTTCGGTCCATAGAAAGCCGCCTCACCCTTAGCTTCCTCGAATTCACCTACACGCTTCTTTAGAAGTTGTCGCAGAAGCTGCTCACTTTTCTCCCAAGCTTTATCATTTTTGTAATATTTCTCAGTGTTACTCCTATCGCCCATAGATAATCTGTAACGATAATCTCTGCCAAGCTCAAGCCCAAAGACGCTAGCCACATACTCTATAAGATCCAAGGCCTTACTGGCTTCTTCTACAGCCTGCTCCTCAGATGCGCAGATGATATGAGCATCAGAAAGGCACATAGCTCTAGTTCTCTGAAGGCCCATAAGCTCTCCTGATTGCTCGTAGCGATAGAGTTTTGCCCATTCAGCAATACGCATCGGAAGGTCTTTATAGCTTCTGGGTCTACTTAAATACATCTCAAAATGATGCGGGCAAGTCATTGGACGAAGTATAAATTCCTCATCATCTATAACAATAGGAGCATACATACTGTCCTGGTAATGAGGATAGTGACCAGATTTCTTATATAAATCTAACTTTGCGATATCGGGAGTGTAGACATGCATATAACCGCGTAACGTTTCTTCCTCAACAATAAATTTCTCGATCTCGCGCCTGATGATCGAACCTTTAGGCAGCCAGAGGGGGAGCCCTTTACCCACGGTATCCGAGAAGGTAAAAAGCTCCAGCTCTTTACCTAACTTCTTATGGTCCCTTTCTTCCATTTCTCTAATCTTACAGGGCCTTTATCTTCTCGGCAATGAAGGATGTTTCGCCTTTGCGTTTCGAAACCTTACCTTTGATGGCGATGCAGGCGTCCGGGTAGACATACTCACGGAATTCAGAGAGTACTCTCGGGAAGACGGCTACCTCGGTTGAGCCGGAGAGGTCCGCGAGCTTCATGAAGACCATGCGCTCGTTGTTCTTCGTAAGGACATCGCGCGCGCCTTCGACCATGCCACCAATGACGGTGACAGCGCCTTCGGGCAAATCTTTGAGCTTGGCGATATTCATATCCTTTGAAAGAAACTTTTCCTTATGCGCTTCGAGTGGATGGCCGGAAATGTAGAGCCCTAAAAGTTCTTTTTCCCAACCAAGCTTCTCCCTCAGAGAAGTTGGTTGCCCTGAGCTTATTCGAAGGGCAGGCAGCGATTCGGTGGTAAAGAGAGAGCTCTGATTGTCCGAGGTGTTCATTCTTTCTTTGTGGTAGGAAAGAAGAGCATTAAGATTGGCAAGCAGGAGCCCGCGTTCTTCAAATTCATCCAAGGCGCCAGATTTTATAAGTGCCTCGAGCGATTTCTTGTTTAAATTTTTGTCTTTGATGCGGTCGAGGAAGTCAGCCAGATTCTTGAACTTGCC
>JBBUAI010000014.1:0-49901 GCA_038058745.1 Patescibacteria group bacterium
GTTGCCAGTGTCGCTCATTCCGCCGGCTGGGTTGCCACTGAATACAATAATCAAAACTCCCCGAACACCTTCTATTCCTATGGCGGTCAAGGAGTAGAAATTCGCTCCTCTTCAGTTCCCAGCGTCAAAGTGCGCGGTAATGCTAAGATTCGCGGAGGGGTGAAGTTTCGATAATAGAAATTGTATGACCTTTAAATATTTAAGAACGTTAACCATCGCTCTAATGGTTTTCTCCTTTACTCTAACAGTCTGGGCGCAAGATTTTTCTTCAAGCAATTTCACGGTTACGGCCCCAGTACTATTTCCCGGAGGATACTCTACTTCGACTAATTTTTCTCTGACTGGGGTGATTTCGCAGATGGCCATTGGCACCTCTACTGCAACCACCTTCGATCTCTTCGGCGGCTTCTTGTACTTCCCGTTTGTTTCGACGCCGACCGTTACGGCCACTGCCGGCAACACCCAAGTGGCTTTGACTTGGACTACTGCTGACGCTTCTACCGGCTGGGCAGTCAGCGGGTATGCCGTGGGGCAATCCACCACTGCCGGCGGGCCGTATACTTACAGCGATGTGGGAAATGTGCTGGCTTCCACCCGCACTAGCCTCACTAATGGCACTCCTTACTACTTCGTGATAAGAGTCACTGATGCCTTGGGATTCTACATTGCTACTTCTACGGAAGTTTCGGCCACGCCAACCGCTCCGGCTGCTGGCGGTGGCGGTGGTAGCAGTGGCGGCGGGGGCGGCGGAGGGGCGAGCTATACGCAAACTGGCATCGTCTTTTCCGGCAGAGCTTATCCCTTGAGTCGGGTGAGCATTTTAAAGGATGCTCAACTGGCGGTAACGACCATTGCCGGACCAGATAGCAAGTTCAAGGTTAATCTAAGCAATCTGTCGCCCGGCAATTATCTCTTCTCCGTCTATAGCGAGGATTCGAATCAGATCCGGTCAAACTCCTTTACCTTCCCGGTTTATATCACTAATGGCGTAGTTACGGAGGTTGGCGGCATCTTTATAGCTCCGACTGTGGCTCTGGACAAGTCCCAAGTAAGGAAGGGGGATGATATTGCCATCTTCGGCCAGACTGCCGTAGCGAGCGATGTGACTATCCAAGTGAATTCCGAACAGCAATTCTTCGCCCAGACTAAAGCCGATGCTAATGGTATTTATCTATACAATTTCGATACAACCCCGCTTGAGTACGGAAACCATAGCACCAAGACGAAAAGCGCCAAGGATGCCGAGATAAGCCCGTACAGCCTGGCAGTGCCCTTCGTGGTGGGCAATACCAGTATCTTAGTAAAGCCGCGGGAAAAGGTCTGCGACAAGCGCGGCGACGTCAATACCGACTGCCGGATCAATCTAGTAGACTTCTCCATCGCGGCCTACTGGTATAAAAGAGCCGCGCCGCCGGCCAGTATCGATTTGAATAAAGATGGGAAGGTAGACCTCATCGATTTCTCTATCATGGCCTTTAATTGGACAGGCTAAGTATGAAAAAACTTATCATCTCACTCGTTTTATTTTCTTTGCCAATCTCTCTCGAAGCGGCGAGATTGGTGGTGGAGATCGATACGGGCATAGAAACTATCAATGCTCTTGAAGGTATGATTAAAGTTCCCTCCGGCGTTTCCATCCATGACATTTACACCGGTAATTCAGTAATATTGATATGGATTGCAGAACCGACTTTAAACGATGCAAACACTATTTTCTTTGCCGGACTCTCTCCCGGTGGGTTTAGAGGCATTTATCCTATTTTCTCTATCGAGGGCAAGTGGGGCGAAAGAGATTTGTCTCGGTTCAGCTTCAGCTCGATTAGCGCGCTTAAGAATGATGGTTCAGGAACGGCAGTGCCTGTTAAGCTGCGAGTGAAATCATCCGAAGTGGCAGAGGATGAGGCTCCACCAGAACCTTTTACTCCCATCATTTCGGCCTCAGTGGATATCTTTGACGGCAAATACTTCATATCATTCCTTACTCAAGATAAGGGGACGGGCATCGAGCGCTACGAAAAAGCGGCCACTTGGTTTCTTAAACCAGGAAGAAGCGATTGGATAGAAGCGAAATCGCCCCTGGTCTTATCGCGCGCTGAAGTTTTCCAAAGGATACATATTCGCGCGGTAGACAAATCCGGCAATTACATGGAGGTATCCACAGCCGCCCCTTATCATTATGCAACTCTCTTGATTGGCCTTATAATATTATTATGCGTTCTTTTGCTTTTAAGACGCTCTTTTCGCTCATCTTCTCAGTAGTCTTCCTGGTACCGGGAAGCGTTTTCGCGGACACCATCTTTGTCTCCCCGATTACCGGGACTTACACGGTGGGAGATACGTTTTCAGCACGTATTATGGTCTCGAGTCCTGGGCAGGCGATCAACGCGATTTCTGGCGTGTTGTCGTTCCCGATCGATAAGCTGCAAGTAGTCTCTGTGTCCAAGATCGGTTCAGTGCTTTCCCTCTGGGTCCAGGAGCCGTCCTTTTCCAATTCGCGCGGCACAGTGACCTTCGAGGGGGTAGTGCCTAATCCCGGCTTTAACGAGTCTAATGGTCGAGTGCTGGGCGTCAATTTCCGAGTCGTAGGCACCGGCTCTGCCGACATTCGTCTGACCTCCGGATCGCTTCTAGCTAATGACGGGTACGGCACCAATATATTGAAAAATCTTGGCACCGCTTCATTTTCCTTGGAGCAGAAGCAGGAGATTCTTGTGACTCCGCCGGCCATATCGGAATCGCCAGAGCCCCCGGCTACAGAAACAAGCGAGGACAAGGCGCCAGGCACCACCTTCGAGTTCGATATGCCGTCCTGGAAGACCCTGGCCGACTGGATCATCAAATTCTTTTCCATAGTCATACCAATGCTCGCTCTCGGTTTCTTCCTGGTACATACTACCAAGAAAGGGGTAGGTAATATTCGCTCGTTGAAGAAAAACTTGCGCAAAGATCTTCACGGCATCGACCGCCTGATCGAGAAATCATTCGATTTATTGAAAGAGGACATAAGCGACAGCATCCATATCCTGGAACGGGCACGCGTTAAACGCAGGCTCACGGCCGAAGAAGACGCGGTCATTCATCGCTTGAAGCAGAATCTGGTGGACGCCGAGAAGATCATTCACAAGGAGATTATTCGCTCAGAAAAGGATATCGGTGACTAAGAAGGGGCACATTCTCGTTTGGACAACTATGAGAAAATTTTTCTCTACCATCTCTCTCTTGATAATCCTTATCTTGGCTCCGGTTTATGCGATTCAAGCAGAGGCCCAAACGGTATTTTTGGACGGATCCAAACTTATGCCCCGAATCGAACTATCTCTTTCTCCTCGCGTTGGCAGTTTTGTCGAAGACTCCACCTTTGATATCCCTATCTTGATCAATACCAAAGGGGCGAGCATCAACGGCTTAGAAATCACTATTAATTTTGACAAAGACAAACTTGAAATCGTCAAACCTTCAAGCGGCCAATCTATCGTCGGTGTCTGGCTCGCGCCTCCGAGCTACGATAATACCCGCGGTTTAGCGAGTTACATGGGGGTCATTCCCAGCGGCATTACGACCAGTTCTGGTTCGGTCGGCACTATTACTTTTAGAGCCAAGAAAACCGGCAAAGCAGTAGTTTCCGTGAGCGCGAATTCCAAAGTACTGTTGAATGACGGGCAAGGCACGGAAGCTACTGTCGAGGTGGGCAGGTCGGAATATACCATCATGGCAAGAGCGCCTGAAGGCGTCAGGGTTTTCTCGGAAACGCACCCGTTTCCCAGCGAGTGGTATAACAATGACAGCCCGGTGGTATTCTGGGAGAAGGATCCTGAGGTATCGGGATTTAGCTACCTGCTCGACGACAAGCCGCACACTATTCCGGAGAATACAATTAGCGCCAAGGATACCACCAAGTTCTTTGAGAATCTGGATGATGGCTTATGGTATTTCCACATTAAGGCCAACAGGAACGGGGCATGGGGAACGACAGGGCATTTCCTGATGCGCATCGATACGGCTCCTCCTGCTGACTTCAAGCCGGAAATAGATTATCTGTTGGCAGCCACGATCTTAAACGAGCGCGCCCTGGTTTCTTTCTTTACCACCGATAATCTCTCAGGCGTCGATCGTTATGAAATAGGAGTGATCGATAAAAGCCAGCCCGTTACTGTCTCGCCGGTTTTCGTCCAAGCGGAAAGTCCTTTCCAAGTGCCGCTTACTGAGAGCAAATTAAGCGTGATAGTACGAGCGGTTGACAAAGCCGGCAATATTCGCGATGTCTCTATGGCAGTCGGATCGCCATCTCTGGTCGGCAAATTCATGAAGAACAATCTTGTCTACATCCTCTTGTTCATCATCTTTGCTGGTTTAATCGGGCTCATATTACACTATCTGGTCGGGCATCATATAATAAGGTACTTGCGCAAAGCGGCCGAACTGGTAAAAAAGGAGGAGCAAACCTCGGCAATAGAGCAAGACAAGGCCGAAAAGCCCAATGAAATTACTGATAATAACCCAGAAAGTTGATAAAAATGACCCTATTTTGGGCTTTTTTCACCGTTGGTTGGAAGAATTTGCTAAAAAGTTTGAAAAAGTCACGGTCATCTGCCTGGAAAAAGGAGTTTATAGCTTGCCGGAAAATGTTAAAGTTCTTTCCTTAGGCAAGGAAGAAGAGAGATCAAAGGCGGAATATCTTTCGAGATTTTATCGCTACGTTTGGAATGAAAAAAATAATTACGACGCTGTTTTCGTGCACATGAATCAGGAGTACGTGCTTTTAGCGGGAGACCTGTGGCAACTCCTGGGCAAGAAAGTTTATCTTTGGAGAAATCATGCGAAGGGGAATTTGTTGACTCGGATAGCGGTGGCTCTTTCCCATAAAGTGTTCTATACCTCTCCGCAATCTTTCGCTGCCCAATTTAAAAAGGCAATTCAAATGCCTGTAGGTATTGATACTCAATTCTTTAAGCCGGATCCTCAGGTAGTAAGAGTACCCAATACCTACTTATTTTTGGGTCGCATTTCACCAGTTAAGAAAGTTTTGGAATTCATAGCTTGGGTTAAGAGTAATGGATATCAAGCGACCCTTGCTGGTCCAATTCTCAAAGAAGACAGGGAATACGGAGAAGAAGTTAAGCGTAATTTGAATAACAAAATTAGATTTATCGGTCCGGTGACACCTGAAGAAGCGAGAGCACTCTATCTCTCACATGAATTCTATGTCAACAAAACTCCCGCCGGAAGCTTCGATAAAACCATCTTCGAGGCGGTCGCATGCGGGTGCAAATTAATGGTAGATAACCCTGATGCGAAAAACTTTAAGATCGAGGAACACAGTCTTAAGAAGCTTGCCGATAAATTAGTGAAGCAACTACAATGACATATTCTCAGCGCGATATATATAGACACCATCATTCGCACCATAGAGAAGCTGGTTTCTCAGTACTCAAAGATGATCGGGGCAAGCTTTTAAGAAATCTTATTGGAGAAGGAAAAACCATTCTCGACATTGGCTGCCGCGACGGAGCGCTTACCAAGTTTTTTTTGAAAGGCAATACCGTGCTAGGGGTAGATATCGATGATATAGCTCTTGACCTTGCCTCCAAATTGGGCATTGAGACTATGAAGCTAGACCTTAATGGTAATTGGTCAGAACTTAAGGGACGTAAATTCGATGTGGTGGTGGCTGGAGAAGTCCTCGAACACCTCTATTATCCAGACCAAGTGCTTGAAAAAATGAAATCACTTCTTAACCTGGGCGGCATGCTTATGGGCTCGGTGCCAAACGCTTTTTCTCTTAAAAATAGACTCCGTTATCTTCTAGGCACTAAGCGCCACACGCCCCTAAGCGATCCTACCCACATTAATCAATTTTCCGAGATAGAATTGCAGGCGATTTTAAGGAGATATTTTAAAGAAGTAGAAATTAGAGGACTCGGCCGCTATCAAACTCTCGCGAAGTTATCTCCTAATCTCTTCGCCTTCGATCTGTTCTTTATGGGAAAACTATGAAAAGCACTTCAATACACAGTCTCAATGCCGATAAAGGGCTGAATATTTTCCAGAAACCGGCTTATCTTTTCCTCAACCTCCTCAACAACCTTTTTCCTTATTCCAGTCTAGATAAAAGGATTGAGATAAGGTCTTGGAAAAACGCGGATTTAACGAAAGAATGGGATAAAACTTTTAAAACAAGTTCCGTCGGCCGTCGCCTCTCGGATCTTTTCTGGCGCACTCTGCCGTGGGATAAGCTCCATGAGGAGCTTAAAGAAATTCACGTATTCGATACTGGCTGCGGGCAGGGCAATTACAGTATGCGTCTCTCTGATGGCATAGCAAGCTATACCGGCGTTGATATGAGTCGACGGCCAAATTGGGATATTTTGGAAAAAGAGCATCCCAATTTTCATTTTATCGAATCAAGCTCAACGGATATCCTGCCCCTCATTCCCCCCGAAACCAATCTTTTTATTACCCAATCCGCCATAGAGCATTTCGACGAAGACCTGCGCTTTTTCGAACAGATACGCGACTATATCGGTAAAACAGACAGGCCAATCATACAAATACACAACTTCCCGGCCCGGGCGATACTACCTCTCTATCTTTTCCACGGCATAAGGCAGTATACGCCACGGACTGTATCGAAAATAACCAGAATTTTCGGCGATAAATCAAAGTTTTATTTATACGGCTTGGGTGGCAGAGAGAGCAAAAAAATTCAATTCAAATATTTCACCTGGCCGCTCTTAATACTCAAGGGTAAGGCCGCATGGTCGGAGGACGTGCCTAAATATGACAGCGAAGTGCGCAGGGCCATAGAATCCGATATGAAAAGCCCCAGCAAAAATCCGCTCTTCTGGGTTCTCATTATTCATTCCAATGTCAAAAAAGAGATATGGTGAAATTCTACGACACTAGAATAGGCAGATATTTCAGGGAATACAAAAACAAGAGATTATTCGGCTCGCTTGTAGCAGGTGAAATAGCGATAGATTGCGGCGCCAATGTAGGCAAAATTACGCAGATGTTGGCCAGGCCGGGCGTGGTCGTCTATGCCTTTGAGCCGGACCCGAATGCTTGGAAGATTCTTAAGTCGAAATTTGAGGGAATGGAAAATGTCATTTGTATCAATAAGGCGGTTTCAGACCATAGCGGTACGGCGAAAATTTATTTCAGCGACAAATACGATGAAAATCCGGAAAAGTGGTCTACCGGCTCAACACTTTTGGCTGACAAGCCGCATATCGATAAGGGAAACTTTGCCATCTGCGAAGTAATGGACCTCACGGAATTTATAAAAAACTTGGATAAGCCCATCGGGATTCTTAAGATGGATATCGAGGGGGAAGAAGTGAAGGTACTAAACAAGCTCATCGACCTGGGGCTCACCAAAAAGATAAGAAAGATAGTGGTCGAGACTCATGAGCGCTTCCCGATTCTTAAAGAGCTGACCGAAGAACTCAAGAATAAAATCAAGAGATTGAATATCAAAAATATCGACCTAAACTGGGCGTGAGATATGCTTGAGCTTGTGTTTGAGAAGGAATAATGCCAAATTCGATAAGCGGGAGTAGATGGTAAGATTTTTGGGAAAGCTGATGTTTTCTCTCTCGACGAAACCACCTGCCGCTCGTTTATACAGATTCCAGATGGCAAGTAGTTGGGACGAAGAAAGCGGCAAATCTTCACGCAATTCGGTCAGCATATCCTTCTCCTCCTCGGATAGCGTTATATAACGTTCGATATTATTGATTGAATTTCGAGCTGATGTCGCCCTCTTGTCGTTATTCAACCCTTGGGTAAATGATTCCTGAAATACCCGGTAATAAAGCAGGGGTTCGGGGATATTAGCGAAGATAACGCTTCTCTCAAAAAGGAGTCGGCTCCAGAGTTCGTAATCCTCTGAACTGGTCATTGTTTCATCGTAGGGGTTTTCCTTGAGTACCTCGGCGCGAGCCATGACAGTGGGGTGAATGAGTGGAGTCGAAAACAAGCTTGCCCATTTTATCTCCATGTGCCGGACGGGTCTATAGTACTTCTTTAAAAATCTACCATCTTTATCTATAAGTATTGCCGAACTGCCAACGATGCCTATTTCAGCATGACTTTCCAGGAATGATAATTGTGTACTGAAGCGCTCGTAGATGCTCACATCATCAGCATCCATCCGGGCGATATATGCTCCGCGCGCAATACGGATGCCGATGTTGAACGAGGCGGACAAACCCTTATTACTTGTATTTTTGACATAAATAATGCGTTCATCTTTGTACGACTTGATAATCTCCTCCGTTTTGTCCTTCGAGCCGTCATTTACGATAATAAATTCAAAATCTTTGAATGATTGGTTCAAAATACTGTCGATAGCTTCGCAGAGATATTTCCCCCCGTTATAAACCGGCATGACTACTGAGATTTTCGGCATAATTTTTCGAATATTTGTTCATGTCGTTTGAGCCACTTCTCTTTATCGAACCTCAATGCCTGCTCTCTCGCGCCGGCACTCAAACTCTTTAAATTCATTCTGGTTTCAAGTATCGCGTCGGCGACTTCGCGGGGAGTTGGGTAATGAAACTTTTCGAAATCTTCTCTAGCCGGAATGAGTACGCCGCACCTCTGGTTGACCAACTCCGGCATGCCGCCATTGCCGAGCCCAACTACCGGAAGGCCAGAAGAAAGCGCTTCCAAGACTATCGTGGGGCACGGGTCCAGATTCTTCAAATGAAGCAGGAGATGCGCTCGCTGGTAAAGCGCCGGCGCTTCTTCCTGGGTAAATTTACCCACTGTTTCTATCCAACTTTCGGGAAGCACTTCTTGTGTATTGCCGATGACCAGGAGTTTCGCATTTACCTCCATTCTGCGTAGCTTTCTTACGGCTTCGAGTGAAATATCCAGTCTCTCTTTAGATTCAAAATGGTGTCCGGATATGATTATTATCAAGGGTTCCGGTGGCAGAGGCAGTTTCTCGGGCTTGAAATGATTTATGTCCACGGGGTTGATTAAAACGGTGGAAGGCCCGTTGAATTTGCCTAAGTACCGGTCCGCAGACTTTTTACAAAACTCCGTTTGGTAGATCACGTGATCGCTCAAGTGGATGGGAGAGAGAAGCTTGTTTACGGATTTCGTTTTTCTGCCGGCCCAGGCCGGATACGCCACCCCGTTCTGGTTCCAGACTGTTTTTACTCCAAACAATTTGTAAATTTTTATCCAAATTGTCGGGGCGAAGGGCAAGCCGCTTGAGGCGAAATAAGCGATATTGAAACGTCGCCAGCTGTCGCCAAAGCGCTCACGCAGATGCAGGAGCTTGACCTTGCCGCCGTGGACTATCTTTTTGGAGTCGGGCGGCGGCAATACTCCCAAAAGGTTAAGTTTAATATCTTGCGCTGAAGCGCCACGCAGAAGACACCTCACGAATACGTATATGACGATAAGAGGATATTTAAGTATCTTGGGAATGAATTTGCCCATGCCTATTATCTTATATTTTGAACGCCTCGATATATTTGTCCGCCGTCTCTTTTAATGTGGGGTTGCTGATTTTATCCTGATATTGCCGGTAATTTTTAGCCACTTCGTCTATGGCTTTAAGTGCCTCCTCATTCGTGGTAAAACCAGCCCCACCCTCCTTTACAAGTTCCAGGTGGCCGCCGGATTTGAGGAATACCGCGGGCAGTCCACAGGTCAAGGCTTCAACTAGGGCGTTGGAGCACGGGTCATCCTGGCTGGGGGCGATGTAAATGTCACGCTGACGGAGAATTTGGGCCAACTCTTCCGAAGGCACGGGCTCTATCACTTTTGCTCCCTTGAATTCGGCGTGAGTGCGGCCGACGAATGTAAGCTCATATCTGGTGTGGTCCAAATGCTCATCGAGCCAAGAGAGGAGAGGCCCGCCCTTTCTGGGATTGTCAGACCAGGCGGTGGCTATGAGTTTTATTTTCCTCTTGCCGTCGGGAGGGGCAAGGCGGCCGCGCCGGTGGAAAATATCCGGGTCGCAGGCATTGAGTATGATGTACGGCTCCTTGAAGACAAGGCCGAGTTCAAGATATTTATTGTAAGAGTATTGAGAGATGAAAATGGTGGCGTCGGCGTATTCGCCATTAAGCGCCCATAAATCATGGTCTATTTGAATATCTTCTCCGCGGTACACCCCTATTGGTCCGGCCAGCCGTTGTATCATGTGAGCATTGAATTTCTTCCTGCATTTTTTGAGTTTCTCTTTATCGAATTCAAAAGAGTTAAAGAGACCGACCTTGGTATTTTTGCCCACGGTATTGTTGCCGACATCGTAGCCGTGCGTCTTCAATTCTTTCGTAAGCGCGAGCAGAAACTGATTCCCGCCGCCGTACGGGGGCTTCTGGAATTTGTGGAAAATGGTAATTTCCGGCCCGCCCGCCCGCCGGTAGGCAAGGTTTATGAAGTGACTAAGTTTTTGAAAAATGCTTTCCATAAAGGCAATTGGCTCTCGAAGTTATTTTCCTCGGCCGTCTTCTTGCCCTCTTTTACCAGTTTCTCGCTTAATCCACTGTTGTTGAGAAGCTCTAAAGAGGCCTCATATAGCCCTTTTATGTCATCTACAGGAACCATCATAGCATTTTCGCCGCTCTTTACTAAGTCTTTGCATTGGCCGACTTCCGTCGTTACCAGAGGTACGCCCTTGGCCATTGATTGAAGACACGCCTTTGGTCCGCCCTCTTCACGCGAAGTGATTATATAAAGGTCTATAGCATCGAAAAATTCGGCGATTTTATTTGAGTTATTGGCGTATCGATGAGCATAGGGAACCCCAATTTTTTCCAATCCGTTTTTGACGAAGCCCCTGGCCGGACCAGAAAGAAGCACCCACAAATTCGGCACCTGACTTTTAAGCTTCTCAATGACTTTCAAGAATGTGTCAGGGCCTTTAATAAGCTTGGGTTCCATGCCTTCTCCCCAGCCGACGCCATCTTTCTGGAAGGAGCCGATAACCACGGCATCGTCCGGAATACCAAGCTTAACTCTCATATTGCGCCTGGACTCTCTAGTCGCAGGAGTAAAGACATTTGTGTCGACGGGTATAGGTATCCGCATTACCTTGTCCGGATTGATACCGGTAGATTTTATAAGCCCCTCCATCTCTTTGTTTGAAACCCGCACTCGCGAGAGCTTTTCATGGTTTTTTTGCAACGTCTCAAAACATTTTCTAAAACTCTCTTGCTGTTCCGGCTTGCCGTGGTAATAATCTACAGATATGCGGTGCCTGAATTTGTAGACGGATTCGTCAATTAGAGAGAATTGGGAAGTGTAGTGCACCGCTTGGGGGATATTCCAAGGCGTTCTTCTCACAATGCGGGCTTTAATGCCAAGCTTTCGGGCAAATTCTTTGAGGTCTCTCGCATCGTCGTCAACGGACCAGTTCGCGTTATCTCCCACTATAAAAAGCCGGCTATATGGCTTGGAGAAGAGTGCTCTTAGCATGATTAGAGAATACCGTATTATCGATAATAACCAAATCCAGGTTGGTTTTGTCGAGCATTTCAAGCCCCACTTCGCAGAAGTTTAATATCGGTTCTCCGGCGGGGTTGAATGAAGTATTGAGGAAAATCGGGCAGCCGGAAAGCTTCTCGAATTCCTTCAAAGCGTCATAGATGAGCGGATTCTGGTCCCGGCGCACGGTCTGGATGCGAGCGCTGCCGTCGACATGGGTCACTGAAGGCAATTTGTCCCTGTATTCCTCGCGAGTATCGCAGATAACCGACATATAAGGCACAGGCCGGGGGTTGGTGAAGTATTTGTGCGAGTCTTCTCCCGTGACCATTGGGGCGAACGGCCGGTACCATTCCCTGTGCTTAACCTTGTCATTCAGGATGTCACGCATATCGGAGTTTAGGGGATTGCAGAGGATGGAGCGGTTGCCGAGAGCGCGCGGACCGACCTCGTACCGGCCGTTTATGAACCCGACGATAAGATTTTCCGAAACTAGCTTGGCAAGTACGCGAGGCAAGGATTCTTTATCAATTTCTTTATGAGGATAGCGTTTTTTAAGTTCATCCAGATTGTCTTTATCAAACGCTTCCGAGCCGAGATAAGGAGAAAAGTATTCTTTGGTGCCGATAAATGATTTGTTATTTAATCCATAATACGCGTACAAAGCTGCCCCGGATGCCAAGCCGCAATCCGAAGGATTTGGTATAAAGTGGGTTTGCTCGAATAATCCGCTTTTATCGATAATGTAATTAGTCGTGCCGTTGAGAGCGCACCCGCCTACCACGCACAGGTTTTTATTCCCTCCCTTGTTTTCCTTAATAAGCCGCATTACCTCTTCGGTCCAGGCATGCTGGACTGTCGCGGCCAGGTCTTGTGAATCTTTTTCTTTCGGCCCCGGCAGATGAAGCTCCGTATTTTTTATGATGCCAAGCCAGAGTTTCCAGCCGCTCTCGAACGGATATTTTCGTACCGTTAAGTATTTTTGAAGTTCAGGAATATCGCGGAGGCCCACGTCATTTATCCTGTGGCCCAAGCCGCGCTGTTGAAGACCTTCAAGTTTCGCGGTTGGGAATTTCTGGTATTTCAAAACATATTCGCGCGCGTAGGGGAGCCAGTTTTCGTGCACCTTGCCATAAGAAGTGAGGCCCATGGTTTTGCCCGAAGTGGTGCCCTCTATCTCGGGATTTATACCGAGGATGTAGCCCAAGTTGTTGTAGCTCTGGCCGAAGGCGATAGGAATATTGGCCAGATATGAAAGCTTATTTTCTTTTGCCGTGAAGAATACCGTTCTGCCGTCATTGCCTATGCCGTCATAGGAGAGCACGAGAGCTTCGGAGAATGGGGAAGTGAAATATGAGAGGGCGGCGTGCGAGAGATGGTGGTCTATGTGGTGGATTTCTTGATAAGTGATGCCCGCTTCCTTCAATAATATTTTAAGATTCTCGAATTCTTCTTTACGTCCCTGGTTCTGAACCGCAACGGCGTCGAAATTTGAACCCCATTCTTCCTTTACCAGATTCAAGAAAAGTTTCAAATCTTCCACATCGGTATATTGAAAAGTGCTGGGGAATTTGCCTGGTTCCAAATGCTCCGCGGAAAGCTTGTAGCGTTTCTGGCGGAAATATCTTTCCGCTTCCATGACGGCCGTTATTTTGCCGTCTTCGATAAGGGCGAGGTTCGAGTCGTGTCCGAGTGATATGCCGAGTATTTTCATTTTTTATAGTGAGTTTATCGAACTATTTCGTAAGGATTATACCGTATCCGGTTGTCCAGGCGGTAAGCTGGGGTGCGACAGTTTTCTTGTCGAGCCACATCAAAAATTTTATGAGAGGGAACTGGACAGGCCGCCATGATACGCCCTTGGCGAGGAAAAGATGCTGAAGCATTAAGCCGGCTACCGCAAATATTGTTCCCTGTCTTTCAATTTCCATTATTTTAAACCCGGCATCTCCGGAGGCATTCTTCCAGAACGCTTCCGTATATCGCCCATAGTCGTGCGGGTCTGCATGGATGCCGACCATAAAGGGTACTGTAATCAGGGCAATACCCCCCGGTTTTAACAGGCGATGTGCCTCTTTCAAGGCCTTCTTCGGCTCAGGCACATGTTCCAAGAGTTCCCCCATAATGACGATATCGCAGTAACTGTCCGGGATGGGGATTTGCGCGGCATCGCTCACTATATCAGGATTCGTGGTGCGGTCGATATTAACGTATTTTACTTCCGCGCCGTAAATGCCAATGTCGAAAAGTCCTCGTTTGTTATCCTTTTTCCCGCCGATGTCAACAATTTTTTTTCCGGGACTAAAAAGCTTTTTATGGGAAAAGAAAAATCCGTCCACGAAATGGCGGCGCACGGAGACGGAAAGAGATGTGCGTTCCTTACTCATTTTTTGCCATCAGGCGGCGCGCTTCCACCTCCCAAATTAAGAGGCCTAAGACGGCATTGGCGACATTTGCCAAAACGCTTGCCAATACCAAGCCCCAAATCTGCCACATAAAGCCCATGATGATAAAAAGCGCGATGCGGACAATATGGCTCGTCAGATTGAACGCGTACATGGCCTTAATCATATTCTGCGCCGAAAAAACGCTGCCGAAGTAGACACTCACCGGCGTTACGATTACAGCGAGAGAAAGTACCCGAGAATACGTGACGGCATCAAGATAGCGCGGCAAAAATATTTTGAAAAGAAGCGGTACCAGAAACCAGTAACAAGCAAATAATGCTATGCCTGAAAGGAGAAGAATCGCCAGTCGCTTGTAAACTATCTCATGTATCTGGATAAGAGACCTCCTAGCTAGCCGGGGCAGGGCGATAGTGCCAGTATTCTTTATGAGACTTTTTAGCCGGTCCGGTCCGGCTAAAGCAAAGGTATAAACTGCCAGTGCGGCCGGTCCCGCCGCTTGGAAAAGGATGACACGGTCAATATATGAAGCAATCACGCCTATAATACCGGCGCCTGTGAAATGCAAGGATGTGCGCTTAAATTCCGCTACCTCTCCCGGTTTGGGAGAAGCTTTAATATTTTTGGTTACTGATTTGTAAACCAAAAAATTGGGCACGAAAGACATGATGGTATAAAGAGCGATAAGGATAAGGATATTGTCTGTAAGATAAAGCACTAAGACGGTAGCGGCCGCTCCGGTTACGGTAATAAGATTGGTAATCCGGCTTAAAATGTTGAAACACTTTCTGCCGGTCAGAACTTCTTTGTATATATGGAAAGCATCGGCGATCGGGTAAGCCAGAGAGAGGAGCGCCAAGGAGAAGGCAAAAAGCCCGTTGCCTTTATAACCGTAATAAGCGGCGACTATTAAGATAAGGGCTGCCGACAGGGAGTTATATTTGAGCTGAAGCGTGAGCGCGTAATGAGCGAGGTTATCGAAACCTCTGGCTGTGGCGCGCACCACGGCAGGGCCGGCGCCTGATAGGGTGAGAAAGGATAAAGAAGCCCCAAGAGACAAAAGATAGCTGTAAGTGCCGTAAGTCTCTCGGGACAAGAGGTTGCCGAACGCCACCATTGTTACCAAGGAACCCAAGATGCCCACGACGAAAGAAAGAGTAATCCAAGAGCTGCCTTTGGCCAAATAGAGCATATCAAATTTGAACAGCCGCTCGCCCGAATGCAATGCCTGAAGCCCCTTATTTTTAAGGTTTTCCATATGGCTTTACTGTGCTATCCTAGCACACATGCGAAGCCCTAAAAATTTCATTATTGACGTCGACGGCGTGATGACAGACGGCCGCTTTTACTACACTGCAGAGGGCAAGGTAATGAAGGCCTTTGGTTCAGACGACCATGACGGTCTCCTGCTACTGAAACCGTATATGAACATCATTTTCGTGTCGGGCGACAGGAAGGGATTCGAGATAACCAAGAAAAGAATCGCTGATGATATGAAGTTTTCCCTTGAATTGGTGAGCACGGTAGGGCGGGTGGAGTGGATGCGAGAGAAGGGATTTAAACCGGAAGAATCCGTTTATATGGGCGATGGCATATTTGATGCTATTGTCTTCGATAAGGTCGGGTATGCCATAGCTCCTGCCAATACTTTTTTTACTACGAAAAAGCATGCCGACTTCATCACTCAATCAGCCGGAGGCCACGGCGCGGTTGGCGAAGCCTGCATCCATCTTTTGAAAAAGTTCTTTAAACCGTTTGACCCTCTGAATTTCGAATTGGAAAAATCAAGCGGCGAGTGGAGTAATAAATGAAAAAGTCCAAATCACAATATAAAGTCTGCATTTTGGCGGCCGGAGCGGGAGCGGCCATGGACCATCTATCCGAGCACGTTAATCGCGCCGTCTTGCCGGTCAACAATAAGGCCGTCATTTCATATATCGTTGAAAAATTTCCGAAAGGAACGGAGTTTGTGGTGGCGGTCGGGCACAAGAAAGAGACGGTTATAGATTATCTGAAACTCGCCCACCCGGAAAGGAAATTTACCTTTGTCGTTATCAAAAAATTTACCGGCCCGGGCACCGGTCCTGGCGCCTCCCTTCTCACTTGCCGGAAATATTTGCAAAGCCCATTTGTATTCTCGACGGCCGACACTATCGTAACTGAAGACATACCGGCACCGGAGGTCAACTGGATGGGTATCGCGCCGGTGCGCGATACGGAGCATTATTGCACGATTAAAATCAGGAATAATTCCATCTACCAGCTCGACGACAAGGTTAAGACCGACAATCACTTCGCCTTCATTGGTCTCGCCGGTGTGAAGGACCACAAGGATTTCTTCAGGGCGCTGGAATTGGACAAAAAAGCCATTGCCGGCGAAATCCAGGTTTCGAACGGCTTCAAGGCCCTAATCGAGAAGCACTTGGTGCCAGTGGGCTTTACCTGGTTTGATACCGGACACTTGGAGAATTACATCGAGACGAACAAAAATTTCTCCGGCGAAGCTAAGTTCGACTTCAGCAAATCGAACGAATTCCTCTATTTCGTCAATGGCCGCGTCATAAAATTTTTCGCTGACAAGAGCATTACCGACAAACGCCACGTCCGGGCTAAGAACGGGCTTCGAGGGCTGACGCCGAAAATAGAAGCCAGGCGCGGGCATTTCTATTCATATAAGAGAGTGGAAGGGCATACGCTCTACAGCATCTTGAATGCGAGTCTGGCGGGAGAATTTCTGCTTTGGGCCAAGAAGCATCTTTGGAAGAAGCTGAAGCTCTCTAAGAAGCAGCAAAAGGCATTCCAAGAAGCGGTGGTCAAATTCTACAAGCATAAGACGGAAGAAAGGGTGGCCGCTTTCGAAAAGAAAAAGAATCAGAAAGAAGCGGTGCTTATCAACGGCGCCAAAGTGCCTTCGACCAAAGAATTGTTAAAGAAGATAGATTGGGAACATCTGACTCACGGCGAACCCGTAAACTTCCACGGCGATTTGCAATTCGACAATATTCTGGTCAACCCGAAAGCCAGGAATGCCAAGGGTAAATTCATCCTGCTTGACTGGCGGCACGAATTCGGTGGCATGATCGAGGCGGGCGACCTTTATTACGATTTGGCCAAGCTCTACGGCGGCATGGTTATTTCTTACCCTCTCATCAAGGAAGGGATGTTCTCGGCCAATACGGATGGCAAGGAAGCGTTCTATCATTACTTCGTGAAGAACGACCTCATAGAAGCGCGGGAGCATTATGAAGAATTTCTGCTCGCGAACGGCTATGATTTGAAAAAAGTCAAGATTCTGACCGCCATCATTTTTCTCAACATGGCGCCTCTCCACAATGCTCCGTTCGACGAAATGCTCTCGCACATGGGCCGCAAGATGCTTCATAAAACGCTAGAGATGCGATAAGGTAGAATGATGCAAAATAAAGGGACAGAAAATCCCCAACTGGCCTTGGGACCGATGAGTTCGGAAATCATCGAGGCGGTGTTCTATTATTCAAATTTCTTCCGTAAGCCTTTGATGCTTATCGCTTCCAAGAACCAGATAGACCATGCCGGCGGCTACGTCAACGGCTGGACCACTGACGAGTATATGTATTTCATCAAAAATATGAGGAAGCAGTATCCCTTGGCCTCGGTTAAGATTTGCCGAGACCATTGCGGTCCCGGTTTCAACGGCAGTCATGATATCAAAGACGTTTATCGCACCATTAGAACGGATATTAGGGCGGGCTTTGACCTCATGCATATAGACTTCTGCATGTATCAGGGCTCTCAAAGCGAAAGATTGGAAGCAGCCAGGAAGGCGGTCGAATATTGTCTTGAGCTAAATCCTGATATAGAGCTCGAGATCGGCACGGACGAGAATCAGGGCACTAATTACAGTTTGCCGAACATTAGGGAATGGGAAAGAGAAATAGACTTTTTCCAAAAGTTTTGCAAACCAACATTTTATGTAATTCAGACTGGAAGTTTGGTTATGGAAATAAACCAGGTGGGCAATTTCAATAAATCCTTTGTCGAAAAAGTCTCCAAGCTCATACGTGCTAAAGGGCTTAAGCTTAAAGAGCATAATGCTGATTATTTGTCTAAAGAAGAAATTCGCGACAGAATAGGTTTAGTGGATGCCATGAACGTTGCGCCGCAATTAGGAGTTATCCAAACCCTGACGGTGCTTAGCCGAGCCCGGATATATGGCGTGAAGATTGATGATTTCCTGGAAGAATCCTACGAAGGCGGCAAGTGGAAGAAATGGATGAAGAACAACGGCCCGGAAAATAAAATGCTCTGCGCCATTATCGCCGGGCATTACCACTTCGCCTCGCCGGCTTATCAAGCGATAATCCGAGAGCTTGAGGAGAGGGAGGACATCAAAGAGACGATTATCAACTCTATTTTAAGTGTGATTAAGCACTATGTCGGGAAATAAAACAATTCTTATAACCGGTTCAAGTCGTGGTATCGGCGCTGCTACCGCGTGTCTGGCTAAGAAATACGGAGCAAATAAATAACGCAGGGATAAGCATTTCTAAGCCATTTTTAGAATTAACTCAGAAAGATTGGACCGAAAGAATATACAATCAAATCAAGGAGGTACCTCTCGACCGAGCCGCCAAGCTGGAAGAAATCGCGGAAATCATCTTATTTGCAGCAAGCGACAAGGCAAGCTATATTAACGGCCAGACAATTATCGCCGATGGCGGTTACAGCATAAGGAGCTGACTATGTTCGAAAGCAAGCCCTTCAAGGTGGTAACCAAGCCATGGGGAAGGGAAATCTGGCTTGAGTTGAATGACCGCTACTGCTACAAACGTATCTTTGTGAACGCTGGCACTAGGACGAGCTTCCAGTACCACGACAAGAAGTACGAGACCAACTACATCATCTCTGGCGAGGCCGAGGTCTGGCTCGAGAACGTCCATGGCGTGGTGGAGAAATTCCGGGTGAAAGAAGGGGACTTCTTCAACGTCCCGCCGCCGAGGAAACACAGGATCATCGCTTTGACAGACCTCATCCTCCAGGAGGTCTCGACTCCGGAAGTCGACGACGTCATTCGCATTGCAGACGACGCGGGCCGCGGCGACGGGCGCATCGAGAGTGAACACAAGTAAGAAGAAAGGAAAAAGAAAACCAGGGCGGTAGTGTTGCGTGCAACGCTACCGCCCTTTTGTTATATTAGCCGCATGCAATACAAGGTCTTATTAACCACTTCCGGAACGGGTTCGCGGCTAGGGGAATTGACCAAGAATACTAATAAGGCGCTCGTGCCCGTCAACGGGCGGCCTACTATCGAATATGTTCTGGATTTGTATCCGAAGGATATTACGTTCGTAGTCACTCTCGGTTATCTGGGCCAGAGCGTGAAGGATTATCTGCTCAAAAATTACCAAGACAGAAATTTCGAATTTGCCTGGGTAGATAAATATGAAGGCCCTGGTTCAAGCGTTGGCTACTCAATGCTCCAGGCCAAAGAATATCTTCAGTGTCCGTTTATTTTCCACGCTTGCGATACGATTCTTACTGAAAAGATACCGGCACCGGAAACCAATTGGATAGGCGGCTATGTCGAGGATTGGCCGAAGAGCGAGATGAAAACGGACAGCTACAATACCTGTTCTGTCGAAAACGGCTATGTAGTGAGATTGAATGAAAGGGGCACTCCCGGCTTTGACGCCATTTACCTCGGCTTTGACGGCATCTTTGACCATAAACTTTATTGGGAAATATTAGAATCTCTCTATCAAGCTGACCCGATGAGTTCCAAACTTCATCCCATTCAGGTTTTAAATGAAATGCTTAGAAGGGGAGTGAAATTCAAATTTACCCCGTATTCCGTTTGGCTTGATACCGGCAACCTTCCAGCACTCGCGAAAACCGAAGAGTTTCTAAAGACTTCAATGGACAAAAAAATCGGGTTAGTGATACAGGGGCCACTCATATCCATTGGCCGGACGGGGGGTAAGATGCGGCAGTCGGTGGAACAATTGCAGAAGGAAGGAGGGGTAATTCATTACGACTGCCGGGAGAATATCAATAAGATAATAAAAGAATTCGGATATCTTTTTGATGAGATTGTGATTTCCACTTGGGACAATGAAGTGAAAGAGGGGGAAAATTTTCCAGGAGCCAAACTCGTTTCTCAACCCGACCCGGGCGGTATTAAACAAGCGGGACATTACAAAGACAATAATAAATACCGCCAATTTTTGAGCACTCACCTGGGTCTGGTTGAGCTTGAGAAAGATAACATTGATTATGCGGTGAAAACTCGCACTGATATTTATCTTGATTTCGGAAAGTTGCTCGGTTCTTTTTTTAAAAACGATACGAAGAAGATTGGCGCGACTGTTATGCATCCAAAAACTTTTTTGCTACATGACCTCTACTTCGTCGCAGAATTAAAAAAGCTGAAGGATTTCTGCGAAGCGATACTTTCATTCGATAGATTCGAATTTATCCCATCGGTCCATCGTGAAATGGTCTTAAAACATGCTTATGTCGAGTATAGGAATAAAATTGGCGTACCGGACTGGGCGTACTTCCCTGTATATCCGCCCACGGGAGTAAATGCCGCAACAAGGAAAATTTTTGATTACATGTTTGAAAATGTTTATTTCTCTCTCCCACCATCTATATTTAAAGAAACATTATGGCGCGGCACTTACTTCCCGGAAGACCATGTATCATCGCTTACCAAGGGTAATGTAAGTTCGAGGAAATATAATGTCCCGGCGTTCATTAGCACAGACTGGCAGCGTTATTTTGCTTTTCGCCAAGAGGTATATGGGAAGAAGATGGTGTTACAGGACAAAATTACCGCAAACCTCGGCAAGTGGGGGTGGGATTTGTGGAATCTCACTCGCAAGGTGGTCAATATGCTACGATAATAGTATGGATAGAAATACCCTTAAGCCGGTCATCTACACAGGCCTCTTTCTTGTGCCATTCATCCCGTTTCTTGTCTCGAGTGAATTCTTTTTCCCCTTCATCACCACTAAAGCGTTCGTTTGGCGTATAATCGTCGAAATAATATTTGCCGCATGGGTTCTCCTCGCGCGAAACCACCCCGAATACCGTCCCAGGAAATCCGTCATCCTTTACGCTCTCGCATCCTTTCTCGCCATTGTCGGTCTCTCTGATTTGTTCGGCGTCGCGCCGATAAAAAGTTTCTGGTCGAATTACGAGCGCATGGAGGGATTCATTTCCCTCATCCATCTCGGAATGTTTTTCCTGATAATCGGTTCTGTATTTAAGGAAGCGGACTGGAAGCGCTGGTGGAATACTTCGCTTGCGGCATCGGCTCTGATGATTTTCTACTGTCTCTTCCAGCTTCTGGGCGCGGTTCAAATACATCAGGGCGGCGTACGGGTGGACGGCACTCTGGGCAATGCTTCTTATCTTGCCGTCTATATGCTCTTCCATATATTCATCGCCGCCTTCTTCATGCTCCGCGAGAAAAAAGACACAACGCTTAAATGGATTTACGGTACTCTAATCCTTCTTCAGATGTTCATACTCTATGAGACAGCTACCCGTGGGGCAATTCTCGGTCTTCTCGGAGGTCTGGCCTTGGTGGCTCTCCTCAATGTAAGAAACAGGGAAAATAGAGTCATGGAGCGCGCCAGTATCGCCGTGCTAGTAGCTCTTATTGTCGTGGTTAGTTGGTTTTACCTCTCCAGGAATTCAAGTTTCGTGCAAAACTCGCCGGTGCTCGAACGCTTCGCGAATATCTCGACGGAGGAGCTGAAGCAGGGCGGCCGCTCATTCGTCTGGCCGATGGCTATCAAAGGATTCAAGGAGAGGCCAATCCTGGGCTGGGGCCAGGATAATTTCAATTACGTCTTCGACGAACACTATGACCCTAGGATGTATATGCTTGAGCCGTGGTTTGACCGCGCCCACAATATCTTTCTCGACTGGATGGTGGCGTCGGGCATTCTCGGCATCCTGTCCTATCTGTCTCTTTATATAGCGCTTCTCTACTCTACCTGGAGAAAGGCCGGCTTCTCTTATTCGGAAAAGTCGATTTTATCAGGTCTTCTGGCGGCGTACTTCTTCCACAACTTCTTCGTCTTTGACCAGCTGATAAGCTATATCCTCTTCGCGACTCTCCTGTCCTATGTGCATAGCCGGACGGAAGTTTCTCTTGTGAAGACGGTACCCGCGATAAAAAGCGGCGAGCCGTCTCCGCTCGCGGCGGCATTGGTACTCGGGTCCCTCGCCGTTTCCATGTATTGGATAAACATAAAGCCGATAATTGCAAACACCAGTCTCATCAATGCTTTGGTTCATGCCCAAGGTTCTCCGGAAGACCAGATTCTCTCCATCGCCGACTTCAAGCGAGCACACGGGGAGTCCCGCCTAGGACGTCCGGAAGTGGTCGAGCAGGTAGTTACCGCCACCCCTGGTCTTATCAGCGGAACTCTCTCGGTGGAAGAGAAAAACGATTTTTACAGCTTTGCCAATAATGCCATCGTCGGGCAGGCCGAAGATCTTAGCACGGACGCGCGCTACCAGCTCATCGCCGGAGTCTTTCACACGCAAACCGGTTCTCTGGACGAAGCGGTAAAGTATTTGACGCGCGCCAAGGAGCTTATTCCAGGTAAACCGCAGGTTTATATTGAACTCGCACGGGTTTATTATGCGAAAGGAGACAAAAACAAAGCGATTGAAACTCTGCGCTTCGTTTCAGAGATTGTTCCAGAACTTGCTCCGCAGATGGAAGAATATATAAGACAAATTCAAAATAATTAAATTTCCAAATTAATTCAAAAAATTGTTTTAAGAAAGTTATCCACACTTTTCTTTTTTCTCTATTGTACTCTTCGGTTTTGAGTAGATAATTAATATAACCGCAGAGAAATTTAAAAACTGCGTACAATTTTTAAGGCAATGGCAAAGAAAAAAAAGTCTAAGAAGACAAAATCTTCAAAGAAGAGGCGACGCTAATCCGCGAGTTCGCGGATGAAACAAGAAAAGATGCTCTGACGGAGCGTTTTTTCTTGTTTAAAATATGATAAAATGGGCTTTCCATGGCCTTTTTAAAGAGCATCTTCGGCTCTCCGGAAGAGAAATTGCTCAAATCTTGGCAACCCATCGTCGAGCGCGTAAACGCGCTTGAGGCAGAGTTTGAAAAACTTTCTCCGGAAGAGTTGAAGAATAAGACTTTGGAATTCAAAGAGCAGTTGAAGAATGGAGAGACGACGGAAGAAATTCTCCCGGAAGCATTTGCCGCCGTGCGCGAAGCCGCCAAGCGCACTTTAGGGCAAAGGCATTTCGATGTCCAGATTTTGGGCGGCATCGCTCTTTTCAAAGGCGGCATCGCCGAGATGAAAACCGGCGAAGGAAAGACTTTGGTCGCAACTTTGCCGGCTTATCTCATGTCACTTACAGAAAAGGGCGTGCACGTGGTTACGGTCAATGACTATCTCTCGCGCCGCGATGCCGCCTGGATGGGAGAAATCTATGCGGCGCTTGGAGTCTCCGTCGGAGTATTAAACAGCAGTGAGTCATTTATCTATGATGAAACTCATACTGAAAAGAAGAAGGACGAGGAGCGCGATAAGGCGGGCTCATTCCACGTCGTTCATGAATTCTTGAGACCCGCCGGAAAGCTTGAGGCCTATCGGGCGGATATCACTTACGGCACGAACAATGAGTTTGGCTTCGATTATCTGCGCGATAATCTTTTGTACGATAAAAATCGGCTTGCCCAACGTGATTATCATTACGCCATTGTAGATGAAATCGACTCAATTCTCATCGATGAAGCGAGAACCCCGTTAATTATCTCTGGTAATACAGGCTCTGCCGGCGACTCTTACCTACGCTTCGCGAAGATTGCCGTTGCTCTCGAGGATGGAACCGATTTTACCGTTGATGAAAAATTGCGGGCGATTTCTCTTACGGACCAAGGCATAAATCATGCCGAAAAGCTTTTGGAAATCGAAAACATTTATACCGAAGGGGGAGTCAAATACGCTCATCATCTCGAGACTGCGGTCAAAGCGAAAGCCCTTTACCACAAAGACAAGGAATACGTGGTCAAGGGCGATGAAGTGATTATCGTAGATGCCTTCACCGGCCGACTCCAGCCCGGACGTCGCTGGTCAGAGGGTCTCCATCAGGCCATCGAAGCCAAGGAGGGAGTGCGAATCAAGGAGGAAAGCCGCACTTTCGCCTCAATTACCTTCCAGAACTATTTCCGCATGTACCAGAAGCTCTCCGGCTGTACCGGTACCGCTGTTACTTCCAAAGAAGAGTTTTACAAAGTCTATGGCCTTGAGACTTTCGTCATACCAACCAATAAGCCGATAGCGAGGAAAGACCATGACGACCTCATCTTCCAGACGCAGGCCGGGAAGTACAAGGCGGTGGCGAGAAAGGTCAAAGAACTCAATCAAAAAGGTCAGCCGGTTCTCGTCGGCACGGTTTCCATCGAACATAACGAGCTCCTGTCGGCTTATCTCTCAAACGATGGTATCAAGCACGAACTCTTGAATGCCAAAAACCACGAGAAGGAAGGAGAAATTATCGCCGGCGGCGGCAAGTATGGAGCGGTAACGGTAGCCACAAATCTCGCCGGCCGCGGCATCGACATCAAGCTCGGCGGGAAGCTAGCCGCTCCCGAGGAATATGAAGAGGTAAAGTCTCTCGGAGGCCTCTTTGTCCTCGGTACCGAGAGGCATGACGCACGCCGGATAGACAATCAGCTCCGCGGCCGAAGCGCGCGCCAAGGTGACCCGGGAGAAACGCAGTTTTTCGTCTCACTCGAAGATTCGCTCATGCGCATATTCGCCATCGACGCCATCAAGAGCATGATGGGCCGCTTTAATATCGCCGAAGATGAGCCGATAGAGAACAAACTCATTACAAGCTCCTTGGAGAAGGCGCAGGAGAAGATAGAGGGCTTCAATTTTGATGCCAGAAAACATGTGCTCGAGTTCGACGACGTGTTGAACTTCCAGCGAGGCATCATTTACGGCAAGCGAAAGAAAATTCTTCTGGGCGGCGCAGAAGAAATAAAAGAATATCTTCTTGAGGCGGGGGGAGATGTATCAAAGGTGCCATTTGACAAACCCGTCGTGGTAGAAGCGCTTCGCCGGGTCATTCTCCAGACTATCGACCTCTTCTGGGTCGACCATCTGGAGATGATGGAGTACTTGCGCGGGAGCGTTAACCTCCGCGCATACGGCCAGCGCGACCCTCTCGTCGAATACAAAAAGGACGGCCTGCGCTTTTTCCACGATATGGAGGCATCTATAGGCCGCCAGATTGCCGAATTTGTCACTACCCTTGATTTCGAGGCATTAACGAAAATTGACCTCTCCCAGCCCTCTCCTAGCCAAGGAGAGGGCGGGCGAAGCCCGGGTGAGGTGAATAAAATCGGGAGGAATGACCCCTGTCCGTGCTCCTCGGGCAAGAAGTGGAAAAAATGCGGTATGCTTAATACCCCCGAACATCAGGAGCGAATGGCCAAATTAAATTCTCAATAGGATGCCCGACCTTCATTTCGTCGAAGCGGTAAAGGATGTAGTGGTTAACCCAGCCGTCGGTAGCATGGTGCCACTCTTCATCTTCTCATTTTTGAACGACCTTATCGGCATTTTCCCGTTTGCCATCGCCTTGGCCGGGCAGCTCCTTTTTCTCAAGGAGCCATTTACCCTAGCCCTAGCTATGAAGCTTCTGGTATTCGTGGCTGTGCCGGTAGGCATAGGAAGCACCTTCGGTTCCATCCCGCTTTATGTGGTGGCCTATTTCGGCGGCAAGCCGGCGATTAAGAAATTTCACAGATTTCTGCGCTTTTCCTGGGATGATGTGGAGAAGATGAGCCATTACTTCCGCGGCAGCTGGTATGATGAAATCATCTTTCTTCTCTTGCGTTGTGTTCCGGTTTTGCCTTCAATTCCTCTCGATATCGCTTCAGGTATCATACGCATGCAATTTATGCCCTTCCTTGTCCTTACAATGGTCGGTTCCATTGTGAGAATGATGCTGACGCTTCTCGTTGTCGGCATGAGCTTGCACGGCCTGTCGCAAATCTGAGTTTTAATCTATAATAATCAATTATGAAAAAAGCTGTTTGGCTACTAGTGATACTGCTCTTGATAGGAGGCATCGTCTGGCTTATAAGGACTCCTGGCCGGCCCGGCAAGCTTGATTCATTCGCTTCCTGCATCAAGGACAGCGGTGCCCTTTTTTACGGCGCTTTCTGGTGTCCTCATTGCCAGAATCAGAAAGCGCTGTTCAGCTCTTCCGCGAAACTCCTGCCTTATATAGAATGCTCGACTCCGGATGGTAAAGGCCAGATTGCTGTCTGCACCGAGGCCGGCATTGAGGGCTACCCAACCTGGAAATTCCCGGACGGCACCATAAAGACGGGAGAAGTATCATTAGAAGATTTGAGTGAGCTTACCAATTGCCCCCTGCCTAAATAATCTCCTGTCATGGTCTCTATTATTCAAATGCTCGTGCCTTATATCGTCTTGGGTTCCCATCTTCTCTTCACCATACTTTTTTTAGCCGTTATTTTCAAGAATTCCTGGGGTAGGAAGATTACCGCCTTTTTAGGCATTCATGGTATTGTCCTTGCACTCCTGGTCTTGCTTGTGGCTGTCGGTGGCAGTCTCTTTTACTCGGAAATTGTCGGCTTTGAACCCTGCCCTCTCTGCTGGTGGCAGCGGCTTTTCATTTATCCTCAACTGATTCTTTTTCTTACGGCGCTCAAATTCAAAGACCGGTCGGTCTTTCGCTATGCTTGGCGGCTTTCGCTGCTTGCCGCAATGATTGCTTTGTATCACCAGTACGTCTATATGGGAGGCGAATCCTTGTTGCCCTGCACGGCGCTCGGCGGCGCTTGTTCGAAAATTTATGTTTTCGCCTTCGGCTATATCACTATACCCATGATGTCTCTCACCATCTCGCTCTACGTCCTGCTTCTCGCCCGGGCGGACAGAATTTATCGAAATGAAAATTATCACTCATAGCGGACACTTTCATCCCGACGAGCTTCTGGCTGTCGCGGCGCTTCTCTTGAAATATCCCGAGAGCGAGGTGGTGAGAAGCCGTGAGGAAAAAATTATAGAGTCCGGCGATATAGTCGTCGACGTCGGGCAGACATACGACACGAAGACACTTAAATTCGACCACCACCAGTCAGAAGGCGCGGGTGTAAGGGAGAACGGCATTCCTTACGCTTCTTTCGGTTTGATATGGAAAGAATTCGGCGAAGAGCTTGCCAGCGGTAAAGAAGAAGCCGCAATCATCGAGGAGAAGCTGGTTATGCCAGCGGACGCTGGAGATAACGGTATTCATATTTACACTCCGCTTTTTGAAGGAGTTAATCCATATACTATTGGAGATTATTTTGATTCCTTTATCGACGGAGCCGACACCTTGGACGACCTTAATATGGCTTTTTTTAAAGCAATACCCAATGCTCAAGAACTTCTGGAAAGAGAAATCCGCGCCGCAAAGCGGGCGGTTTCCGGCTGGGAGAAGGTAAGGAAAATTTATGATGAGAGCAGAGATAAAAGAATAATCACGCTCCCGGGCAGTATTTCTTGGAAGCAGGTGCTTGTTCCGACAGAGGCGCAGTTTATAATTTCTCCACGTCCAGACGGCAAATGGAACGCTAAGGGGGTGCCGAAAACCGTCCACAGTTTCGAAGTCAAAAAGCCATTTCCTAAAAACTGGTCTGGTCTGAAAGATGGTTTCCTAGCGGATATTTCCGGAGTGGCAGACGCCTTCTTCTGCCATAAAGCGCTTTTCATGGCGGTAGCGGGGACAAAAGAAGGAGCCATCAAGCTTGCGGAGCTCGCCTTAAACGCATAAGGTTAAAGCATGTTTATAGATGAGATAACTCTTCATCTCAAGTCCGGGCGCGGTGGCGACGGGGTAGTGCGCTGGCTTCATGAAAAGGGTAAGGACAAGGGCGGCCCTTCGGGCGGGAACGGCGGCAAGGGCGGCGATGTTTATGCAATGGCCGTGCGGGATATCGGCATTCTTTCAAGTTACAGAAATATCAAAGAGTTTAAGGCGGAGAACGGGAAAGCGGGAGCCAATAATACAAAGCAAGGCAAAGAGGGTAAAAACATCGAAATCAAATTTCCCGTCGGTTCGCGCCTAACCAATCTTGTCACCGGCTATTCTCTAGAACTTTTGAAGGACGGGGAGAGAGTGTGCCTGCTTAAGGGAGGTAAGGGGGGCTTAGGTAACCAGCATTTTAAGGGTTCGACCAACGTACGGCCCAAAGAATCCACTCCCGGGGAAGCGGGCGAGGAAGCCGATTTCCACGTAGAACTTCTGCTTCTGGTCGATCTGGGGTTAATCGGATTGCCCAATGCGGGCAAATCGAGTCTTTTAAACGCCTTAACCAATGCCCAGTCTAAAGTGGGGGACTTCCCCTTTACCACTCTAACACCCAACTTAGGAAGCTTTTATGGGTTTATCTTAGCCGATATCCCCGGCCTTATAGAAGGGGCGGCCGAGGGCAAAGGGTTGGGCCACAAATTCCTACGCCATATAGAACGCACCAAAGCCCTTATTCATTGCGTCTCCGCCGAAGAGCCGGACCCGGTCGCGGCGCATAGAATTGTGAGAAAGGAGTTAGAACTTTATAATATAGCTATAGTTAAGAAACCCGAAATGGTGGTACTTACCAAAGTTGACCTGATTAAGAAGATTGAGATGCAAGAAAAAATGAAAGCTCTTGAAACGGTCTCGAGAACCGTCATCCCGGTATCGATTCTAGATGATAAACTTATTAAAAATTTCAAGAAATGGATTATAAATTGACAGTCGGTCTTGAGATTCACGCGGAGCTCAATACCCGGACCAAGATGTTCTGTGACTCGATGAACGACTCGGACGAGAAGAGTCCGAACGTCAATATCTGCCCCATATGCATGGGCTATCCGGGCACCTTGCCTACAATCAATAAAGCCGCAGTACTATCCGTACTGCGGCTCGGTACCGCTGTCGGTGGAGAACTTGCCGACTACAGCGAATTCGACCGCAAGAACTACTTCTATCCCGACATTCCTAAGGGCTATCAAATCAGCCAGTATAAGCACCCCTTGGTCAAAGGGGGAAAGCTGGCGGGAATCGCTCTGACTAGGATTCATTTGGAAGAAGATACAGCGAAATCAGTACATACGAAGACCGGCGAGAGCCATATCGATTTCAACAGAGCCGGAGTGCCCTTGGTCGAGCTTGTGACTGAGCCAGATATTCACGACGCGAAAACTGCGGCCAAGTTTGCAAAGGAATTCCAGCTTCTCCTGACTTACCTCGATATTACTCACGCCAATATGGAGAAGGGCGAGCTGCGCCTTGAAGCCAACATCTCCGTATCAAGGTCCGACCTTAAGAATGCTGATTCCAAGGTCGGACCTTTAGGCACCAAGGTAGAAGTCAAGAATCTGAATTCCTTCAGGTCGGTTGAGAGAGCGATAAAGTTTGAATTTGAAAGACAGGCAGCTCTCCTCGATAAGGGAGAGAGCGTAATACAAGAGACACGCGGCTGGGACGAAACTGCTGGAGTGACAGTTTCGCAGAGACTTAAAGAAGAATCCCATGACTACCGCTACTTCCCGGACCCGGACTTGCCTAAACTTTTCATTTCTGAAATTCCAGACTTCGCAAGAACGGTTCTTGCGAAAGGTCTGCCAGAGCTTCCTTGGGAAAAAAGAGAGCGGTTATTGAAACTCGGCATAACAAGAGAGCATGCGGAAATTTATGTGACCCAGCCGGAGTGGGGAAGTTATTTCGAAGAGGTAGCGGAAATTTTGAAAGAACCAAGACTAATCGCGCTGGCCTCGAATTATATAACAAGCGAACTCAAGACGAGAGTCAATGCAATGGAACTTACCGAAGTCGTGCGCATGATTGATGCCGGGGGAATTTCTTCGCGGGGAGCGAAAGAAATATTAAAGGCGCTTCAAACTGAAGGCGGCACTGCACAGGAGATTGCTGATAAAAATAATCTACTTCAAATCAGTGATAGGGAAGTAGTGAGAAAATTTGTCGAGGATGTCATCAAAGAAAATCCAAAAGCCCCGATTCAATTTCTGGTAGGACAAGTTATGAAAAAATCTTTCAATCGTGCCAATCCTGAAATCACTCGCGAGCTACTCCTCGAAATGCTTGATAGTTAATTTCCTCATTCGCTTCTCGGCGTTTGATTTATTGGTACCACCTTCAATATCCTCGATTATGCGCTCTAAGGCAGAGAGCTTATAAACCCGGTAGTTATTCATAGGGTGTCTCTGAGCATGGAATTTGCCTGACCTGTCCCAATTACGCAGTGTAAGTGGGGAGACGCCCAATATACCCGCCGCCTCTTTTATAGAAAAATATATTTCTTTCATAAGTTTAACTTATATAAACATTATTAATCATTATAATCAAATTTTATAAGTATTTATACTATATATTAAGCTCTAGTTGGGATAATTAATTATAATTGCTCTATTTAACCTAAATAATACATAAACACATAATCACCCGAATCTTACCAGAAATCAGGTTAATTTGGAATTAGAAACCATATTTCCCTTATCCCCAGTTTTTCACACTTTATCCATATGGTTTTCCACAGCCGAGATTTATAATTTATGTTGATGATAAGCCCTATTTTCTCCTCGGGTAAAGAGTATATCTCGGCTAGCCGAGCATCGAAAAAGATTGGCTATTCAAGCGACTATATCGGCCAGCTCTGCCGGGCGAAAAAAATACCGGGGCAGCTGGTAGGCAGAACTTGGTATATCGAACTCGCGGTTCTTCTGGAGTATAAAAAGAATCGTAAGATCAAAAATAAAATTGAAAGAGAGGCAGAGTACGTCTCGGCCTTAGAGGCGTCGAAAAGAATCGGTTACTCAAGCGACTATATCGGCCAGCTCTGCCGGGCGAAAAAAATACCGGGGCAGCTGGTAGGCCGGACTTGGTACGTGGATTTTAGTTCTCTTCTTGAACACAGAAGAGATAAGAAACTTAAAAGCAAACTTGAAGATGGTCCGATAAAGAATCTTAAGATAAAAGATGCTGTCCTGATTTATTCCAAAGAAGAACTTCCTCTCTTTCCTCAACTCTCAAAGAGCCAGTCAGCTCTAATTGGAAGCAAAGTTCATTCTCAACATGTACTCAAGAAAACTCTCGCCCTCGCTCTATCTCTCGTCATGGCCGCAAGCATCACCCTTTCTCTCTTCCATGAATCCCCTTCGCTTGCCGGAAAGGAATCCCAACTTGCCGCAGTTTCCATCATGGATTTCTTCACCGACGGCTGGAACTCTCTCAAACAGATTGCTTTGGGAGAATCCAAGGCACTAACAACCAACAACCTACAACCAACAACAAATATTCAACCAACAACCAACGACCAACAACCAACGACAGAATCAATCGCTCTCACCGAAACCACCCCCGCTCTAAACCTCGATTCGGTAAGAAATGGTCTTAAATCAGAACTGGAAAGCTACATCAACGCCCGTCTCTCAAGCATCGAATCTCCCATCGTCGTCTACTCCTCGTCTCCGGTAATCAAGGAAGTGGAAACCATAAGGCAAGAAATCCTACTGGCTGACACTCGTCCCACGGTAACAAGGCAGTCCACCTCCGACGTGGATGCTCTATCGAGAGCGGTCTCCCGCCTTACCGACGGCGGCGTCTTCGCCAATGCCTCCCTCTCCGGTTCGGTCTCCGGTACCGGCGGCTTCAGCATCCTTGAGTGGACCAACGCCACGGGCACCAACGCCACCACCACTGCTCTTTATGTCTCCGGCCTTGCCTCCACTACTAACCTCCGCGCCAACTCCTCAATCTTCGGCGACATTCTCATCGGCCTTGGCACCCTTACCAATCTGCTTGCCAATGGTTCTTCCACTCTGCAAAACTTCTCCGCTCAGACCGGTACTCTGGCAAATCTCTTAGTGAACGGCTCGTCTACCTTGCAAAACTTCACCGCTTCTAACTCCACCACCACCAACGCTACCACTACTAACCTCTCAATTGTCGGCAACGGAGCGGGACTCCTCTTTACCGGCACGGGGAATCACGATATCACTACGACCGGCGGCACTCTAAGAATCGGCGCCAACACGGTAATCGGAAATATTTTGGCACTGGACGACACCATAGACATCGGTACCGCCGGCACCCGCTTCGACAAAGTCTACGCCAATGAAGTGAATGCCACCACATTGGTAGGTACCTTGACCGGTGGCAACCTGACCGCCGAAACCTTCACTATCAACTCGGATAACACCACGGCCGACACCGAAGATTCCTATCTCTCCTTCGAAAGAGGCTCCACCGTACCCAACGCTCTCCTCCGATGGGACTCAACCAATGACCAATTCGACTTCCAGCAGAGAGTGGTGGTGACGGGGGGCAATCTCGGCGTAGGCACCACCTCTCCTTATGCCAAACTCTCCGTCACCGGTACCGTTACCGACACCAACTCTGCCCTCTTCGCTGTCTCATCCACCACCGGAGGCACTTCGACTTCCACTCACTTCACCATTCTCAACACCGGCAACATCGGCATCGCCACCACCTCTCCAAGCTACAAATTCTCCGTCTCCGGTTCCGGCTTCTTCGACGGCGGGACGATTTACACGTCCGCGCTTACCGCCACTTCCTCAATCACGACGCCGCTTCTTACCTCAACCAACCTCCTTCTCAACGGCTCCACCACTCTCCAGAACTTCACGTTCACCAATGCTACCGGTACTAGCGCCACCACTACCAACTTTTTTGCTACTACTGCTTCTTCCACTAATCTCTTCTCCTCCGTTCTTACCGTAGGAAACAATGCTCTAGTGGTAAATTCATCCGGCAACGTTGGTATCAATACTACCCCTGGCTCCGAGAAACTGACCATCTCCGGCAACATTGGTTTCTCCAATGGCCCAAAAATTAATGACTCATCAGGCAAACTTCAGCTTCAAGTTGGAGGAACGGGAACAGGATCATCAGGCACAGGCTCAATCTATTTCTTGGATTCAAGCGGCAGCACTAAGGGAAGAGTAGAAGTTACCAGTTCTGCTACAGTGTCACCTAATGCGGGACTTGGATTCGATGGGGCGGTTACTATCAATGGCGGAGGAACTAAAAACTGCCAAACGACAGCCTTTATCAGCAATCGAAGTTCTGCTGGCGATTGCGTGGCAACGGCCATTTCTAGCACTTCAAATACCGGTCAAGCCGTAGTTACGGTCGGCTCTACCACGGGGTTTCTTCCCAATGATGAGGTCTTACTGATTCAAATGACTGGTACCGGCGCTGGCAGTTATGAATTTAGAAAAGTTTTAACTATTGACTCTGCCACTCAAATCACTTTGACCGCTAATCTTACCAACACTTATACCAATGACGGTACCTCCAAACCGCAGATGGTACGAGTGCCGAATTATACTACGGTACTCGTAACAGCTGATACCACCTTTACGGTCAGTGCCTGGAATGGAACTATAGGCGGGATCATGTCCTTCAGAGCCAAAACAAGCGTCACCATCAATTCTGGCAGTCTTATTGATCTTAACGGTTTGGGATTTACTGGTGGTAGTGGAACAAATAAAGGTACAGGTGGTAATGGTGCTAGTGGCGGCGGTCTTAATGGATCAGCTGGAAGTAGCGGCACGGCTGGCACTGTTGGGAATGGACCAACTACAACTACTGGTGGTGGCAATGGCGGAAGTGTTGGTGGTAACCCTGGAAGTGGCGGTAATGGAACTGTAAACAATAGTCCAGGCGGTGGCGGTGCGGGCGGTACCGGTGGTGGCGGTGCGGGTGGCGCTTATGCCACAGCTAATGCCGGAAGCGCTGGTACCTCGGGCGCTGGGGGCGCTGGTGGAGATAATCTTGGCGCCAATCAAACTAACGGTGGAACGGGAAGCGCAGGCGCCGGCGGTACCGCCGCTACCACGTATGGCACTGCCGCCTTGACAACAATGTTTCTAGGATCTGGTGGTGGGCAAGGTGGTGGTGGCAATGGTGGCGGTGGCGGTGGATCTACACCTGGCAGTAGTGATGGTGCGGTTGGTAATGGAGGTGATGGTGGTAATGGCGGCGCCGGAGGTGCCGGAGGTGGAATTATATTTATAGAAACAGCTACGTTAACGAATAGCGGAACTATTAGAGCCAACGGTGCTGTCGGATCTGCCGGAGTAGTCGGTGCTGCTGGCGCTACTGGTGGAACTGAAATTAAGGGCGGTGGTGGAGGAGGCGCTGGCGGCGCTCCAGGCGGCGGCGGTTCAGGTGGATCGATTAATATTCAAACGACTACTATTACCGAAGGTACGATTACGGCTAGTGGTGGTGCGGGTAGTAGTACTGGTGGTAATGGTGGTAATGGTGGTAATCCTGGTTCCGGTGGTACCGATGGCGGAGGTGGTGGTGGGACTGGTACAACTGGGGGAACAAAAGGAACTCTTGGCTTTGCTAACGGGGCCTCAGCAGCGCCAGGAGCGGGTGCCACTGGTGGTAATGGTCGCATCAGATGTGATAGTGCTGCTGGAACTGGCTGCTCTACCACTCCCACTGCTAATGAAAATGTCTACGGCGCTTCTGTGGGCAATAGTTATGGCACCCTCTACATCGGTGCCGTCAACACCACCTCTGCCGACTTGGCTGAGTACTACCCCACTCACGATCAAACAATCGTGGCGGGAGAAGTAGTTTCAGTGAAGCTGGTCAATAGGAGTTATGGTTTAGTTAAAGCCCGCGAACCAGATGCGCCATTAGGAATTATTTCTACTAATCCAGCACTTATCTTGGGTGGTGGAGAAGGAGAAAAATATAATGAAAGGCTGGTCGCTCTGTCTGGCAGAGTACCAGTAAAAGTCTCTAATGAAAACGGTGCTATAGAAGTAGGGGATAGATTAGCTATAAGTACCAGTACTCCAGGCTATGTCATCAAGGCCACTAAAGCTGGAGATATTGTCGCTATTGCCCTAGAACCCTTTAGTTCGGAATCAATAGCGACCACCTCGCCAGAAATCATAGCCACTACTTCAAAACCACTCATCCAGACAGAAGTGGCCTACGGCACCATCCTGGCTTTTGTTAGCAGAGGATATTGGGCACCAGAGCTAACTTCAACTTTAGAAAATCTTTTTAATTTTAATGTCGCTACAACTACTAGGGCTACTACTACAATTAATTTAACATCTCTGTCTTTCACCGAGCGCTTCTTTGAAAATCTTTTAACTCTTCTGACAGAATGGTTTAGAAATACAGCGAATGGAATTGAAGAAGTAATATCAGATACCTTCCGCGCGAAAGAATCTCTTTGCATCAATGATACTTGCGTCACTGAAGATCAACTCAAAGCACTTCTTGTTCAAATTGGCGGTACTTCTTCCTCCACCCCAGATATTTTAGAAGCGGCGAATAATAACGGCACTACTAGTTCCACTTCTACCATTGATCCTAGTACTGTATCAACTTCAACTGAATCTGTGGTAATAGAGCCAAGTTCAACTACCACTCCCGATACTCTCCCAGCCGCTCCAGAACCAACACCTGAACCTACGTTAGAACCGCCACCTGATCCGGCTTCTCCTGACCCAGTGCCAGAACTAACACCTGAACCAACACCAGAATCTCCTTTAGAATCAATCTTAGACCCCGTTCCTCTAATTGAACAGACAGAACCTACTGCGGAACCCCTTCCGGAAACCGCATTACCAGCAGGGGAATAGTTTGCGAGTTGAATACAATTAACCAGACAGGGTTTGACCTTGTCCGATGACGAAAAGTTCTGCGTGAACAAAACTTCCCCTGTGTCTCCCAATGTGGTATAATATAAGAGATGCCGGATAGTTGCTGTTGCCCTCCTTAGCTTTAGCTAAAGCGGGTGATAGAGGAAAGTCCGAACATTCATTGCGAAGTGTCGCGCATGCGCAATTTCGCAAAAGGGTAGCAGGTAACGCCTGCCGGGAGTAATCCTAGAGGTGCGAACAGAAATGACCCGGTTAAGTCCGGCTGAAACAGCAAAATCCTTACCTGAATGCAAGGCCGTGCTCATTTGTATGTTGTGCTGCAAATGCATAACATGCATTTGCAGAGTGCCGCTAGATCCCACTAGTGATAGCGGGACCAGATAAATAACTATTTCCGCCAGTTGGCGGAACAGAATTCGGCTTATAGGCATCCAAACAAAACACCCTTCGGGGTGTTTTGTTTTTTATGCTAAAATGCAAATATGCTTAAGATAACCAAAAATCACAAAGCTAGTTTTCTCGCGTTTCTCTCATTTTTATTTCTCCTACCACTCTTTTTTGTCCCGGACGGAGCTCTCCCTCTGGCGAGCGCCAAAGCCGCACTCATGGCTTTCGGCATTGTTATAGTCACTCTGATATTCTTATTGGAAACTTGGCAGGAAGGAAAGCTAGACATTCCCTGGCACCCGTTTGTTCTCGTCACCCTCCTCCTGCCTCTGGTCTATTTGATTTCCGCTCTTCTCTCGACGCCGTCCTCACTTTCGCTTCTCGGTTATAACTTCGAGGCGGGAACTTTCGGCTACATGCTTTTCGGTTGCGCCTTTCTTGTCCTTGTCGGCATGATTTTCACAAATACCGTGAGAATTCTCCAGGCTCTGGTGGCATTTCTTCTCTCCGTATCGATCGTGGCTATTTTTATGGTTATTAAAGTTCTCTTCGGTCTACCGGCTATTCTAGGGAGTGATATCATGGTCTGGGGAAATTTCTTCGGTAATATGGGTAACCCTTTAGGCGATTGGACTGACCTGGGGGTGGTTTTTGGATTACTCTCCGTCTTTACAGCACTCATCCTCGGCATGATTCCCATGAGGCTCATCGCCCGGGCGCTTATCTACACTGTTTTCGTAACATCCGCAGCGCTTCTTGTCATTATCAATTTCTTCCCAGCTTTTATTCTAACCTTAGGGGCTTCTATTCTGCTCCTCTTCTACTTCGGAAAGGTTGAGAAGCAATTCTTTTCCACCGCAAACGCTGTGCCCGGGAAGTCGCCACGCTTTTTCCTCAAACCAGCTTTCTTGCCTATCATTCTTGGCCTAATCTCTGTCATCTTCCTTATAAACCCCACCGTCTCGGAGACTAGGGGAAGTCTCGGTGATGTAGTCGCCAATACTTTCAAAATCAATAATACCAGCGTGCGTCCGTCATTCGCCGCCACCTTAAGCATATCCAAGGCGGTACTCTCACAAGTCGCCTTTCTCGGTTCCGGCCCCAACACCTTTAGCCACGACTGGCTTATCTACAAGCCTCTAAATGTCAACGCCACTCCTTTCTGGGCCACGACCTTCCCCTTCGGCATCGGCTTCATACCTACCCAGATAGCTTCTACCGGCATTCTTGGTTCTACTTTCTGGCTCGCCTTCTTTGTCTTTCTGATTTTCCTGGGAATCAAAGTTCTAGATCGTATTCCCGAATCCAGAGCCGAGCGCTTCACTCTTATCACCGTCTGCCTATTCACTTTCTATCTATGGGTTTCGAGCTTCCTCTATGCCCCGTCGGAAGTGATGCTTATGCTCTCCTTCATCTTCTCCGGGCTCTTGGTGGCTGCGAGTCGTAGTGTGGGCATCGTACCTTCTCGCGCCGTAGCTCTTCGAGAGCCTTCGCGAACTCGCTTCATCTCGACCACACTTGTGGCGATAATCGCTCTTGGAGCGCTCTTTCTCGGCTGGGTCGGATTCGAGAAGACTGCCTCGGCCCTCTACTTCAAAAGAGCCATCGACCTTTCCAATACTACCGGAACGTCTCTACCGGAACTTGCCGCAATAGAGGAGGAGCTCGATCGGGCAATAAGCTTCGCTCCGACCGACGCGCATTATTTCGCCATCTCGCGTACCAACTTTGCCAAGGCTCAAGCAACAGCGAATATTAACACAGGTAGCCCGAAAGAAAATCAAGCAACTTTCGAAGAAGCGGTGAAAAAGAGCATTGAGGCGGCGCGCTCCGCCGTCAGCATAAATCCGGCCGGGTTTCAAAACTGGGTATCGCTCGGCATGATTTACAGCGCTTTGGTGCCAGCGCCGCTATCCGTGGAAGGGGCATATGAGAATGCTCGTTTTGCCTACAATGAGGCACTTAAGAAGAATCCTAATAATCCGGAATTGTATCTTCTTCTCGCTCGGCTTGAATTCAGCAAGGGCAATGTGGAAGGAGCGCGCTCACTTATAAGGAACGCCATTGCGCTCAAAGAGGATTATACTAATGCTTATCTCATGCTCGCAGAGCTTGAAGTGGGGGCAGGTAACACTACCGCCGCCATCGCTTCTGCCGAAAAGCTCGCGCTCTTGGTTCCCAATAATCCCGGCCTCTACTTCGAATTAGGGCTCCTGAAATATCGGAACAAAGATTACGCGGGCGCCGAGCAAGCGCTCTCTCTGGCGTTAAAGCTTGCGCCGGAATATGCCAATGCCAGGTACTATCTCGGGCTCACGCTCTCTGGCCTTGGCCGTCTCACTGAAGCGCAAAAGGAGTTTGAAACTCTGACCAAGACTAATCCGAACAATCCTGAAGTCGAAGCCGCCCTCGCTTCTCTGCGCCAAGGCAAGAGTCCTATTCCCAAAACACAGTAATGGTCAGAAAGATATTCGGCTTTTTCTATCAAGGATTTCTTGACAAAGAAATCAATTCCTTAAACCAGGCGGCGTTTCTTTTAGGATTCTTTTCCCTACTCTCTCAATTCATCGGGTTTCTGCGCGACCGGCTTCTGGCCCATATGTTCGGGGCTGGGAGCGAACTTGACGTATACTACGCGGCATTCCGCATACCGGACTTTCTCTTTGTTTCTGTTGCCTCAATCGTTTCGCTCTCCGTGCTCGTTCCCTTTATTATTGAAAAAGAAGCCGTCGGCAGGCACGCTCTGCACGATTTTATAGACAGCATCTTCTCCTTCTTCAGTATTCTTATCCTGGGGGTAGCGGCTCTCGTATATTTTCTCATGCCGCAAATCTCTCAAACGCTTTTCAAGGGATTTTCCCCAGCCGCGCTCGAGGATGTGATTTTCATCTCTCGGCTTATGCTCCTTTCTCCCATAATCTTGGGGCTCTCCAATCTCTTTGGCTCACTTACCCAAGCCTACAACCGCTTTCTCATCTATGCCTTGGCGCCTATTCTATACAACGCGGGCATTGTCATAGGCATTATGATTTTTTCTCAAAAACTCGGCATCCTAGGTGCGGCCATAGGGGTAATTCTCGGCGCCTCCCTTCATCTTCTGGTGCAGGTGCCGTTTGTCTGGCAATCCGGCCTTCTGCCCCGCCTTCGCCTAGGCTTCGGCGGGCAAGCGAGTCCCGATTGGCGCGTCATACACAGTGTAGTGAGAATTTCCTTTCCGCGTACGCTTACATTATCCATGAGCTCCGTAGTCTTGCTATTTCTCGTGGCTATGGCGGCAAGAATAGCGTCCGGCTCTGTCTCCATCATCTCGCTTTCAAACAATATCCAGACAATCTCTCTTTCTCTCATCGGCGTCTCGTATTCCCTGGCCGCCTTCCCAACGCTTTCTCGCAAGTTTCAGGAGAAGGATATGAAGGCTTTCGTCGAGCAGATGGCGACCTCCACGCGGTTCATCATCTTCTGGTCTCTGCCTTTAACGGCGCTTCTGATAGTTCTGCGCGCCCAGGTAGTTCGGGTGCTTTTGGGAAGTGGCCTTTTTGATTGGGGCGCCACGCGGCTTACAGCTGCTGCTGTCGCCCTTTTTGCAATCTCGTCGCTTTTCCAATCACTCATGCTCCTATTTATGAGAGGATTTTATTCCGCGGGCTTTACCCGAAAGCCTTTTTACGTCAATCTCTTCTCAACTCTTGCGCTGGGGCTAATCACTTACTATCTGCTTGAACTTTTCTACCGTTCGAACATTTTCCATCTCTTTATCACCACTCTTCTTAAAGTTGAAGACCTGCCGTCGAGCGCCGTATTGATGCTTCCGCTCGGCTTCTCCTTAGGCACGTTCCTTAACACCATCATTCTCTGGTACGCGTTTGAACGCGAGTTCCCCGGGTTCTCGCAAGGCATAGTGAGAACATTATTTGAGGGGGTAGGCGCGGCCTGTATCATGGGGGCCGTCTCTTATGCCGGGCTGAATATTTTCGCCAGCTTTTTCAATACCGACACTCTGGCCGGGATATTTCTGCAGGGTTTTGCCGCCGGCATCTTGGGCATCGTAGCGGCGGTATTGGTCCTCATCGCCTTAAAGAGTCCGGAGCTCTCACAAGTGTCCAGGGCTTTACGCGGCCGGTTCTGGAAGACAAAAGTTATTGCCACTGACCCGGAGATAATCTAGACTCATGATTCAAGATTTAAGATTCAGGATTTATGAATAATATCCGAAACTTCAGCATCATTGCCCATATTGACCATGGCAAGTCCACCCTGGCGGACCGGATGCTTGAATTGACCCATACTATCGAGAAGCGGGATATGCGCGCGCAGGTGCTCGATTCCATGGAGCTCGAACGGGAGCGGGGCATTACCATCAAGATGCAGCCGGTTCGGATGAGTTGGGAGTTTGAAGCCGTAAGCTATCAGCTCAATCTAATAGACACGCCTGGTCACATCGATTTTTCTTATGAAGTATCACGCGCACTCCGCGCAGTCGAGGGCTCGCTTCTCCTCGTTGACGCCACACGGGGTGTGCAGGCCCAGACACTCACCACTCTTAATATGGCGAAAGATGCCGGACTTGTTATCATTCCGGTAATTTCGAAAATCGATTCTCCCTTAGCGCGTGTTCCAGAGGTAAAAGAAGAAATAGCAGAACTTCTGGGAGTATCGCCGGAAGAGATTATCTTAGTATCCGGCAAGACCGGGGAAGGCGTTGGTAATCTTTTGGAAGAAATTGTAAAGAGAGTTCCCGCTCCGAATCAAGGTCCGACCTTAAGTATCAATGCCCAAAGCCGGACCTTCAGGTCGCTTGTTTTTGATTTTAAATACTTGAACCATAAAGGGGTGATAGTATTCGTCCGCGTCTTTGATGGCGTTGTAAAAAGGGGGGACCGGCTCAAATTCAAAGCGGCCGGTAATGAATTCCAGGCACTTGAAGTCGGAATCTTTACTCCGAATGAAAGGTCTGTCGAAAGTCTGAAAGCGGGCGAAATCGGCTATATCGTCACCGGCATCAAAAAGCCGGGTATCGCCTCCGTGGGCGACACAGTTGCCTCTATTTCTGATACATTGCCCGTACTGCCCGGATACGATGTGGCCCGTCCTGTTGTCTGGGCTTCCGTCTATCCCGAGAATCAGGACCATTTTATCAATCTTAAACACGCCCTCGGAACTTTGCATCTTTCGGATTCAGCTTTTTCCTTCGAAGAAGAATCTTCAGGAGTTTTGGGCAGGGGATTTCGCTGTGGTTTTCTGGGGATGCTTCATCTCGAGATAATCACCGAGCGGCTGCGCCGTGAATTCAACCTTCCTCTCGTCATAACGTCGCCATCCATCACTTACCGTGTCGAATATAAAAATGGCAAAGAGGAGTGGATCTATACCCCATCTTTTTTCCCTGAAGACCACATGATAAACGCGGTATACGAGCCGTGGATTTCGGCGGCAATAATATTGCCGCCGAAATATCTCGGCGCAATCATGCAGTTACTACATGAATTTGAAGCTGAAATCGGAGAGAGTGAAAGTTTCGGAGATTCTCGAACATCTATCAAATTTGAAATGCCTTTGCGGGAGCTTATGCGGGGATTCTTCGACCGGCTCAAAGGCGCCACTTCCGGCTTCGGCTCGATTTCCTACACGCTTACAGGTGAAAAGATCGCCGATGTGGCCCGGCTTGATATCCTTGTCGCCGACGAGTCCGTGCCCGCGTTTAGCAAAGTAATAGCCCGGCGGCTCCTTCAAACGGAGGGAGAGAAAGCGGTCGAGAAGCTCTTCGAAATCCTGCCACGCCAGATGTTTACCGTAAAGATCCAGGCCAAGGCCCTGGGACGCATACTATCGAGCCGCACCTTAAGCGGCACGAAGAAAGACGTGACCCAGCATATGTATGGCGGGGATATTACCCGCAAGATGAAGCTCCGAGAGAAGCAGAAAAAGGGCAAGAAGAAGATGAAAGAGCGGGGTAGGGTCAATATTCCGCAAGAGGTCTTTCTTAAAATGATTAGAAATGACTAAAAGATCGGCGCGTAAGCGAGAATCATCGATATAGCGATAAGAATAGCCAGAACTCCCCAAATGGCCCTTACCTTACCCCGATGTCTTCTGTCGAATAGCATTTCTTATATGTTAACATATTTCGTACGGGATGAAAGAACTGGAGAGAAGACAGTTGGCAAGAAGAGTCATATACTCCATACCGTCTCTTTGCCTGCTTGTCCTGCTCACATTTCTCTTAGCCAGAGGAGCACTTGGCATTTTCCTCAAGGAGCGTGAAAGTGCAAAGAGGGTTTCCGAACTTGAGACAAAGGCACTCGCCAGAGAGAAAAGGCAGGAAGAACTCGAGGCCTTCATCGCACGGTTGAAGACCGAAGAAGGTATTGTCGATGAAATAAAGGATAAATTCAGCGTAGTAAGAGAGGGTGAACACGTAGCCATAATTGTCGATGCTCGCGAGGATCAAGCTTCAACCAGCGTTACAAAAATCTCTTGGTATAAAAGATTATGGACTGCTATAATGTCTCTTTATGAATAAAAAAGTGGAAATCTACTCGACCGAAACCTGCCATTTCTGTTATATGGCAAGGGAATTTTTTAAAGAAAACAACATTCCCTTTACCGACTATAACGTGGGCAGAGATACGGCCCGCCGCGCGGAAATGCTCGATAAAAGCGGTCAGATGGGCGTACCGGTCATCGTCATCGACGACAAGGACCTCATCATCGGCTTTGACAAGAAAGCTCTCGTTAAACTTCTCGAGATACCAACTTAGTAAGAGGTGCCCAGAGTCAGGATCGAACTGACGACCCCTTCCTCTTCAGGGAAGTGCTCTACCAACTGAGCTATCTGGGCAAACTTATCTTGTCAATAAATCTTGCAACCGGCTGTAAGTACTCCCTGCCTGATTTATATACGGCTCAAGCAGGAAGTATCCTATCACAAGCGGCGCTATGATAACGGCAAGCTTGATGAATCCATAAACAGCCGCTCTTTTGGCTCTTTTTATCCATCTTTTTCAGTATCTGGTTGTTCTCTTCCGAGAGCTTCAGAGAACGTTCTATAAGGTGTTTTTCTTCTGGATTCATGTAGAAGATTATAGCAAAAATATGCTATATTTTCAACGTTCGCCGCTGTAGTTCAACGGATAGAACAGCGCCGTCCTAAGGCGTTGATGTAGGTTCAATTCCTGCCGGTGGCACCATTAAATTTAATTAAAACAATGGATAATTGCTTTAATTTCCCCTGACGCGGAGTTTGGTCTGGCGGTTTTTGTCGAGCTTGGGCAGGAGGAGGATGAGCATGCCGTACTTTTCGCTTGCTTCCGCCTCATCAACATTGATTTCTTCCGGCAGGTTTATCGTCCTTGAGAATGAGCCCCAGTAAAGCTCGCGATGGATGTAATCACCCTCCGAAACCGTTCTTTCTTCACCGCGCTCGCCCCGGATGGTGACGGAATCGCGGGTAATGGAGACATCCAGATCGTCCGGCTTGACTCCGGCCACCATGGTTTTGATTATTATTTCGGTCGGAGTATGATAGACGTCTACGGTAAGCTGGGCTTCCTCCAGTTCTTCGAAGATATTATGTTTACCCGAGTTTCTGGTCAGCGCAACATTATCAGAAGAGGCACCCGCCTCTTCTGATTCATCCAGCCGGACCGCTCCGGTCAGTCTTTCAAAAAAGCTTCTTTTATTTTTCATGATGCGAATAGTTACGAATTTGATCGAATGATACGAATATTTTAATTATTCGCATGCCCTATTCGTAAGGGTTCTTAATATTATAACCCAGTATTACCGCGGCGCAACGTTTTCACCATCTCAAAAGCGAAGAGCAGGAGGACAATGCCCGCCCAAACGGAGAGGAAGGAAATCATGGTTCCGGCATCGCCCCATTTAAGTATCAATATGTTGAATACTGTATGGAGGGCGACGGCCCCTATCATAGCAAGGGAGGCGATGCGTACGCGTGCACGGAGCGGCTTGTAGAAGGAGAATCCCAAGGAGACCCCGATTAGGCCGGAAGAAAGCACGTGGAGGAGACTCGCTCCGATAAAACGGAGATTTCCGGTAATTATGCTTTTTGGCACGTCTTCTCCCACGAGCGGCCCCAAGATAAAAAGAGTATTTTCCAACGCCACGAAACCGAGCGCCGCGGTTATCGTGTAGATAATGGGATCTACCGGCTCGTTGTCCTCAACGGAGTGGAGTCCGCCAAAGTATCCGGCCGCGAATTTGAAAACTTCCTCGAGTACTGCCCATAGAAATAAAGCTGTTACCATCGCATCGGGGAAAAGCCGCTCCACTCCTTTCTGAAACGGCAGCACCAGTATTACCGCGAGCATGCCGAGGAGGAAAGTTTTCCCGATAAGACCCTTCGGCTCCGGATGCTTCCTGTCCTCGCGGAGCCAGAAAGAAAGCCACAAGAGTGCCGGCAGGATGCCGCCCATGAGAGCGTAGAAAATTATCTTGGAGCTAATCATACGGGTTTACCCTGAGCAGAGTCGAAGGGCCAGTTTTCAATCATGAGCATTTTTTTATTCTTTATGGGCAATTCGGACCAAATCTCTTCAGTAATGAATGGCATGAAGGGGTGAAGAAGTTTCAAAGAATTCTGCAGCAAGTAGTAAGTAGTAGGAAGTAAGGAGGGGTCTTTTTTACTCTCCTCCAAAATCTCATCCGCCAAGCGGTGCCAGATATAATGGTAAATTTTCTCGGCAGCGAGATAAAAGCGGAAGTTATCCATATCGACCGTAATATCTTTAGCCATAGTATCAAACTCTTCGACCAATTCCTTTTTTAATTCCCCTTGATTTTCTTGCGAAAGCACGTATCTGGCAATATTCCAAACTTTATTGGCAAAGTTTTTATAAGCCTTTAATTTATCATTACCCAGTTTACTGTCCGAGCCCGGACCAACTCCCACAATAAGTGCCATACGCAGGGCATCAGTGCCGTATTGCTCGCCAATGGAGACCGGATCAATATTATCTCCTAGAGATTTGCTTAATTTCTCTCCGCGCTCATTTCTAACAAGCCCATGGAGGTAGACAGTTCTAAAGGGAATTTCCCCGAGGATAAATTCAGACATAAGGATCATTCTCGCTACCCAGAAGAAGATAATATCGTATCCAGTTTCCAGTATATCTGTTGGATGGTATGTCTCTAAATCTGGAGTTTTCTCAGGCCAACCAAGTGCAGAAAATGTCCACAATCCAGAAGAGAACCAAGTATCTAGAGTATCTTCATCTTGTACCCAACCATCACCAGCTGGTTTATCGACCCCTACATATGTATCATTCTCTCTATACCAAACAGGGATTCTATGTCCATACCAAAGTTGTCGAGAAATATTCCAATCATGCAGATTATTTATCCAGTTGAAGTATTCTTTATCAAACCTCTCCGGCAAGATCTTAATCTCCCCGCTTGCGACAGCGTTGTACATCAGCTCTTTGAGTGATTTGTTTTTTCGTTCTGAAACCTTTTTGTTCACATCCACGAACCACTGCAATTTTGGCAATGGCTCAATAATGCCCCCCGTGCGTTCTGCTGTAGAAATGTTCTGCACAATATTCTCTTCAGCTATCAGCAAACCTTCTTTCTTAAGCCAGTCGACGATTTTTTCTCGTGCTGAAATTGTCTTCTCACCCTCGAGACCAGGTATTGGTAAAGAAATCTTTGCATATTCGTTAATCACTTGTATTGATGGCAGATTATGTCGCTTGGCAATTTCTGCATCAAGTGAACTATGTGCCGGAGTCACTCCAAGAGCCCCAGTGCCGAACTCCATATCTACAGATTCATCAGCCACCACTTTTATCTGAAGTTCGGCTCCAGCAAAATTTACCTTGAAAGTCTGACCTACAAACTTTTTATATCTCTCATCATCCGGATGAACTGCCACGGCCGTGTCTCCAAGTTTTGTTTCCGGTCGAGTGGTCGAAATAGCGATAGGGAAGTCGGAAGAATATTTAAAGGTGTAAAGTTTGGCCTCTCTCTCCTCATAAACTATTTCATCGTCGGAGATAGTGGTCTGCCCCTTTGGGTCCCAATTGATTATCCTGGTGCCCCGATAGATAAGCCCAGCATCGTACATTTTCTTGAAGGCGGTTCTAACAGCCAAATTCCTTTTTTCATCGAAGGTAAATGCCTCACGGCTCCAGTCCAGAGATGTTCCCATCTTGCTGATTTGGTGTCTTAAGGCTCCGCGATTTTCCTCCACGAATTTTTCCACCTTCGCTACGAAATCCTCTCGACCAATATCATGCCTGCTCTTACCCTCTTCTTTATAAAGGATTTTCTCCACCTTGGCATTGGTAGCGATGGCGGCGTGGTCCGTGCCGGGAAGCCATAAGGTTTTGAATCCCACCATGCGTTTGTAGCGAACGATGATGTCTTGTATTACTGTCATTAAAGATCCGCCTATATGAAGGGTTCCAGTTGCGTTCGGTGGTGGCAATACAATACAAAAAGGATTTTTATGTCTTGCCGGTAAGTTATCAGGGTTGAAGTAGCCGCTTTTTTCCCACAGATCATAGATCCTTGACTCCGTCCCTGCCGGATTATATGGTTTAAGAAACTTATCGTTCATGCGTCTTCTAATGATACCACGCTTAAGAGCGTGACCCAGGTTTAGTAAAGGACAAAATATAAAGAACAAATAAAGTAATAGTGTCCTTTACAAAAACTTGACTTTAAATTTCAAAAAAAGTAGCTTGATCCTGTCTGATAGAAATGGAAGCCTTTTCTTTCCCTAAGAAGATTAAACAGAGGTTGCTTCGAGTCGGAGCTTTTTATCTTGCCTTAGCGGTATTTTCTATGGGAGTGCCAGTGGCTTACGCTGCTCTGACCGCCGACATCAAGGCCAATGGCTCTGACGGGCCAGTGACGGTAACCAATGGCGATTCCTGGACCTACAGCTGGACCTCGACTGTGGCTACGGCTTGTACTCTAACCTCGCCAACTGGTGATTCTGGTATCTCCACGGCTGGTTCTGGTGGTCCTATTCCTCCTGGTCATTCTTGGTATCCGGCAGTTGGGAATTCCACCACCCTCACTCTTAATTGCACCAATGGCACCAATACGACGACGGATTCGGTGGTAATCAATGTTATCGCTCCAGCAGGTCCAGGTGTCACAGCAGTTCCTCCAGCCCCGCCTGCTCCTCCAACGCTTCCTAGCGGAGGCGGAGGGAGTGCAGCCACTACTACTCCTCCCACCTCTGGTGGCGGTGGCGGAGGTGGTGGGGGAGGAAGCTCTGGCGGTGGAGGTGGAGGTGGAGGTGGAGGTGGTTCCAGCCGTCCGCCTACTCCTTCAGGACAAGTGCTAGGAGTCTCTACAATATCAGATTTTTGTCCTTATCTAACAAGCTATTTGAGGATTGGTTTTAATAATGACCCGATTCAGGTTATCCGCCTTCAGGCATTCCTGAAAGCATTTGAAAAATTCGACTACGTCACCATAAATGGTGTCTTTGATGAAGCAACACTGCAAGCTGTTAATGAATTCCAGTTAAGGTATAAGGACGAGATTTTAATCCCATGGGGCATAAGCCAGCCGACGGGCTATGTTTACATCCGGACCCTAGGCAAAATCAATCAGATTCTCTGCGGCACGTCCATCCAAGATGTCCATCCTCAAGTCATAAAGAACATCAAAGCGCCGGTCAGCAAGGAGATGGACGGCCACAAGGAAGGTGCCGGCACAAGCACGCTTTCCTCGATACCGCTCATAGGGCAAGACATTTCTAAAGGACAAATACCTGATAAACCAGATAAAGGACATCCAAGCGGTCTCACGGCAGCCCTATTCACATGGCCAGATACAGGTACGGATATAGTGAAGTGTCTCTATCAATTCCTGCTAATACTGATTGTCCTTTATATCTTAGGGAGCATAATGGAAAGTGTCCTTTATAAGGACAACCCTGAAAATATCCTTAAGAAGTTTTACTCCAAGTGGGCAACTATCCTTATAGGTCTTGTTCTGGCCTTTATAGGTGCTTATCTTCTAGAACTATGGTGCTTGCTTCTGCCATTACTCCTATCATTAATCACATCGGCAATCTGGATGTTTGTAAAGCGTCCGCCTCAACCAAAAGTAGCCACAAGCAAGGAACCGGTCAAAGAGACGACCAAAGTTATAATGCTTACCGAAACTAAGAAGTAGTTCGACGTTGCTGGTTCGACAAACTCACCACAAGTCACTATAGGTAAGTCAAGTTGCCGCGAGCTCTGATATTCCCGTTTTCTTCAATCAGTTCCGGGCGCTTGCTTACGTTCTCGTATGCCGCAATGCCAATCATCACGGCATTATCGGTTGCCAAGAGCTTTTCCGGCAGGCGAAGGGCAAGTCCCGGGAAATCCCGGATTAAATTGTTCAGTTCATGAATAAGATGAGTATTGGCGGCGACACCGCCCGCAACTATAAGCGTTCTCGCTTCATTCCCGAGATTTTCTAACGCCGTTCTCGTCTTCTCTATCAATACTTCCACCGCCGCGTCTTCGAACGCCCGGGCAATATCTTGCTTATATTCTATATCTTCTCTATTATCTCTTCTGATTTTATAAAGTACGGCAGTCTTTAGCCCCGAGAAAGAGAAATCCAGGTTTCCAGAATTAAGCATTGGTCGAGGAAACTTAAATCCTAAATCCTTAATCCTAAATCTTGAATCTGCGGCTAGTGCCGAAATTTTAGGCCCGCCAGGATAAGGAAGGCCGAGCAATCTTCCCACCTTATCAAAGGCCTCTCCTACGGCGTCGTCCCTCGTCTGTCCGATGATTTCGTAATGCCCGAATTCCCTCATCAAGACAAGTTCCGTATGTCCGCCAGAAACTAACAATGCCAATGCAGGCATTGTTAGTAAATTCGAATTTCGAATTTCGAATTTCGAAATTGACCCTGTTTTGTACAAAACAGAGTAGATATGTCCTTCCATATGATTGACCGGCACAACGGGCTTTCTCCAGCGTCTTCCCAGTTCTTCCGCGAACGTGATGCCTGTCCAGAGAGCCGGCTCGAGCCCCGGGCCGGCGGTGACGGCAATAAAATCCACCTGTAGACACTCCGTGTCTACGTTGGCTTGCTTAAGTGTTTGTTCCAGGAGAATCGGAAGATTCTTTTCGTGTTCGCGCTTGGCAAGCGTGGGGTAGACGCCGCCGTACTTTTCGTGCAGGGCCGCTTGAGAAAGCAGAGTGTTACCCAGGACTCTTATATCCGGTTTTTCAGCTGGCCCGCTTATCTCCAGAAGCGCTACCGCCGTCTCATCACAACTTGTCTCTATGGCTAGAATCTTCATAAGTTATTGGCGCATCTCTACGTTAATGCTCGAACCTACTTTATCAAAAATTCCTGACTCTAACTAACTCGCACGCCCTGCGGGCGTGCTCGTGCGCCTCGCCCCATCGCTTTCATTCTTTTTAGAGTTGGCGGGGGTTAGATTTTTTCAGAGGTATGAGCGATGGGGCTCGGCTTGGAATACAGGGTGCATTGTGCTCGGTCTGGTGTTTTGTGGAGCGTCCGTGCCTAAAGCAGATGACACCACTCGGCATCCGCCTCGGGCTGTTTCCGCTAGGGCTACGAGCGCCTAAGTGCCTAGGTGTGGGTAGGTTGGCTTGCGGCTCAAATACCCGGTAAATGAGCCGCAAGCCCTACCCGTCTCCTTTTGGGGAGAGGAAAGGTTCCTCTCCCCAGCTTCGGTCTCCTCCTCGCAGGGATAGGTTGGAGTTCATAGTGCTATCTAACCCCTATCCTTTCTTTATTTCAGTTTTGCAGTTTTCCGTGCCTTCGGAGTCCGCCCTCGCACAACCCCTCTCCTTGTTTTCATCACAGAGTGTGTGGTGTCGCTTTCGCTTTCGAGTTCTCTAACTTCGTTCGGGTCGGCGCTCGTCTTTAGTCACAGAGTAGTGTACCCCTTTTCTTAGACAACTAGTTTCTCTTGATTTGTATTGTATTT
>JBBUAI010000015.1:0-21872 GCA_038058745.1 Patescibacteria group bacterium
AAACATCAAGGCTCCGCATTTCGTTTTCTTCGTCATTGATTATCTGGCCAAGAAGTACGGCGAGGACGCGCTTAGGAACAGTGGCTTCAAAATAGTCACCACTCTAGACTACTCGATACAGAAAGACGCGGAGACCGTGGCTAAGAAATACGGCCCGATAAACAAGGAGAAATTCAACGGCGAGAACAACGCCATAGTGGTAATCGACCCGAAGACCGGCGAGATTTTGTCCATGGTCGGCTCAAAAAATTATTTCGACAAGGAGATAGACGGAAACTTCAATGCTGCCATAGGTCACCGCCAGCCGGGCTCTACCTTCAAGCCGTTCGTTTACTCGGTCTTGTTCAACAAGGGCTATACGGACCAGACCGTCTTATTCGACGCGCCGATACAATTTTCTCCCAATTGCGCGCAGGACTTCTTTATCACCGATGATAAATGCTATGCCCCGGGAAACTATGACGACAAGTCCCGCGGCCCGATGATTATCCGAAACGCTCTTGCCCAATCCATCAACATTCCGGCCGTCGAGGCGCTTTATCTCGCCGGAGTCAAGGATTCCATTAAGCTCGCGGAAAGCATGGGTATTGAGAGCTTGACCGATGTCAATAATTACGGCCTATCGCTCGTCCTTGGAGGCGGGTCGGTCTCTCTTTTGGACATGACTTCAGGTTACTCCGTCTTTGCCAATGATGGGATAAGGAATCCCTATACTCCGGTGCTTTGGGTGGAAGATGCCCAGGGCAATATCATAGACAAATACGTGCCCTTCCCGCGCCAGGTGTTGCCCGCAGAGACCTCACGCATCATTTCAAGCATTCTTTCCGACAATACCGCCCGTACCCCGGCATACGGGCCGTATTCGCCCTTATACGTCGCGGAGCGCGATGTGGCGGTGAAGACCGGCACTTCAAACGATTACCGGGACGCCTGGATTATCGGTTATGCCCCAAATATCGCTGTCGGGGCCTGGGTGGGCAATAATGACAACTCGGAAATGGAGAAGAAGGTGGCCGGCCTCATCGTCTCGCCGCTTTGGAGAGAGCTTATGGATAAAGTGCTCCCAACACTCCCTGTGGAATCATTTATTCCGCCTGAACAAGAAGACTTATCGAAGCTAAAGCCTGTTCTTCGCGGGGAGCTTCCAGGCGAAGCACATTCCATTCTCTACTGGGTGGATAAAAACAATCCGCGCGGCCCGGTACCGTCAAATCCAGGGAGTGACCCGCAATTTGCCAATTGGGAGTATGGGGTAAGGCGCTGGGCAACAAATGCTTACCCTACTCCTGTTACAGCCCCCGTGCCGATTGTGTTTCCGCCGGCAATCCCTCCCGGATTCTAGTCCCTAAAGGACCCTTTTCGGGGTTATTTGTAAAGTATGCGGGAGACGAACCCTTTAAGTTCGTTTACGATAAATTCTTCTTTCAGTTTGATTTCATTTTTGGCGGCGGGAGAGCTCTCTATTTCCAGAACGCCGTTTCTGAGATTTATTCGGTCTGATTTCAATTCTATATTGGTTTTATCTTTTATAATTTTAATTATTGTATTTTTCGTCTCTGTGTTTCTGTTGAGTATGTTTGAAAATCTTTCTAAGAGTCTTGAAAGATTTTTCATAGTTCGATTTTACTCACTATGACCCTGAGCTGTGTCGAATGGGTCATGATTGATTCATCGGCATGACAAGGTATAGGAAGCTTGAGTCGCCTACACCGGCAATGATGATGGGCTTGGCCTGGCCTTTGAAGCTTAAGGAAATGCTATCTGTGGTAAGAGATTGGAAGCAGTCGGTAAAGTAGCGATGATTTACGTTGATGGAAAGGTCCTCGCCTTCAAGCGCCGCCTCAACCGACTGGGTGCTCTCCCCTATGGTTGAGTTCTTAGACTCGATTTCAAAGCGTTTATCTTTGGGAGAAACTCTTATGGTCAGTTGATTGAAAGCATCAGAGAAAATCAGGCTTGTTTTAAGCGAATTAATGAGGTCCTGCTTTAAAAGCACGGCGGTAGAACTCGCATCTTTAGGAATAATCTGGCGATAATCCGGAAAGGTTCCGTCGATAATGCGCGAGACGAGATAAATGCCGCCGGAGCGGAGCGCCATCTGGTGCTCTTCGATGGAAAGGGAGATTTCTTCCTCGCCGCGGTCGAATATTTTTATGATTTCAAGGGCGTTTTTCTGCGGAATAAGGATGTTTTTAAAGTGCGGCACCTTTCTTATCTTTATTTTCTTCTCTGCCAGACGGAAAGAGTCGGTCGAGGCAAAGACCAGGAACTCGCCCTCATGGGTAATGGATATGGAGGAAAGCTCCGGTTTAATGCTTCCTATGGCGGCAGCGTATATAACCGATCTTAATCCGAAGACCAGGTCGCGGGCCGGCAGGGAAAAGGCGTTGTCGTTGCTTATTTCCGGGATAATCGGGAAGTCTTCGCTTGGCAGGGTTTTGATGCTGGTTTTTGTTCCTTTGGTTTTAACCTCAAGAACCTGCTCCTTGGTGTTCAAAGTAATATTTCTGTCGTTTGAAAGGGAGGAGATGAAAGAAGAGATGATTCTTGCCGGGACCACGACAATGCCCGGGTCGGTTACCTTGACCGGCACGGTAATGGAGATGCCCAAATCAAGGTTAGTGGCTTTTACTACCAAAGAATTCTGGCGGGCATCCAGATAAAAACCTGAAAGTACAGGGAGACTGGTGTTCTTACCGGCGATCTTATCCGCCTTATTGAAAGCGTCCTCAAGTTGTTCCTTTATACATTCTATTTTCATATATAAAAACTTGTTACTAGTATTAGGGGTGTGAGTATGTGGGTAGTTTATTTAATGGCTGAATACCTGGATTTTTCGGCGTTTTAAAAATATTAGCATGGGGAGAGTTGAGGTTAACTTCAACGGCTTTTGTAAGAAAACCGAACCTGGTACGTCCCTCCCATCCCTTATTAACATTATTTCCATTATATTTCCACATGCTCTACACAATAAGAAGATTTCGGATTTGACCCACCTCATCCAGAAGCGACTGGTCTTCTTTGATATCGTTTTTTATTTTCTCGCAAGAATGGATGACTGTGGTGTGGTCTCTGCCTCCCAGCTTCTGCCCGATTGAAGGATAAGAGATGTTGAAGTCCTCGCGCAGGATGTACATGATGATTTGCCTCGGGCGGATTACCTCCTTATGCCTGGTTTTCTCATAAATACTGTCTTCCTTGATGTTATAAAAATCGGATATGATTCTCACCACATCCTTTACCGCCACGTTTTTCTTCGGCCTGATGTTGTTTTTGATGTAGTTCCTGACATCAAGCATGGTGATTTCCTTGCCTTTAAGTTCGGCCTGGCAGAGAAGCGAATTTACCGCGCCCTCCAGCTCCCTGATATTGCCGGTCAAACTGTGGGCCAGGTAATCAATGATTTCTGCCGTGAGAGGAATGCCCTGCTGAACCGCCTTAGCGCCGATAATGGCGATTCTCGACTCCTTGTCCGGAGTGGGGATATCCACGGTCATGCCGGCGGCCATGCGCGATTTAAGGCGCTCTTCTAACCCGGTGATGAAATGCGGGTGCTTGTCGGAGGAAAAGATAATTTGCCGGTTGTTGTCGTATAGGGTGTTGAAGAGGTGGAAAAGCTCTTCCTGGAACTTCTGCTTGTCGGCGAAAAACTGGATATCGTCCACGATAAGAACGTCGTACTTGCGGTATTTCTCTTTGAAAATATTCATTTTCTGGTTTTGAAGGGCGTTCATGCAGTCTTGGCCGAATTGCTCGGAGGTCATGTAATAAACCTTTTTTCCCGGAGAATTCGCCTTAACGTAGTTGCCGATGGCCTGGATAAGGTGGGTCTTGCCGTGGCCGGTTGAGCCGTAGATGAAAAGCGGGTTATACATGATACCGGGCTTGGATATCACGGCTCTGGCCGCGGCGTGGGCCAGTTCATTGAACGGGCCCACGACAAAGGTGTCGAAAGTGTAGCGCGGGTTAAGGTTATCGTCTTTGTTGACCTCGACTTCAATAAGTGGAAGCTCTCTGGTGTGGACTTCCCTGCTTAAGACCCTTTCATCTCTCCTGCGGGACTCCTCTTTATTGACCACATACTCTATGGCGTGTACAGAGCTTTCCAGATTTCTCAAGCTTTTAAGGATGGTGTTGTGATACTTGGTTAAAAGCCACTCCCTGACGAAGGCATTCGGTACAGAGAGGACAACCACCCCTCCATCCTCCTTGACTATGCGCGTGTCCTTGAACCAGGTGGTGAAATTAGCGCTCGATATCCCCAACTCCATCTCCACCAGAACCCTTTGCCACAACTGCTTGTAATCCATCATAAATTTTTATTTACACAGTATAACTTTTAGGGCGAGGATAAAAACTTGTTAAGAGGCGAAAAAATGTTTATAATGTGTTAACAACCTGTTGATGATTTCGACAAACTCACCATAAAGAAAATGTCTAGAACATACCAACCAAAAAAGCGCAAACGAGCCCGTACTCACGGCTTTCTTTCAAGGCAGAAAAGCAATACCGGCAGGAGGACCATCATGGCCAGACGCCGCAAGGGTCGCAAGCGCTTGGCGCTCTAATGTTTTCTCTAAAAGTAAAGCCATCTTCTGAACTAAAGACCATAATTTCTGTTTCCAAAAAAGTATCAAAGAAGGCTGTAATCAGAAATACGGTCAAAAGGAGGGTCAGAGCAGTCTTGAGAGACCTCAAATTGAAGCCCGCTACCTATGTCTTCATCGCAAAGCCGGGCGCCGAAAATTTAAAAGGCAAGACATTAGAGAGTGAATTGATTAGAATAATTAGGTCAATTAGAAATTCCTGATGTCTTTCCTATACCACACCTTCTTCTTCGACCCCCTCTATAACTCGATGATATTTCTGTTCAAGACGCTGCCTTTGGCAGATGCTGGCATTATCGTCATTGTTCTAACCATTCTTGTCCGGCTGCTTCTATTTCCTCTTTCGAGAAAAGCAGTATTGACTCAGGTCAAAATGGCTGAGATTGGTCCCGAGCTCGAAGCTATTAAGGATAAATACAAAGATAAAACGGAAGAACAGGCGAGACACACCCTGGCTCTTTATAAAAGAAGGGGGGTTAATCCATTTTCCGGCATTCTCGTAATCATCGTCCAGATTCCCATCATCCTCGCCCTTTACCAAATCTTTTTAGGATTCCCCGCCATCAACACTTCCGTCCTCTATTCATTTATGAAAGCTCCGGAGCATGTCAATACCGTTTTTCTCGGCCTTTTAGACATTAGTGTGAAGAGCATTCTTCTCGCCGTCCTCGCCGCCGCCTCGACCTATTTACAACTTCACGTTTCGACACAGAGCCAGAGCACTGCTAAAGGAGCAAAAAATTCATTAAGCGATAATCTGGCCAAAAGCATGCAAAGCCAGATGAAGTACTTCTTCCCTCTTCTGGTTTTATTTATTTCCTATAAAGCTTCCGGCGTAATCGCCCTTTACCTGCTCACCACTAACCTATTCAGCATTCTCCAGGAAGTTTTCGTCAGAAAAAACATCAAAACGGCTCGAGCTTGAGGGCCCAAAGCGAGAGGTCGCGTCTGTTTATGAATATCAGGTAGTCTTCGTTGGGCGAGAGCTTGGGCTCCGCCACATCAAGATCGAGCCCAAGCCCTGTCTTCGGCTCCGAGAGAATCTGGGCGATTTCTCCGTTGGTATCAAATCGCCAGAGGCGGTCCGAGAAATGCGTTATGCCGCGATGCCAGTTGTCCGGCTCATTGGCTCCTATGCCGTCCACTGGGGAAGCGCAATAAACCACCCCTTTGTTCTTTGTGCTCCAAACGCATTTCTCCGAGAGGGTCACAGGCAGAATCTCCATTATTGCCCCTGATTGAAGATTTTTGGCCGATGATTTGGCCAAACCACTCTCCATGTACGAATAGACGATATGCGTCCCGGCCGCATCTGCTGTTACCGTAAGGCCGTTAAGCGGCCCGAGAATCTTGCTCAAGCTACCACTCGACTGATTCAAAGTATAGGCATAGCCGGAGGCATCGCTTGAGGCCTTAGTTGTAAGCAAAATGTTGTTTCCAACTGTGCCCAGACGCCAGTCGGTAAAGATGGAGGTGAAAATGGTTTTCAGTGCGGCACTGTTGAAAGACGAAGAGACTATCGAGCCGGAATCTCTTAAAGAATAGTAAAGCGTATTGCCAAATCCAACGATAACACTACCCATATCGCCCCGCAGACTGGTAGCGGAAACGTTATAGAGTCCGTCTGCGGTACTACTGGCGGCGAGAGTAAGAGAAAGATTTTCTACCGTATCGGAGCCATCTTTAAGAGAGCGCAAAAGCACCGCGTTGCCATCGGGCCGGAAATAGGCCTCGTAAATTTTCGGCAAAGTTTTATTGGAAATCTTTTTCTTCTGAAGCATGCCCAACGCGTTGTTCCCAGGCAGAATTATTTCGAAAATGTGGCCCGTAACGCGGTCAACGTAGCGGACGGCCGCCGTAGTGCTCGATTTATTGAAAGCAACCGCTCCCGCCACTGGCTCGACAGCTAGGCGGAAAAGAGCGGTAATCGGCTGTCCGAATTCATCGAACATTTCTTCTTCCCCGGCTTCCCCCGGAGATTCTGCGCCGAAAGTCCCTCCTGGGGCATTTTCTCCCGAGCCGAAAGGCAATATATTGCTCAAGGTTTCTTCGACCGATTCCCCTTCTCTCCTGGAGAAGAATGCCCAGCTAAACACGGTAATCAGGATAACCAGGATAAGCACGACGGAAATTTTAAAAGTTTTAGACATTTTATTGCAAGTATACGGAGTAATGCTCCCCGGTTATTTGCCTTTTACCAGTTATTGGGTCTGGCGGCAAAACCTTTATGACACCCGGAGTCGACAATAATTTTTTACATTCTGCATTCGGGTTTGGCGAACCGCAAGAAGCGGCGATGACAGCATTTTTTCTGTCGTCGGATTCGACTTCATATTCGGCTTTTAATCCTGATTGCGCACTTGCGACAACAAAAGCATGCACTTTAGTATCCACTGTTTTGGAAACATCTACACAGCTACCAAATTTATGGCATTCAGCTTTGTGCTCTCTTGTTGGAGGATACGATTCATTTACGGTAAGACTACCTCTTCCCCCCAGTTTTGATTGTAATGCTAACAATCTGGCATTAAGCTCTCCCGTTACTTGGCATGGCCCGGGCGGGGCGCACCCGCCCGGCGGCGGTTTATGTTCGACGCCAATAGTCACGCAACCTCTGCACTCACCCGATGGCGGCCCTATTACCGGAGGAGTTGTACCGCCTTTAATCTCTTGCACCGGAATCTTTAAGGTGAAGTCAACCAGCTTTGGGTTTATGGTAAAAAGGATGAGCCAGGCGGAAAGCGCGAGCGCCAGTCCCCACAGAGCGTTTGAAATGGTGTTTTTGGCCTCCGATTTCTCCCCGAAAGCGTCGGTGGACATATATTTAATGCCGCCGAACATTAAGGCAAGCACGGCGAGGGCCGTGGCTATGGCAATAATAAGTTTAAAAAGGCCGGGGATAAAGGTTCCCGCATTGGCCTTTTCGCTTACTCCTCCCTCTACTCCATCCAATGGGATAGGCGCCAGAAGCGTATAGTCCGTCGGCTTCGGCGGGTCTGCCGCCAGCGCAGTAGTAGGAAGTAAGTAGTAGGAAGTAAGAATAATAAGAATCAATATCCCATTCCTAAATCTTAAATCCTGAATCCTTAATCTATTCATTTTCTTTTCCGAATTGTATCAAGAAGCTTTTTCTGGCATCCTGCGTTATTTTCTCCTTATGCGTGGCGGAGGCGGAGACTTCTGCCGAACCGGAAGTGCCGTCGGGGGCTCGATAAGTGACAGAGTTCCTGGTTTCCACCTCTCCAGCATTGGCGCGCCAGCCGTATTCTATGGCGCCATCCGCCCGGTCTTTTATACCGAAGAAGAACGGGAAGGCGGCAAAGGTCGCTTCCTTCTCCTTCATTTGGTAAGCGCTGCCAACCTCTTGGTGGAACGTGAATCCGTATAACGGGCTGTCTTCGTAGACGGAAAGTGATGGAGAGCTCGGGGTAACATCGACGCTGGCGCTTGCCACTACAGTCTCATCTCCGGCAATAATTTCTACTTTGAATGTTTGCGGCTTCGAGAGAATATTATCGATAAAGATGAGAGAGTTTCTCCCGATGCCGCTGGCATTGCCGAGCACGGTGCCGGTCTTGGTCCATTTATAATTTAAGTTTGCCGAAGAGCCCAAGCCGTGAGGGATGACTAGGAGGGTAATTTTGGTCTGCTTGGACCAAATAGTGCGCCCCTGATAAAAGGGTGGCACATAACCGTTCCCCTGCCACAAAAGGTCGACCGATTGAGCAAAGACGGGAGAGGTGGCGAGAAAAGAGACGATAGACAGAAGAACTAATCTTTTCATTCCTTCATTATATCTAACTTTAAACTATAAATTCCGATTACTACACACCCATGTTGATACAAACAACCCGCAAGACAACCCACAAGGTCTTGCCTTGCGGGTTGGGTTTGTTAGAATATAAACATGTCATTGCGCAAAACCCCTTTTGTTTCTGGAGAGTATTACCATATATACAATAGAGGCAACAGTAAGCAGAAAATATATCACGATATTGAAGATTACTATCGCTTTAGGGCCCTGCTCTACACGTGTAATTCAGAAAATAATTTTAGAATGTCTAGTGTTATTGAAAATGCCAATAAAAATCCTTATTTATGGGATAGAGGAGAACAGCTGGTTTCAATTGGAGCATATTGCCTCATGCCCAATCATTTTCATATTCTTATTACCGAGAATAAGAAAGGAGGCATAAGTTTATTTATGCAAAAATTACTAACAGCTTATGTGATGTACTATAACCATAAATACGAGAGAGCCGGCGGACTTTTTGAGGGTAAGTTTAGATCTGAATATCTTGGACTTGATCAATATCTCAAGTATATTTTTTCATATATTCACTTAAATCCCATCAAATTAATTCAAACAGATTGGAAAGAAGTGGGAATTAAAAATGTGGAAGAAGCCTTAACCTATCTTGATAATTATGAACACTCAAGCTACCCGGACTTTAAAGGTATTGAAAGAAAAGAAAACATTATTCTCAACAGAAAAGCATATCCGAATTATTTTTCTTCTATAAAAAATTTTGAAAAGGAAATATTAGACTGGATGAATTATTCAGACCTATCCTAATGCAAGATTTGCAAGGCAAGACCTTGCAGATTGCCTTATCTGTTTCCTGTTTCTCTATGCAGGTCGATGAATTCCTGCTTTATCTGTTTTTCCACCTTCTCGTACCTTTTTCGGTATTGCGGATCTTTACCGCTAAGCCACCTTTCTTTTGCTTTCTGACTTTCTTCTATGCGTGTATTTTTCATTAACATTAGGTTTTCAAATCTGTCTTGGGAAACAGGATCGTACCTGTGAGCCACTACTCCTCCAAATTTTTTCTCCATATTCTTTTGTACCTGAGGGTCTGCTCCGGACCTACCAAGAGATGGGCCAAAAGCGGTGTCTTGCCTCATTTGCCTAATAACCTCAGGATCACCTATATGCTGGTGTAATCTTTTTGAAGCCCCACCCCTACCCTCATTTTGTAATCGTATATCTACTACTTTTGGAGCAACTGCTGTTCTAACCTCATCTGGTTTGCTTGGAAGAACAGACTTAGCTAATCTAAGATTAGCAACATTCCCTATAAAGGCAGAATTCTTCAACTTGGAGTCCATGGCGAGGATAACTATAGAGAGGGTCCAAGCTGGTAATGAGGCTAAAAAAGGAATAATTTCGATAAAAAAGGCACTCGACATCGTACCCACACGCTTAAAGGTATTAAACTTTAGTCCCTTCATCCTAAACCAGAGATAGAAAGTCAAAAAAGCGAAAAATCCTACTAACCAATCCATGAAGATGAAAGCCATAAACCACTGGAGCGTGTCGTAAAAGAGTGCCGTAGCAGTCATTAAGGCTATGGTGGTATTGCTTAACCCTTCATCATTCATTATTGAGTAGGATTAGTAGCTTCTTTTAATTCGGTCTGTTTAGCTTGCTCGGCCAATTCGCGGTCTTCAGCGGCTTCTTGCTTCGCCTTCTTGATGGCGAGCACTTGCGACGGGTCGGAAGTGATAATCTGGTCTTCGGTGTAGGAAGCAATATTCTTTATAGCCACATGCTTAAGGCCGGCGAAGAAGATGCCTTCGCCCACATCAGACTCCAGCAGAAGATACTTCTCTTCATCCGTGAGATTGAAAGTTCTCTGCAATTCATCGATGGTAGTCGGCGACTGCTTCAAGAGTATCTGAATGGATGAGTTGGTGATGATGGGCACTCCATAAGGACTTTTCAAGAAATCGCCGACGTCCTGGGTGATGGTGGCCACGCCTAAGAAATACTTCCTACCGCGCTTGACCAGTCCCATGAGGAATGAGGCGGTATCTTCGGACTTCATCATCCACCAGGCCTCGTCGATGACGAGCAGCCGCTTCTTGAGCTCCTTTCTTATGGCATTCCAGATGTAATGAGTGACGATGTACATGGCGATTGGCTTAAGCTCATCTTCCATATCCCTAAGGGAGAAGACCACGAACTTCCTGTTGATATCGACGTTGCTCGGCCTATTTATAAATCCGGACCAAGTACCCTTGGTATATTTAGACAGCCGTTGGGCAAGCGACTCCCCTCCTTCCATGCCGGAGAGCACAAGCTCGAAGTCGGACATCAAGGGCGGTTCTATGGTGCGGAAGTCTGATTCAACGGTTATGTCCTTAAGGGCGTAAGTCTCGGTAATAGCGCGGTCGATAATGGCATCTTCTTCGGCGGTGAGGCCTCCCATCATGAGCCGGAAGAGCCCGACCAAATTGATGATATTGGAGCGCAAGACATTAGCGGCGCTTTCTCCCGGTCCGAGGACCGGGAGATCGAAGGGATTAATATGATGGTCTGAATTGAGAGAAATCTTGAAATAACGGCCACCCACGACTTCGGTCATATACTCGTATTCATTCTCTGGGTCCATGCAAATGATATCAATATCGAACATGAGACTCCTCAAAATCTCAAGCTTGGTGGCGTAAGACTTGCCGGCGCCGGACTTGGCAAACATTATTGAATTGTAATTTTCTAGCGAAAAGCGGTCGAAGAGCACCAGAGACGAGTTGTGCCTGTTGATGCCGTATAAAATTCCCTTGTCGGAAGTGAGGTCGAAGGAAGTGAAGGGGAAAAGCGACGATAGAGGCGATGAATTGAGCTTCGAATGGACTCCCAGAAGGTCATTGCCCAAGGGCAGGGTGCTTTTGTAGCCCTGTTCTTGTTGAAATAGAGCCGGTTTGACGTAAATAAGCTTGGCTTCAAGGATGGATTTGATTTCACTCTCGACTTTGTCGAGTTCAGAATCGCTGTCGCCGTAAATAGTGATATAGAGGCCGACATCGAAGAGCTTTTCCTGCGCTTGCTGGAGCTGGTCGCGTAAATTCTCAAGGTCCTGATAAGCGACATCAAGCATCGGGTCGCGCACGAGCCCCTTCTCTTCTCTGGTGTGAATCTGCGATTGGACTTCAGCTACCTTCCTCTGGAATTGGCGCAAGACCCTGCCGGTCTCTATGGGATGGACGAAAATCGAGACGTCGAAGACCTTGTCCATGTTGATAATCGGGGAAAACCATCCCTCGGAAAGGAAACGCGGATAAGAGATGACGAAGAAAGACCTTAATATCTTCTCGCCCAAGTTTATTTCCTTGGGCGAGACCTTCAGGGCCGAAGGGGCGATGATGTCTTTGAGTTCGAGCACTCCCGCCTCAAAGATTTCCTGCGGCAGAATAGAGGCAATTTCTTCTCTCTTCTCCTCTTTCCTTCCTAATAATTTATCGAATATACTCATTTTACTTTGAATGGTTTTTCGCTCTCGCCGGGATTAAAGGCCTTGTAGAAAAGCTCAATGACTTCTTCCGTGCCAAGACGGACCACCCGGATGCCGGAGCGGACGAGGCCTTGTTCCACTACACTAAGTCTTTCCTCCAACTGGCTCCTGTTTTCGTCAAAATTGGCATTCCCCCTCACAACTTTGGCCTTTGGTCCCAATCCAAAGCGCGAGGCAAATTCCCCGACCGAGCCGGCAGTAAGGACTGCGGGACTGTAAGGCACTACGATGAAGAAGTGCTTAGTCATGATGTTGGTATTCTCGGTAAAATTCTTGATGAACTCGATGTACTCCCGCACCTGGATTTTCAAAAGATTATTCTCTTGCTTACTCTCGCGCTCTTCAAGTAGAGCAAGGTATGGCCTGATATCAAGCTTCCTCGACTGAACCAGAATTTCTATGGAGAAATCCAGGGAATTTAGGAAATCCTGGAATTGGAGAAGGATGGCATTCCTCTCATCTTCCGATTTCAGCGAGAAATTGAGCGAAGAACATAGAAGTATCGAACGCATGCCGCCGTCCTTCAGGATGACGATGCCATCGCGCACTTCCTTTATAGGCACGAACTCTTGAGTGGCGCTTGTTGCCGCTGACATTCCTTAATTATAACCCATCCTCCGCGTTTTCCGTTACCGGATTCCGGTTCTCCTTGATATCCAAACTCCAGGTAAGCTCCCGGAGTTTCGATTCCGACAATTTCGGCACATAAATTTGCTTCGGCACGCCGGAGCCTTGTGCGGAGGCGGCTTTGTCTTGCATTGGTTTAGCTTCCTTCCTCCATATATACAACTTGCTCGTCATAGAGTAGTTGAAAAAGGCCTCAACCATGTTGATGAAGGGCTTCTCATTTACCTTATAAAACGCAAGCGCTCCGGCAAGGGCCGCTACAGGCAATGCCAGAAGTATGGCCAGAAACTTGGGTAGGAAGATGAAAAGGATGACGCAAATACCGACCCCTCCGGCCACGTAAATAAATTGTTTGAAGGTAAGCGGGCCGAATATTCTATCTTCCACTTCTATAAATTGGGGAACTTGGAATCTCATATCGAAATAGGAGTAAGAAGTAAGGAGTAAGAAGTAAGTAAAATCATGATTCTTGAAGCATACGAGTACTCTTTATAAACCCGTTGAGTAGTCTCTGCACCACTATCAACTGTAATTCTATTTTATCAAATATTTCTGGTTTTATGTAACCTGTGTCCTTAGCTATCAAAAGTTGATTTTGAGTTTCAGCCAGAGATCCTAAGGCAATAAAGTAAAATTGCAACTTTTCTTTATGAGAAATTCTATTAAATCCTTCTGAAATATTAGAAGTTATAGATACTGCTGCTCTACGAATTTGATTTGTAAGTCCAAATAACTCATCTTTTGGGAAAGTTTTAGTTATTTTGTATATATCCAAAACTAATTTATGACCCTCTTTCCATACATTCAAATCTTTAAACGATCTGATTTTATTATCCATCTTACTTCATACTTCATTCTCCCTACTTCTCCGAGAGCCTATACAATAGGCTCTCGGTACGGATCCTTCCCATCATAACGGTAATCAGGCACGGCTACTTTAGGCCCTTCTTCTCTTACTTCATACTTCTTACTACTTACTTCCGATGTCGCGGAAGCGACATCGTGTGCCACTTCCCCCTTTTCGACCATGGGAGGGTTGTCAGTAGCTTTCGGTTTATCAAATTCATCAACCTTAAGAGCGATTGCCTTGATTATTCTCTCATTTACCGCTTCAGCGATGGAAATAGCCGTGTCTTCGCTGATTTGCGCTTCTCGCATCAAATTTCCTATGTAATCGTCGGGGTTCTCGAAGCCGTAGAGGATAAACATAGTCTCCCTTTCGACCACAGGCACTTGTTCCAGGGTCAATTTATTGAGCAAGGCAATTTCCTTGATTGAAGATTTCCACGGGACGGCTTCAATGGCCTTTTGCAATGAAGGCGGCAATTTTTTCAGCTGTTCTTCAATTAATTTTTCTTCTTCGTTCATGGTGATGGCGTTGGTCCTGATGCCGATGGTGGAGTCAGTGATGCTGGCGGGGCTGCTGGGGGAGTGGTTCCTTCAGTCGTTTTATCTTCTTCGGCCAATGCCTTTGCAGCTTCTGCCAATTTATCTTTATTGCTCTTACCTTTCCTTATTTGAGCGGCCGCAGCATAATTGTATCCTTGGAATTTAGCCCAAGGTGATTTTTCAACTGAACTTGCAAATGCCTGCTTACGATTCTCACCTGCTCCCTTAGTTTCTTTAATTTCTGCTTTACGTGCTTCGTATTCTCTTTCAATTCTGTCGCGGGAGTTTTTGGCTGTCACTGCAATTCTCTTTCTTGAATCATTGAGCGCTGAAAGATGCTGAGCTAATTTCTGATATTCTGCAATATTGTCTTCCTCCTTGGCTTTAATAAGCTTGTCCTCGGTTTCCTTTATATCCTCTAAGATTCCTTGTTCCGCAACCACATCAATATTATCTTCTATTGCCTCCGTCTTTTCTTTATCAACATCTTTTCTTCTTTGAGCAGCATCTTTAGCACTTAATCCCTTGAGTCTGTCTAATGATTCTTGAGCGACCTTTCTTTCACCATCAGTTTTAGCATCTTTTACCGCTTGCTCCGCTTTTGCCAACGTTTTATCACTTGGGCCAAGAGAAGCGGCAAACTTAGCTTCCCCTTCCGCTTTCTTCTTCCTAAATTCTACAAATCCTCCCTTGCCTTCAGCTTTGCCTGCATCTAGCGTACCTCCAAGACCTGTACCACGCATATCAAAGCTTGCGCCTCCAGTTTTTCTCCCCGTAGCAAGAGCTAATCTTGCGGCCATGCCACCCATTCCACCTTTAGCGGCGGCGGCTTTTAATTTTTCATTATCACCAATAGCTTCCCCAGCCCTACCAAAAGTACCCCTTCCAAATCTCCCGGCCATTCCTAATGTTGCCCCGCCCGCCGCACCCGTGGCCCAACTGGTAAGCTTCCCTACTGCACCGCCGGCCTTATTTGCCCACTCCTTGGCAATGGTAAGCGAGGCGATAAGCAGGGCAATCATAATTATAAAATTCACCAAAATACCCATCGACGACTTGTCTGGAGGCATTATTTCTCCATTTGTACCTACTGCACCGGTAAGAGCGGTAGCCATACTGCCCCCTGTACTGGTAAGTAATCCTCGAGAAACAACTATCACTATCCAGGTAAGCATAAAATATATCGGCGCGAAAAAAGCTTGGCCTGAGAGAGCGTTCCACCACTGTTTTCTATACTGCTCTGTCTGCGGGAGGACAAAAGAAACAAATGCTATAGGCGAGAGTATCAGTACGAAAATAAGGACTACGAACCGTATAATGAACATAATGGCGACGGCGAAGAATACAAAAGCCGCTATAAGCGAAACAATGGTACCCATTACTCCTATAATAAGAAGGCGTTCTCCCACAATACCAATATCAACTTTAGAAATAGACTGAAGCTTTAACGGTTCCATTAAACTGTTCGACAGACCGCGGTCTACAGTGCTACTTAGCGCCCCGGGCGCGATGGCATCGTAGAAAGTGACAGCCAAGAGGTTCGAAATATCTATTATTACTTTTGTAAAAAAGAGACTGAAGTTTATAAGTATGGCCACCACCACGATTTTTACTATGAGTTTCTGATTATCCTGCCCCTGGCCGATGATAGTGGTGATAGCGGCATAGAGCAGGACGAAGATGAAGCCCATATTGGCAACATCGCGGATAACTCTCCAAGCATTATTAACCGCCTCTGCCTTATCAAGATTTTCCTTCATATCCACTACGCTGTATTGGACTGCATAATTCAATAACAGTCCTGCCAGTCCAGTAATAAGTTCGGCTAGTTTAAGTATTCCAATAGATACCGCTCCCAAACCGCTAACTAGCCAGGTTAGCGGGTTAAGAACTTTCCACCAAGAAGCTCCAGAGTTACTCTGGTTTGCTTCCGGCTGAACCCGCGCTTGAGCCTCTGGAGAAGGTTCCACTTGTGCCCCTGCTCTCCACTCTACTTGAGCCCCAAAACTCTTACATTGATTATAGGTAATATTTGTAGACATTGGTTGAGGAGGTTTCTGGTCTATCCTCCAGCATTGTCCTGGGGCCTGAGCCTGAGTGTTTTGCGCGGGAATTAGCAAGCTACTGACGGCAAAAACCAGAATCAGCGACATGATGAATGCGAAGATGTGTGGGAAATATTTTTTCATGGCGCTACTGGGTCAACCAGAGTTCTGCCCCCCTGTTTTACATGGTTTCCGATACTGGCATCGGGGCCAATCCAAGTGGCCGATGTGTCGGTGAAGACGTCGTAGCCAAGCATGGTTGGTTTATGGACCAGGAAATCACACGAGACAGGCGCTCCTGAAGGCGAGGGGCAATTGGTTCCCCCTGCTTTTCCTAAGAGGACCCATCCGGCGTCTTTATTCTTCCAAGCTATCGCGTTTAACATTTTTCCTCTATCCGCACTACTTTGCGGCACTGGGTATTTCCCAAACTCTGCCTCGACATCTGCAAAGAGAGAAGCGGGTTGTCCACCTGGAATGGCTTCTCTCGACATCACGCATGGAGGTTGTTCAGAGTCGCCGAAGAAGCAGGTATCTGGTTCGCCGTCGCCATTAGAATCCGTGCCGTCAGGAATGCCATCCCCGTCACTATCTACTGCCTGCGGCCCTTGGGGCTCTGGGCTCGGCCCAAAAGGACCACTGCTAACTTTACTGGCTTGGAAAAGTCCCTTAGCACTGAATACCGATTTCTCGAGAAGTTGTCCCAACAAAGCGCCTATCAGTTCGTCAAATTCATCCGCCAATTCAAGCTGTCTTAAACCAGTTCCCAAAGTATTTTCCAGCTGGCTTTCAATAATGCTGCCCGGCGTTTTTATGGGGCCGCGCTTGAGACATTGTCCCTTCAAGGGCTGTCCGTCTTGTGTTGGACCTGGTAGAATTTCCCATTCAATACAATCCTGCCAGCTCAAGAAACCTTTGCCCCAGTCAAGTTTCTGGCTTTCTATGCCCAATTTTTCCGCTAGACGTGAGTCAAGTTCGATTTTAGCTTCAAGATAAGCTCCGTAAGGATTGTTAACATTGTTTTGGGTCATGGCAAACCAGCCATCCCAACCACCCTGGCTGAAGTCGTCATAAAAGCCCTCAATATTTTTAACCACGCCGGTCAAAGTGCATTGGAATGGGAGAAGCTCATTATAGCTTTTAAGCAGAGCCAGCCGGACTTGGGTTTGGAACGGCGAACAGAGGTAATTCAAGTCGCTCCCGGCGATGAAATCCCCGGCGACTCCGTCAGCGATGTCACTGAAATACTGCTTCGGGTCGGTAACATAGCCCGGATTGCCTTCAAAACCGTTATTTATCCACTTTACAGTCGAATCGACCATGCGCTCTATAAATTTCTTGGCAATGGCAATGGCTATACCATCCCAGCTCATACCAGTATTAAATCCAAAGATCTTAATGCCGGTCTCCTTCGCTTCAAAGGCGGGGTTCCTTATCGGTACGGTCGGCAGACTGCCATATGACGGAAGGCCTGGAATAGGACCACTCGGTAGTTCCTGGGCTCGAAGTGGGATAGGCAAAGCGGGAGCAAGTATCAGGAGGAGTAAACCAAGAACTAAAATGTTCTTTTTATAAGTCATATGCCGCCATTAAACATACCTTCGCTACTTAGAACTCTTATCTGAATGTTGGAAAGTAAACTGTCTTCCGCTTCAGTATTTTGAGCATGGAGATTTAAGGCCGCGTAAGTGCGTACTGGATCTTCAGAAGCGTGGGTGAGAGTCTCTAATGCTTCAGAGCTCGAGAGATAATTCTCTATTAGTTTGAGATGATTTTCAGACAAAGAGCTGGGTACCGGTAGTTGCATGAGTTCATTAGCCGCTTCTTGGTAAAGCTTGCCGGCATAAGTCATCACTCTTTTAAATTCCGGATCATCAATATCATTAATAGCGGTCGGCCTTGAAGCACTGCTCATTAATCCTGCATACCTAGAACGCAACGCAAATACCTGCTGGTTGTAAAACTTTAAATTGGCGGAAGAATCAGAAACCACGATGATTTGAGACCGGTCAATATCTGGCTCTATTTTGGAGTTCAAAATACTCTCGGTGTATTTGGAAGCCAGAGAGCTTAGATTGTTTGGCGTAGCCCGACCCTGTGAAGTCAGTTGAACGTAGTCTGAGAATAACTGTCTGCTTACCAAATCAGTTTCAGAAAAAGGCTCCGATGAAGTCTTTGGGGGGCTAGCCGAACTAAGTTCTTCAACTAGAGTATTTTCGAGCAAATCATTCTGATTTCCCGGCTCTAAAGTGACTAAATCTGGTGAATATTCAATTGCCTTAGCGAAGCGAAACCAACTTGCTCCGCCGATAAGGGTCAAAGATAGTAAAATCGCAAAGACGATATTGAATCGCGCCATTGCTTTAATTGTATCAGAGATTTTTCCGTAAATCGGACGACTTTTGACGCTTAGTGTATAATTAATTGAAAGATGAAAATAATTATTTTCTTTCTGTTTATTTTTATAGTAATCCTTATCCCTACTCATATTAATGCTCAGTTTAGGGGTGGAAGATCGGGTGGAACAGGTGGGGGGGCCTCATTTCAGCCGACTCTACCGTTCGGCGGCTTGGTTTCTTATACTATTCCTTGCACTTGCCCCAGTTCTATAGGGAATCTCTGGATTTGGTTTACCCCCCTCTACCTTGGTGCCCCAGTTCCGGCTACCGGCTCTTTGGTCTATGTTCCGTACTCTAGTCGTCTTTTTGCTTGGTTTAATATCGGAATTCCGGCCACATGGCATTTAGGGTCTTATCATCCTGGTGTTCAAGCTTGCTGGATGATTATTCCACCTCCAGGAGTAGGATGTTTCCCCTTGCCTTCGGCCGGGGTAATTACACAAGTTGGAACTAGTAAACCTATTTGATAAGAATTGAGGCTAATTGTTGCCACATTTCTACGGGGAGCTCCTCGGCGCGCGTGTTTTCATCCAGATTAAGGCCCTGAAAGGCCTCTTTTACCTTCTCTTTTTCAAAAATCAGGGAGAGATTTGAGAGAAGTTTCTTCCTTTTCGCCTTAAAACCCGTCCGGAGCAGGCGGAAAAAGCCCTTTTCCGGAAAATTCCTGAAAAAATCCTTGGAAATGCCCTCGATGGCGATAATGGCCGAATCCACCTTGGGCGCCGGAGCAAATGACCCGGCTTTTACGGGCTCTATATAAACCGGCTTGCCATACGCCTTAACAGAGACGGATAAAATGCTTTCTTTATTATCTTTAGCCACTATCCTTTGCGCCACTTCTTTCTGCACCAAGAGGACCATAAGCTCAGGTTGTTGATCGGCAGAGAGAAATTTTTCCAGAATTGCCCCGGTAATATTATAGGGAATGTTGGCAATCAATTTATAATCGTGGTTTTTGTAAAACTTCAAAATTTCTGGATTGAAATCAAGAATATCTCCATGCACGAGGTCTAACTTCCCTTGCCTAATTTTTCTGGCAAATTTTTCTTGCAAAAATCTAAAGAGCCCGTCATCTTTCTCGACCGCTATCACTTTCGCACCAGTCTCCAGAAGTTTTTCAGTCAGTACCCCCGTACCGGGGCCGATTTCCAAAATAATATCCTCTGGCTTGATATCACCCGCTTTCACTATTAAATCAAGCGCCCTCTCGCTCCTTAGAAAATGCTGTCCAAGTGACTTTTTCGCTTTCATTTAGTGTTGACTAGCTCAATTCCTGCGCTCTCGAGTTCTTCAAGAAGTATTTTTCTTTCAATTATGCTTTTTAAGCTATCTTCCGCAAATTTTTTATATTCCCCGTTGTTCTTAAACTGGCCAAGGATTTTCTCTGTGAAGCAAATCGATTCCGGAAGATTCCTAGATTCATATTCTTCCCAGCTCGTCCTACTCAATATGGACGCCTTGCGTCCACGACTGTGAGCCATGTGGTTTAAGTTGATGTAGGCACTCAAATGCAGCAGGTATTCATTGGTGTCAATGAGTTTTGCCTTAAATTTTCCCTGAAAAAGAGATCCGGATCTTTTGTATTTGGCGTTAAAGTACTTGCTAAATCCAGTCCCAAACCGATGCATGAATTTCTCTATCCCCCTGTCTGCTACCTGTTCGATCAAGAAGTGGAAGTGGTTCGGGTTTATTGCGTAAACAATGAACCTGACTAATGATTTGGACGCCTTGCGTCCACTTTTATGCCCCCGATTTTCATAAATGCTTCCTATCGGCTTTATGGTATTAAATTCTCTCATACTTTTCATGAATCGATCTAAATCATTTATATCTGAAATTATTTTCCGTCCGTCTACGCCACGGTTATAAATGTGGTAGAACTCTTTCTCGACAAATGTAATATCTCTCATAGCCATAACTTAATATTATCACAATCATGGACGCCTTGCGTCCACGAGTTAGAAGTCTATATTTAGAAGTGGTTTTCTTATTGGGTTGTCTTCATGGAATGTTTCCTCCTCAATCAATTCTCCCGGAATATCGAAAATAAATTCCGAAGGCATGTTAACCCGCTTTCTGCCGAAGGTAGTGCGGATCTGTGCGTAGGAAAGAAAGACCTTTTTCCTCGCGCGGGTGAGCGCGACGTAGAAGAGTCGCCTCTCCTCCTCCGCTTCTTCCGCGGTAATATCACTCTTATTCATTCTTTGGTGAGGGAAAAGCCCGTCTTCCAGGCCCGCTATAAAGACAATATCAAATTCCAAGCCCTTGGCGGCATGCACTGTCATGAGCCGCACCGCTTTCCGCTCCTCTTTGAGCTCGTCCTGGTCGCTTTGAAGCGCCACTTCCGAGAGGAATGACGAAATTCTTTCATCAGGCGGCATATTATCGTAGCGCAAAGCGAAGTTTACCAACTCATATGCGTTTTCGAGCCGTGCGGCACCGTCATCTCCCCCCTCTTTCCATTCCGCTTCCAGGCCAGACTCTTTGATAATGAAAGAGATCGTCTCACTTACTTTTTTCTCTCCTGAAACCTTGGCAATCTGGGATAAAAGCCGGCGGAAGCTGGCAATTTTCGACTTCGTGGCGGCCGGTAAGGAGTCAGTTGCACCGGCGAAAATCTTGACGATGGTGGTTTTGCCAATACCGCGCGTGGGCGTATTGATAATGCGCTTTATGTCAGAGAGACCTTCGGGATTGAGCGCTGCACGGAGATACGAGATGACATCTTTGACCTCTTTTCTCTCGAAGAAACGAGTGCCCAATATCTGGTACGGAAGTCCCAGATTCATGAATGCCTCTTCCAGTACGCGGGATTGGAAATTGGCGCGATAAAGCACTGCTATTTCGTCTGGGTGCGCACCGTTTTTAATAAGTTCTTCTGCTTTTCTCGCGACAAAGGCCGCCTCGGTGACTTCATCGAGTAATCCTATGGTAACTATTTTCTCTCCCGTGGCATTCTCGGTAAAAAGATTCTTTTTCCTCCTGATTTTGTTCTTCTCGATGATGGCATTGGCCGCCTGGAGAATAGTTTTGGTAGAGCGGTAATTCTTTTCGAGCGTTATGACTTGCGCTTGGGGATAATCTTTCTCGAAATCGAGAATATTTCTCAAATCGGCCCCGCGCCACGAATAGATATTCTGGTCTATGTCGCCTACCACGCAGATATTTCCATTCGGGCCTGTAAGCATCCTGGATATTTCATACTGTACCCGGTTGGTATCCTGGTATTCATCTATATGGATATAACGCCATACGTTCTGGTAATGCTCTTTAACACCCTTCTCATTCCGCAAAAGATTGCTCGTCTTAAGCAGAAGGTCATCGAAGTCAAGGGCACCCTCTCTTTTAAGGGTTTTTTCATACTCCGGCCAGACATGCGCGACTACATCCAGGAAATATCCACCGTATTCGGCGTCTCCCCACTCTTCCACGCTTATGCCTCTACCCTTTTGTTTCGAGATGGTGCTTAAAACGGCATTGGGGTCATGAGTCTTCGGGTCGAACCCC
>JBBUAI010000016.1:0-1498 GCA_038058745.1 Patescibacteria group bacterium
CTTCTAAATTAAAAAAATGCCCCGAATGTAAAAGTGAAATTGATTCTGAAGCTAAAAAGTGTAGGTATTGCTTATCTAAAGTTAGTGAAAATAAAACCACTAATTAGATAGAAAGGTTGTAAGTTGCCACGAAAGCATCCAGTTCTACCCTTATAGCTCTCCAATCAAACTGGGAAAGTGCGTTCTTTAAGGGGAGCCAGTCAGAATTTGGCAAGGTTTTGGAAATCGCCTCGCTTCGCTCGGCGACCAAATTAAACGGGATTTTAGGCGAAAAAATCAATTGGCGGTTTTGTTTTTAATAAAATTAAAAGTAAAAGAAAATTTTTATCAAAAATATGAAATACATTATCTACGCAAGAAAATCAACTGAAGATGATGATAGACAAGTGTTTTCAATTGAATCGCAACTCGCAGAGTTACGGGAATTCGCCGCCAAAGAAAAACTTGAAATTGTCGCCTCGCTCTGCGAGGCAAAAACTGCCAAAGAACCGGAAAAATATCGGCTCGAACCACATTTTGTAAAAGAAAATTTTTTCACAATGATTTTTTAGTCAAGAGGCAGAATACCGTTGCCCCTTGACATCTATGTAGAATTATACTATATTAGATTCAATCGGAATCATAGACCGATAATCACTACTGCACAGTGCGGTAGTGAAAACTGAACCTTGAAAGGAGGAATAACAATGAGCTCTTTCACTGACAGCTTAGAGGAGGACATGAGATTCGAGCGTGAGATTCGTGGATGGGATCTCAAGATGGCCCGATGGGACCTTAAGTCGGCTAGGGAGCGGAAGGACTACATAGATGTTAGTGTTGAAGTCGAGAACATCCGCTCCTGGGTCGAGAGCGGGGACGTGTCATTCGCCGATATTGGTACCAGCGAGGAGGAACTGGCGCAATTGGTGCAGACCGGCTACGAATCGGAGGCGTGCACGTGCCTCGAGTTGGCCCGGGATATGTACGGGTGCTCCCGCCTGCATCTCTATGTGCGAGCAGTGAGGAATATCGGCTGGTGCTTTCTTAAGAAGCCGGACTTCCACTGGCTTAAATCGCTCCTCGCAACTGTCTTCTGTCTTCGGCCGTGCTACACACGTCAGCACTACATCGCTCGCACGCGAGAGTATCTGACAAAGACTAATCTCTCTCCGTCGGACATCGGTACCGACGAAACAGAGTTGGTCCAGCTCGGAAGCTAATGCTTCCAGATAGGTGCTTGTTCTAACTTGTCTCAAGATAAGTTATCAAGCACCTTTTTGTTTTTCGAAGAATTTGCCGCCAAAGAAAAACTTGAAATTGTCATCGGCGCGGCGGAGCCGCGCTTGCGGGCGGGACTTCCTCGCCGCCGCAGGCGGCGAAATACGTTCGAACTATCTTAAGAATACAGAGCCAAGAAACTAGATACGAACTCATTTTTTGGAGATGAGAGTGTTCGCTCGCCCAGCCCCGCCACTATTTTTCTGGGGCAAAGGAGGCGGGGCGACGGACTCGCCCGCGC
>JBBUAI010000017.1:0-7896 GCA_038058745.1 Patescibacteria group bacterium
CCATATCTGACCACTTTCCTAGTTTGGATAACCAAGGTCGGCAACCCCTTTATCCTGGCGTCTGCCGCCGTTTTTCTCGCGGTAATGCTTATTTTGCGCGGTTATGCCTATGAAGCAACGCTTTTTCTCGTTGCCTTGATTGTAGCCGTACTTTCATTTACCGTGCTCAAAAATATTTTCCAAATCAGCCGACCGGTCTCGGAGCTTTACCAAACTGACGGCTGGAGCTTTCCCTCCGGCCACGCGACAGTGGCGATTACCTTCTTTTTCATGTTGGTGTACTCTTTCTTCGGCAAGCTCAAGACCGCGAAAAGTAAAACCCTGTTAATTCTCTGCTCTATCTTCGGCGCCGCCATCATCTGCTTCTCGCGCCTCTATCTGGGAGCTCATTGGACGCTTGATATCCTGGCCGGTTCGGCCTTGGGCCTTCTCTCCGTAAGCTTTACCATCCTAATGTTCAATGTTTTTATCGAAGAAAACCGCTCTTTGAGAAAGAGATTGAATTTGTGATCCATTCGACTTACTCAGGATCATGGTGAGTGAAATCGAACCATGATAAAATCTGGCACATGAATACGCAAGAGATGCAAAATATTTATAAATGGGCATGGGTCATACTGATTATCCTCGCCTTGTTCCTGGGGGTTAAAACTCTCGCCTCGCTCAAGGGTTTGCGCGATATCAACCCCGCTTATAATTCGATATCCGTCTCCGGGGAGGGCGAGGTGTTCGCGGTGCCGGATTTGGCCACCTTCTCCTTCACCATTTCTGCTGATGCAGATACCGTAAGCACCGCTCAGGCACAAGTTACTGAAAAGACGGATGCGGTAATTGCCGCGCTTGAAGGTTTGGGAATTGAAGAGAAAGACATAAAGACGACCGATTACTCCGTCTGGCCGAAATATCGTTATGAAGCAACACCGGCGATTTATCCTCCGGTTCCAGGCAGGCAAGTTTCTGACGGCTATACCGCTAACCACTCCATCACGGTTAAAGTAAGGAAGACCGAAGACGCCGGCAAGGCGCTTGCGGCCGCGGGAGATAATGGCGCGACCAACCTCTCGAGCATCTCCTTTACTATTGATGACATGGACAAAATTACCCAAGAAGCGCGTGCCATGGCAATTTCCGACGCTCGGGACAAGGCCAAGCTTCTTTCCAAAGAGCTCGGGGTGCGCCTAGTGAGGGTAATAAGCTTCAATGACTCGACCGATGGCGGGTATCCGATTCCTTACGGTCGCGAGGGCATGGGCGGCGACGTTACGATTTCCGAAGCCAAGGCCCCGACAGTGCCTGTTGGAGAAAACAAGGTGAAGGTGGTGGTCAACGTGGTGTACGAAATCCGCTAGGGTATAATTGATTCAGACACGATTCACGGAGGTGCTGATGTCTAAACAGACAAAAACCTGTCGCTATTGCGGAAGCGACAAGGTGGTCAAGTGGCAAGGCTACTACTTTTGCAACGACTGCAAGGCCCTTCTCGACGAAGTTCCTCCGGAGCAGCCCGCCCTTGCAACGCAAGGGCGGGCGTTTGACTTTTTGTGCAAATAAGATAACATCTTATTTGCACCCGCGGGGTGTTTTTTACTAAATGCAAAGATTTATCAATTACATTAAGGATACCAGAGGGGAACTCACTCACGTTGTATGGCCATCCCGGCGAGAGGCTTTGCTTTTTACCACCATTGTAGTTGTCATCTCGATTCTGGTGTCGCTTTTCCTGGGCTTTTTCGATTATCTCCTTTCCCTTATTCTTCAAAAGTTCGTCTTATAGTTCGACAAGCTCACCATAAATAACATGACTAAGCAAAAAATTTCCGAAGGCAGAAATTGGTATGTCGTGCACACTTACGCCGGCTACGAAAACGCGGTGATGAGGAATCTCAAACAGCGCATAGAATCCTTGGGCATGGAGGATAAAATTTTCAACGTTATCGTGCCTACCGAGAAGAAAATCAAAATTAAGGGCGGCAAGAGGGTGGAAGAGGAGGAGAAAATCTATCCCGGCTACATCCTGGTGGATATGATTGTGACTGACGATTCCTGGTATGTAGTCAGAAACACGCCGAGAGTAACCGGGTTCGTCGGTTCCGGAGTTTACCCGGTGCCGATAGATAAGAAAGAAGTGGAAGCTCTCTTTGCCAGAATGTCTGCCGACAAGGTTACCCATACCATCAATCTCATGGAGAATGATGCGGTTTTAATCATTGATGGGCCGTTCAAAGAACTCGAAGGCAAGGTTTCCGAAATAGACGAGGAACGCGGCAAGGTTAAGGTCCTGGTCAACATGTTCGGCCGGGAAACTCCCGTGGAACTGGACTTTTTGCAGGTTAAGAAAGTTTAATGTACCCTAATCGCTTATATTATATGGCCAAAAAAGTAACTAAAGTATTGAAGCTCCAGATTCCAGGCGGCAAGGCTGTGCCTGGCCAGCAGTTGGGCCCGGTGCTCGGCGCCGCGGGCATCAATATTGGAGAGTTTGTCAAGCGTTTTAATGACGAGACCAAGAATCGCGCAGGGGAGACGGTACCCACGGTGGTGGAAATTTATGAAGACCGCACTTACCGCCTTACTTACAAAACAGAACCGGCTTCCGCCTTGATTCTTAAGGCATTGAACAAAGAAAAGGGCTCCGGCACTCCCAATACCTTAAAAATCGGCACCCTTTCCAAGGCCAAGCTCAAAGAAATAGCCGAGAAGAAAATGGCCGACCTGAATGCCAATGACGTCGAAGCCGCCTCCAGGATTATCGCCGGCACCGCGAGAAGCATGGGGGTGGATGTCAGGTAAAATAGAAATATGAAGTCTGCGAGAAATTCTCAACTGGTCAAGAATATCTTGAGCGGAAGCTTGAGATTTGAAGATAGGTATATTCCAGACAGAAAAATTCTAATCTCAGTAATCAAGACTTTAAAAGATTCAGGTTATAGGGTCGTTTTAACTCAAGGTGTTTATGATCTATTCCACGTGGGGCATAAAAGATATCTCGAAAACGCCAAAAATTACGGAGATATTTTAATTATCGGAGTCGATACTGATGAATTAACGAGAAGTATAAAAGGACCAAACCGTCCATTCGACAAACTTGACGACCGATTGGAGATTCTAAGTAGCTTAAGAGTAGTAGACATCGTTACAACACGAGGTTTAGATGAACATGAATACGACTTAATCAAGCTGATTAGGCCAGATGTTCTAGTAATGTCTCAAACCACAACCACTTTTACGGAAAAAGATAAACGTAATCTGGTAAAATATTGCGGGGAGATAAAGGTTTTGCCACCTCAAGCTTCAACTTCGACAACGGCCAAATTAAGAAAAATGATGGTTGACGGGGCACAACAATTGTCAAATAAAATAACAGGCATTATTAATGAGTTTCTTATTAATATAAAAAATGAAAGCCCTAATAGGATACTTCCCGGTCATTCACGCGGGTCATCTGGAACTTTGCCGAAGGCAAAAACCCGACAGTCTGTACATACTCGGCAGAAGTTTCATAAGTGAGTTTCCTCTCCTGGAACGCGACTTAAGAGCGCTTTCTCCGGAAAAGATACTGGCGGAAGCCCAAGCCATTAATCTTGCGCCGGAAATCAAAATTATCGAAAAAGACAATTTAAGCGAGTTGGATAATTTCAAAGAAATTATCCTATCTGAAGACGAAATCGGGGAGCAATTAAAGAAAAAATATTTTTCCGGTAAAAAAGTATCATTTGATACGGCTTTTATCAGATGGAGCGGAATGAAAGCGCTCTCCAAAAACGTTCCCGATTCGGAGCAAACCATCTCATCGGAGAAACTGGACCAAGAATTGATAAAACGCGCTCATAATGGGGCCAAACGAAGCCCGGACTGGTGGAGACAAGTCGGTTCTTTGATAGTCAAGGACGGGAAAGTGATTCTCCAAAGTTATAACAAGCATTTCCCGACAGATAACACGGCCTATATAGACGGCGATCCAAGGTCAAATTTCGATGCTGGTGTACGCATAGACTTGTCCCTAGCACTCCATGGCGAAGCGAGTCTCATAGCGGAAGCAGCCAAAAACGGCACTTCTCTCGAAGGAGCCAATCTTTATGTTTCAACCTTTCCGTGCCCGAATTGCGCGATGATGATTGCCAATGCCGGGATAAAAAAAGTTTATTATACTGAAGGGTATTCTCTTTTAAATGCCCAACAGACCCTAAAAAATGCCGGTGTCAGACTTATTCGGGTAATTGAGAGTTAACTTCTTTTCTTGTGGCCTAGGGTTACCAGAATATTATCGTCAAGTTTGCCATTTTTCTTTTTCACGCCGCCGACCAGAAAGTGGAAGTGCAGGTGGTCGAGCGTCGCACCGGTATATCTCATATCGCCAGACCTTGCGAATACTGATTCTCCTTTGGTTTTAAAATGATGTTTCAGCCACTTCATCATAAGAAGAAGCTCCTTCCATCCAGCCGGTGAAATTTCGGTAATCTTGGTGATGTGCCTATTGTTTGCTATGAGATAGTGATGTACAGCGCCCTTATAAGGGTAGTCATTCTTCTTTATATACCAATAACGGGCGTTTTTTATGGCTGGCGTGGCTCCAACTTTTAGATAGTTTTCATTGCAAAAAAAGCATCCTACCTCCTTTTCCAACTGCTTCATCCTTTCTAGTTGCTCGGGATAGCGGGCATTATCGTGTCGCACCTTGGCTTTTTTCATAAACGTCATATTACCAGCTCCCGGGAATAAAAGAAGAAGGACCGGTTCCGACGCACGTCAGAACCGGTCCAGATACTTACTTGCGTTCCCACACTTCCCAGGTGAAGCTATGTTCGTTTCTTTTGTCCTGGGAATGGGCTTCGCTTGAAACCAACTTCCATTCGCTAGGGTTCCATCGCGGAAAGAAGGTGTCGCCGGCTACCAGCGTGTGCACGCGGGTTAGGTGCATTTCCGACGCGAGTGGTAGGGCAGGTTTGTAAACCTCGGCGCCGCCGATGACCCAGATGTCCTCTCTCCGCGCCCGTTCAAGCACGGGTTCGAAGTCATGCAAGAAAGTCACCCCGCTTTTCTCACTCGTGTTTCGATGGCTTCGCGTAAGAACGATATTCTCGCGCCCAGGCAGAGGCTTGCCAAGCATCCTCACGATTGACTCAAACGTCTTTCTGCCCATGGCCACCGGATGGTTCAAAGTCTTGACTTTGAACCGATGCATGTCGCTAGAAAGCTTCCAAGGGATATCGCCGTCGCTGCCGATGATGCCATTTTCCGAAATAGCGGCGATGATTTTCAGCGCCATTGGCTACTCCGTGACGGGGATGTCGTTCATGGCCGGGTGGGGGTCGTAATCAGAGAGCTCGAAATGCTCGCCTCTGATAGCCAGGAAATCCATGGGCGCTGAATTGCTGATGCGAAGTGTCGGGAATCGCCGAGGTCTGCGTTCGAGAAGCGTCTTGACCCAAGGGTCAATCTGATTCTCGTAGGTGTGCGCATCCATGAAGAAATGCACATACCTGTAAGGAATCACTTTGAGTACTCGTGCCAAGGCGAGTGCCACCGACGCGTAACCTATCATGTTGCCGACAGCACCCACCGGCATGTCAGCTGAACGCTGGACGTGTTGTAGGGTGAGTTTTCCTTCGTTGATGATGATGCGCACAGCGGTGCCGTGGCAAGGGGCCACGACAACTTTCCGCTGTCTAGCTTTTGAGCCCAGCGCATATACGGGCATCCAGCTCGTGACCATGTGGGTGGTCAGGCTGGGGAAATCCCGCGCTTGATCGATCATGGCAAGGAATTGATTGAAGCTCGTACCGTCCGGTGCTGGATACTTTCCGAACACTGAGTAGGCGCCGTCACCCATGTCTCCGGCTGGCAAGCCGAACTTGGCGCATTTCTCGGCGTACACCCAATTTTCCCAGAAGCTTGGCCACGTCTTCGCATCGCCGTATTGGCGCAGCTCTTGAAGTGTGCGAGCGCCGTTCATGAAGGCCCACATCTCATTCACGAACTTGCGCCAGAAGCCGAGCTTTCGTTCAGTGATGAGCGGGAAACCGTTCTCAAACTTGAAATCGAGCGGCGCCATGGCGAAATTACTGTACCTGCCGTGCGTCTGGAATTCGTTTTTGATGTACTCACCCCGGCCATTTATTGCCATGTCCGGATAGAGGGTAGAGCACAAGGCCCAGTAATACTGAAAGTCGGGGGTCCGGTCAGCGTATGGCTTGTATGTGGGTTCCATGGTCTTGTCCTTTGATGTGAAGAGCGTTGTCTGGGGCGATATTATCATACTGTGTGATAAAATTCAGCCATGATTCTCAAGGTTAAAAAGGTGTATCCGGACGCGATTCTACCGTCTTACGCACACGTAAATGACGCAGGAATGGACTTGTATGCCTGTGAAGAAGTAGTAGTGCTGGCCGGGAAGTCTGCGAGGATTAAAAGCGGAATTGCTGTGGAGATTCCGGATGGCTACGCAGGACTCTGCTGGGATAAAAGCGGACTCTCAATGAATCATGGCATCAAAGTTCTAGCGGGAGTGATTGACCCGGGCTTTCGCGGGGAAGTGGTAATGGCCGTATTTAATCTTGGGAAAGAAGACTATACTTTCAAAAAAGGTGATAAGGTCATGCAGGTACTAATTCAAAAAGTCGAGAATGCAAATATTATTGAAGCCGAAAAATTATCGGAAAGTGCGAGGGGGGAAAAGGGTTTCGGCAGCACAGGAAAATAGTTCGACTACGCTCACTACAAATGAAAAAGGAAATTGAGAATTTAATAAGGGAGGCACTCCAAGCTTTAAATATTGAAGTCAAGGATTTTACTGTTGAGCACCCGAGTGATTCGAAAATGGGTGATTATTCAACGAACGTTGGGATAAAGACTGGTAAGGCGAGAGAGATCTTAGAAGCCCTTCGACAAGCTCAGGGCGATTTCGCTTTTATTTCTAAAATCGAAATCGCTGGCCCGGGATTCATCAATTTCTACCTTGCGAAAGAATTTTTCGCCGGAAGTTTAAGGGAAATCATTGAGAAGGGGGAGAATTTTGGCAAGGGCGAGCACGCCAAAGGTTTTAAGGTCATGGTCGAGCATACTGACCCCAATCCTTTTAAAGAATTCCATATCGGACACTTGATGCCCAACATTATTGGCTCGACGATTGCCAGGGTTTGCGAATGGAACGGAGCGGAAGTGAAGCAAGCTAATTTCCAAGGAGATGTGGGTATGCATGTCGCGAAAGCGTTGTGGAAAGACGATTACGTACTCGGCGCTACGGCCTATGAAGAAGATCCAGAGGCAAGGAAAGAGATAGAAGCCATAAACAAGAAGATTTATGATCGCTCCGATCCAAAGTTAAATGAACGTTACGAAAGAGGTAAGAAGGCATCGCTCGAGAAGTTTGAGGAAATTTATAAAAAGCTGGGCACAAAATTCGATTATTACTTCTTCGAGTCGGAAACAGGCGAGATCGGAAAGAAAATAGTGGAAGATAATGTCGGTAAAGTTTTCGAAAAGTCCAAGGGCGCTATTGTATTCAAGGGCTCTCATACTCGGGTGTTTATAAACTCTCAAGGATTGCCCACCTACGAGGCTAAGGATCTCGGCAACGCTAAGAATAAATACGATCACTATCCCTATGATCTCTCCTTAATCGTCACTGGTAATGAGATCAAAGAATATTTCCGAGTCGTGCTTGAAGCGATGAGTCAAGTTCTGCCCGAGCTGGCCAAAAAGACTAAGCACTTACCGCACGGCATGCTCCGACTGCCGACTGGTAAGATGTCTTCGCGTGCGGGCGAGATAATTACAGCCGAGGAACTTATTGAAGAAGTGAAGGGAAGAGTGAAGGGTAATGAGGCGGTGGCGATCGGGGCGATCAAATACATGATTCTGCGCCAAGCGATCGGTAATGACATTGTCTTCGACTTC
>JBBUAI010000018.1:0-355 GCA_038058745.1 Patescibacteria group bacterium
TGGTGGGCGAGGAGGGACTCGAACCCTCACCTCTTGCGAGACACGATTTTGAGTCGTGCGCGTCTGCCATTCCGCCACTCGCCCTTATAACATCTTACAAGTTACCTCAAGATCATGCTAAAATCTAGTTATGTCTCAATTCTATAATGATGCTATTTTCTGGATCGAGATCGACAAGATTCGGCCAAATCCCTTCCAGCCGCGTCGTGACTTCGACGAAGCGCAACTGAAGAGCTTAAGCGACTCGATCCGCCAATACGGAGTCTTGCAGGCGCTCGTGGTGACGAGGAAGGAGGTAGAGAAGGAAGGTGGGGGACTTGCTACCGAGTATGAACTTGTGGCCGGGGGGGGGGCG
>JBBUAI010000018.1:365-13784 GCA_038058745.1 Patescibacteria group bacterium
GCGCCGCTCGCCTAGCTGGCCTCGCACAAGTCCCCGTCCTTATAAGGACGGGCGAAGAGACCGATCTAATGAAGCTCGAACTTGCCATCATCGAGAACATCCAGCGTGAAGATCTCTCGCCGGTTGATCGGGCTCGCGCCTTCGACCGCTTGGTCAGAGAATTTAATTTCAAACACCACGAGATTGGTAAGAAAGTAGGGAAGAGTCGCGAGTACGTCTCGAATACCCTGCGTATTCTCACCCTTCCCGAATACATTATTAACGCTCTTTCAGAGAACAAGATTAGTGAGGGACATACTCGACCGCTCATGATGCTTATCGATCGACCACAAGAGCAAGAAACTTTATTTAAAGAAATTATTTTCAAAAAATTGAACGTCCGCGAAGCAGAGAGTATCGCCAGGCATATTGCAGTAGAGCGGGCGAGGAAATTAATCGACCAGGAGCTTATAGACATCGAAGACCAATTCAAGGAGAAGTTGGGCACGCGGGTAAGGATAGAGAAGAAGGATGAGGGCGGTACGGTGAAGATAGACTTTTTTAATAAAGATGATTTGCGCGCGCTTCTCGAAAGAATTGACAAAGAGATGGAAGAGAGGGTTCGGGAAGCTGTACCCCTGACGGAAGAAGAAAAGATTCTTGCGGAAGACGAACCGGCAAAACCGGATGACGATGGATCGCTCTACTCAATTTCTAATTTTTCTATTTAACCCCTTTCAGTTTATGCGGATTGTGGTTTAGGCAATTCTTGTCTGAGCAGCGTTCTGGAATGGTTTTGGTGCCCTCCATCATTAAAGAGCCGCAGAGTTTGCAGATAGAACCCGTCGGTTTTGATTTGATGATATATTTGCAGTCGGGATAGTTCGAGCAGCTATAAAAGCTGCCGTAACGGCCGCGGCGCTCGGTCATAAATCCGTTTTTGCATACGGGGCACTGTACTCCGGTGGAATTCTGCTTCTCCTGCTCCTCATCCTTTTTTATATATTTGCATTTCGGAAAGCGCGAGCAGGCAGTAAAGAGACCGAACTTGCCCTCGCGCGTCACCAAGTTGCCCTTGCCGCACTTCGGACAGAGTTCACCGGTGTCTTTCGGTCCTAGAAGTTTCTTACCATCCTTAGTGCGCGCGCCTTGGCAGGCAGGGAAGCGCTCACAGGAGAGAAATTTGCCCACTTTGCCTAGCTTTACAATCATTCCAGACCCGCAGACGGGGCACTTCTCTCCGTTTGGCGCTTTGCCCAGGTCATTGACCTTCTCAATCTTCTCTTTCTCTTTAATTTCTTTGTGGAATGGCGTATAGAAATCGCTCAAAGTCTTCTTGTAAGTGCGTTCGCCATTCGCGATATCATCCAGTTCGTCTTCCATCTCGGCGGTAAAAGTATCGCTCACATAATTTGCAAAGTGTTTTTCAAGGAAGGTGCTCACAACCTCGCCCGTATCGGTCGGATAGAGCGCCTTGCTTACCTTCTCCACATAGCCGCGATCGTTCAAAGTCTTAATTATCGAGGCATAAGTCGAGGGCCGCCCGATGCCGCGCTTCTCGAGCTCTTTGATAAGACCCGCTTCGGAATATCTGGCCGGCGGCAAAGTCTCTTTTTCTTCCGCGGTGATATTGGAGAGTGTGAGCTGGTCATTCAATTTGAATTTCGGCAGGATGATATCCTCGCTCGCGGAAGCCGGGTCTGCTTTAAGCCAGCCATCGAAGAGGATGCGCGAGCCATTAAGCCAGAAGTCAGGAATTTTACTTTCTTCAATATTAGCAACCACTTTTGTTCTCATAACTCTTGCCGGTTTCATTTGGCTTGCTACGGTGCGTCGCCATATCAGTTTGTACAGCTTCTTTTGCTCATCGGTTGCGCCGGCGTTCTCAACATTTAAATGCGTGGGGCGGATGGCCTCGTGTGCTTCCTGGGCATTCTTTGATTTCTTAGTGAATTTATGGGCTTCGAAATAATCAGCGCCGAATTTCTCCTTCACCGTTTGCTCTATTTGAGCGACAGCTTGAGCACCCAAGTTCGTCGAATCGGTGCGCATATAAGTAATGTACCCGGCTTCGTAGAGTCGCTGGGCGATAGACATGGTGCGGGAAGGAGAGAAGCCGAGCCGGGAGCTTGCGGATTGCTGAAGGGTTGAGGTGATGAATGGCGAGCGCGGAGTGCGAGCCACTTCCGCTTCCTTTATATCCGAAACTTTCCAAGGCAGCTTCTTCCCGAGTTCGATAATCCGTTCCACTTCCTTCTTGTCTCTTGGTAGGGCGGAGCATTCGAATCCCAAGGTCGGACCTTGGGAATCAGTATTAAGGTCCGACCTTAAGCTTGCGATAATTTTCCAGAATGTTTCCGGTTTGAAAGCCCGGATTTCCCGCTCGCGCTCCACGAGGATGCGGAGCGCCGGCGATTGGACCCGGCCGGCCGAGAGGCCGTAGCGCACCTTCTTCCAGATGAGGCCCGAGAGGTCGTAGCCCACGAGCCGGTCGAGCACGCGGCGGGCCTCCTGCGCTTCGCGCAGATGCTCGTCAATCTTCCGCGGATGCTCTAGCGCTTCCTCCACCGCCTCCTTGGTGATTTCGTGGAAGACGATGCGCTTGGCTCCCTTAAGATGCGCGGCAACCTCTACATGCCAGGCGATGGCCTCGCCCTCGCGGTCTGGGTCGGTGGCAAGCAGGACTTCGTCTGCGTTCTTGGCCAGGCGCTTTATTTCAGAAATTATCTTTTCCTTGCCCTTAACCACTTCATAATTTGGGATGAATCCTCCGGGCACATCTATTGCCGCCCTGTTGGACTTGGGCAAATCACGCACATGACCGACGGAAGCGACGACTCGGAAATCTTTTCCAAGATATTTCTCAATCGTTTTCGCTTTCGACGGCGACTCTACTATTAAAAGTTTCATCCATTAGAAATTTTAAGTTCTCTCGTTCCGTTTTAATTTAACTTTCGTTGAATTTCTAACGGGACAAGTAAGCTTAACAAATACTACATAAAAATTTTTAAAGCAAATTTAATTACTGCTTTTCATTACTACTATTCACTTCAATCTAATTCAATTTGACATCTTTACTTATTAATAGTACTATCTTAAAAGATAGAAATTGAAGGGGGTAAAATGGCCTTTTATAACCGATACGTTGCGGTGGTCAGATGGGATTCAGGGTTAGCTGGAGGGGAAGTCACGCGCCTATTTTCCGCACAAGATGATGTGGCAGCCAGACAGGGAGCCGTATCCATCTTTCGGGAAGGTGTGAGGTGTCAGATTCTCACTCTTTGGGAACTAGCACGCGAAGTGCCGACGACTCAGGAGGCGGCACATGCCGAGGCTGCACGGATTTTCGAAGAGTTCGGTCGCAAGAAGATGACTGACTTCCTCGAGATGAGTGTCGAGAAACTCGAACTCTCCGCGCGTACTTACAACTGTCTCAAGAATGCCCGCATCGACACCACCCGAGTTCTTCTCAAGAAGTCGGAAGATGAATTGCGTCGCGTCAAGAATTTCGGCCAGAAGTGTGTAATGGAAATCAAGGCACTTCTGGAGCCTCTGAGTCTAAAACTGGGGATGACAGATTCGGAGATTGATAAACTTCTCCAACGGAAATAAGAAGACAACACAGATGGGCGACGTGAATAGATTCACGTCGCCTTTTCAATATCTGTTAGATGATCCTTTGATATACGTCTTAATGTGATATGATGAAGCAAATGCCAATAAATTGGACTAATATACAGAAGAAATATAGGGGTTTATGGGTAGCTCTCAAGAGTGATGAGAAAACCGTTATAACATCAGGCAAAACTGCCAGAGAAGCGTGGGATAAAGCTCAAAAAAAAGGTTACGAAAAACCTATTCTTTCTCGTATGCCTGAGAAGTTGATGAGCTATGTTGGTTCTAGTTTCCAAAAATGAAGTTCCAATACAAAAAATACGGCCCAAGAACTTTGAGGCCGGTTATTCCTGTTGAGGTCATTCATAATGGAATCGGTGTCCCATATGAAGTGCTTGTTGATTCGGGAGCTGATAATTGTATTTTTGATGCGCAAATCGGAGAAATTCTGGGGGTAGATATAGAAAAAGGAGAAAAAGCTTTTGTTTCAGGAATAACTGGAAGCCCAGAACCGTATTATATTCACCCGGTTATCATAAAAGTAGGTGGTTGGGAGTATAAAATTAAGGCAGGCTTCAAACCCAATACCAGCAAACTCAATTACGGGGTGGTAGGCCAAAATGGGTTCTTTGATATCTTTGTTATAAAGTTTGATCTTTTGAAATCAGAAATAGAATTGAAATCCAGGTGGAATAAAGATTAAAAAATCTTCCTCACTTCACCGAGCTCTTCGGTAATAAGACCTTTGATTTCCAGAAGCGAGAGTACCGCATTGGCGCTGCCGGTATCGATTCTGCTTTTTCGGATAAGCTCGTCGCGGGTATAAGATTTCTCCAAAAGTTTTATAAATATCTTTTCTTCTTCGCTTAAATCGTCAATATCCACAAGCGTAGGATTTTCATCCTTTCTTTTGAGACCTAGAAGTTCGAGGACGTCGTTGTGGTCGCGGATGAGCGCCGCACCAAGTCGGATGAGCATATGCGGACCGTCGGAAGTGGGTGAAGTGGCCGGTCCGGGGATACAGCCGACCTCGCGGTTGTATTCGGTGGCTAGGCGGGAGGTGATAAGAGTGCCAGACTTCTTCTCCGCTTCAATCACTATCGTCGCGTGGCACATGCCCGCCATAATGCGGTTCCGGCGCGGGAAAGCCCATGCGCCGGAGGGCATCGTGTCATTATATTCAGAGAGGAGCGCGCCGCCGTTCTCCACTATCTCGTCAGCCAGATTTGCGTGCGAGCGCGGATGAATCACTCTACGGTCTAATCCAGAACCAGGAATAGCTATGGTCTGAAGGCCGTGGCGGAGAGCGGCGCGGTGCGCGATGGAGTCAATACCCAAAGCGAGACCGGAGACAATTGTGATGGGCTCGTGAGCAAGCCCCGCAATAAGTTGCTCGCACATCTCCCGGCCGTAGCCGGAATATTTCCGCGAACCGACGACAGCCAAGAGCCGGTTGCCTTCTTTCGGCAAGGTACCTTCACAGCGGAGATGCTTGGGTGCATCCGGGATTTCCCGCAAAAGAGGCGGGAATTCATCTGGAAGAAGTTCGCGTATCATTGTATTATTGTAGCACCGTGCTGGATATCAAATTTATTAGAGAAAATAAGAATCTAGTGGCCGAGGCGGCCAAGAAGAAGCATATCAACTTCGATGTGGAGAAGCTCATCGACATCGACGATAGGAGAAAAAAGCTTTTAGGCAAAATTGAAGAAAAGCGCGCCGACCAGAATGTGGCCAACAACCAGATAGTCAAGGCAAGTTCGGAGGAACGGGAAGAAATTCTTAAGCACATGGGGAAGCTGAAACAGGAACTTGAGAAAGAAGAATTAGAGTTGAAGGAGGCGATGAAAGAGTGGCAGAGGCTTATGCTTATGGTGCCAAACGTCCCGGACGCATCCGTGCCGGAGGGTGCTGACGAAAAAGATAACGCAGTGCTCAAGACCTGGGGTGAAAAACCGAAATTTTCTTTTGAACCGAAAGACCATATCGAGCTCATGCTTAAACTGGACATGCTTGATTTAGAGCGAGGAACCAAGGTGCATGGCTTCAGAGGCTATTTTTTAAAAAATGCCGGAGCGCTCTTGTCTTGGGCAATCTGGAATTATGCCCAGCATTTCTTCCTGCGAAAAAATTTCGTGCCGTTTATCGCTCCTGCAATAGTCAAGAAAAATTATTTTTACGGCACCGGGCACTTACCAAGCGGCGCAGAGGATTTGTATAAAACCCAAGACGACGATTATCTCTCCGGCACGGCGGAAGTCCCGATGATGGCTTATCACGCCGAGGAAATTTTAGGGAAGAAAGACTTGCCGAAAAGATACTTGGCCTTTTCGCCGTGCTACCGCCGTGAAGCAGGCAGCCATTCGAAAGACGTTAAAGGTTTAATAAGAGTGCATGAGTTTTTTAAACTCGAGCAACTTATTTTATGCGAAGCCGACCACAACCAATCGGTAAAGTTCCATGAAGAGCTGAATCGCAATACAGAAGAGTTTATCGAGTCGCTGGGTATTCCGTATCAGCAACTGGAAATTTGCACCGGCGATCTCAAGGGCGCTCATGTGAAATCTTACGACACCGAACTCTGGGTGCCTAAAGAAGGCAAGTATCGGGAGATAGCCAGCGCTTCGTACTATCATGATTTTCAAACCAGAAGGTTTAATACCCGTTACAAAGACGATGACGGCAAATTGACGTATCCCCACTCCCTCAACGCCACCGCCATACCCACTCCGCGCATCCTCGTCTCGCTTGTAGAAAACTTCCAGCAAGCCGATGGTTCGGTGAAAATCCCGTCGGTACTGGTGCCATATATGAACGGCCTCGGGGAGATAAGAAAATAACCCTTAAAATAAGACTCTTTTTCTACACCCAAAATCCCACTTGACAAATCAAGTCGGTTGTGCTAGACTTAAAAAAGATAAAGGCAAACCTTAAGTCCGGCAGTTCCGCTGGATAAGAGGCAAGCCGAGGAGTGTGTCATGGAAATCAATCAGTTCGTCGAGTTCTCGGCGGCAATCATTCGTTCGCTTCCGCGCGATCTCGACACGGCGACGGCCCAGCGTTGGATTCGGGAACAGGGTACGCTTTCGGAAGTTCTCCGTAAGGCACTCACACTGGACGCCAACTACGAACTCTACCTCACCCCTGAACAGAAGTTGGGCGGTATGATCAAAGGCTTCGACCTCAAAGAGCACCTCAAGAATGAGAAACTCATCAAGCGTTGTCTCTCGCTCGAATCGCCCCTAGTCAATGGTTGGCTCGCTGACCCCTCGACCTACCCGGAGGAATTGAAGACCAAGGCGGTCTTCCTCTTCGGAAGTCAACGGGCCTCTGGCTCGGAGGTGCGTGTCGCGGACCTTTGCTGGCGCGACGACCGCGTGGTCGTGGGCTGGTACTGGCTCGGGTATTGGTGGTTCGGCGACCGCCCGGTCCTCCTCGCAAGTTCCTAGGTCCTTGGTTCCTTAGATTCTTTGTAAGGCCTCCCTTTGGTTCTTGGGCACTTAGGCCTTACGGCCCGACGCACGCGTCGGGCCGGTTTTTTTATTTGAATCTTTAATATAGAATATAAAACGGTAGTAGGGGAATAGTCACCGGTGATCAAGGTTGCCGGCTCCCGAAACCAGTATCCATGTACCGAGAGCGTCTGCGACCAAGGTTTCAGACGGAGTGGTAGCATGGGGAACTTCGTTAAAAAATGAAGGAACTTGGTGGAGAGTGCTATCGCATTATAGATGCGGAATACGATACAGCCCAGAAATTGCTAATAACTCCACGCTGGGCAGTGGCACGGACGGCACTTTCTACATTAACGGACCTCTGGCTCGGACGTGCATGTCGCGTACCTTTACTGGAACGACGACCGCGTGATCGTGAACTGGAACTGGCTCGAGAATTGGTGGAACGGCGACAACCCGGTCCTCCTCGCAACTCTCTTCATTTCTCTTCCGATTTCGCGTCGGGAGAGTTTTTGTTTTAATAAATATTCTTAAATGAAAATTGTCTCGACCGGTTCGACGCTTTCCTCCTCCGAGTTCCATGAGAAGAAAAAGAAGGCAAGGCGCCGCCGGCTGTATATCTATATCGCCGGAATTCTCGCCCTTCTTGCTCTTCTGACCGCTCTCTCGCGGCAAGAGAGATTCCTAATCTCTGAAGTCGAGGTCGATGGAGCCAAAGCGGTGAATCAAGATGAGGTAGTATCCATCGTGCAAAGCCGGCTCGGCGGATATTATCTCTGGCTTCTGCCGCGCTCCAATTTCTTGATTTATCCGCGGCGCGATATTAAGAAATCTTTGTTCAGAGAATTTCCTCGCTTCGCCTCCATTGACCTGGCTCTCGAAGGTACACGTCTCTTAAGCATTGTCGTCGTTGAGCGGGAGCCATTTGCTCTCTATTGCGCCTCCGCTCTCTTGCCCGAGAATGCCTTCCAATGCTACTTTCTCGATGAGAATGGATTTATCTTCGACCGGGCGCCGTCCTTTTCCGGCCCAGTCTATTTTATTTATGCTAAAGATATACTGATAGAAGAACCCTTGGGCAAGGAGTTCCTCACTCTCAGCGAATTTAAGCCGCTTACCAACTTCGTAGACAATCTCTCGGCACTCGGCATTTACCCGCTATCTATGGAAGTCGGCGGAGAAGAAATCAATCTTATCTTGCCGCGCGATACGCGCATAAAGTGGCGCCGCTCAAGCGACCTGGAAATTCTCTATTCAAATCTGGAAGCGTTTTTGAAAGATGACGCTATAAAGAACCAAGAAAATTTCCTCGAAAAAATATCGGTGTTCGATTTGCGCACAAACAATAAAGTATTCTACACATTCAAATAGATGAATAATTTCTGGAGAAAGCTGAATAAACCGATTTTTGCATTGGCACCCATGGCCAATGTCACTGATGCCGCCTTTCGTCGTATTATCGCCAAATATGGGAAGCCGGACGTTATCTGGACGGAATTTGTCTCCGCCGACGGTCTTGCTCTTGCGCCCGAAGAGGGGAGGCAAAAGCTTCTTTTGGACTTAAAATATTCTGAATCAGAGCGGCCAATTGTGGCGCAATTTTTCACTTCAAATCCCGAACACATGAGACAAGCAGCAGCGCTGGCAGCCCGGCTCGGCTTCGACGGCATCGACATTAACATGGGCTGTCCGGACAAGAGTGTAGAAAAGCAGGGTGCGGGAGCGAATCTGATGAAAAATCCGGGAAGAGCCCGAGAACTTATAAGAGCTGCAAGAGAAGGAGCGCCAAATATTCCCATATCTGTGAAGACCCGTATCGGTTACAGCCAGCCAGATCTCGAAAATTGGCTCCCGGAAATACTCAAAGAAGAACCGGCGGCCGTCATAATCCATGCTCGTACCAGGAAAGAGATGTCTAAAGTGTCCGCACGGTGGGAGTTTGTAAGACGAGCGGTGGAGATAAGGAATGAGAATAAAAGCAAAGCGCTTATTCTCGGCAACGGCGATATTGTGAATTTGGCTGAAGGAAGATTAAGGGTAGAAGAAACCGGCTGCGACGGAGTTATGCTCGGACGAGCCATTTTCGGGAACCCGTGGCTTTTCTCGGAAAAAGGTCAGACCCTAGGTACTGATTTCAAAGGTCTGACCTTGGGGAGAGAAAAATTAAAAGTTTTGATAGAGCACTGCGAACTTTTTGAAGAACTTTTCGGTAGTCCGCCAGCTGGCGGAAAAAGCTTCGCTATCATGAAAAAGCATTTCAAAGCGTATGTGGCGGGCTTTGAAGGAGCGGCGGAATTGCGCGCGAAACTTATGGAAACTTATGATGAGGCGGAGGTGGAAAGAGCTATAGGACATTTTTTAATTCCATCAAAGGACAAAAACATGTAAGTTCCGTTGACATTCCTCGTCTCTTATGATAGGAAAAGGCAAGAAATGCCCATGGTTCTTTTAAGAAAGGTGTTGTGCCATGAATCGTTTTCGATTGGCTTTCGGAGCGGTTGTTATACTGTTCGCAGTGTCCGGTTGCAGTACCGAGCAGACCGTCATCACCGGTCCGACCGACGTGGTGGATAAACCTTGTGGCGGTACCTGCTGCCCGACCTGTCCTCCCGGACCGCCTGGACCTCCGGGTCCTCCCGGTCCTCCGGGGGAGCCCACTCTCCGGCGCCTACCCCGCCGCCGCCAGCGCCACCGCCGCCTCCGGGACCGCCTGGACCACCAGGGACCCCACCGCCTCCGACGGTGACGCTCACGGCAAATCCGCCGACGATCACCGCGGGACAATGCTCCACCTTGACGTGGAGTTCGCAGAATGCGAATTCTTGTCAGGCCACAGCACCAGCCCGGAGTGAGTGGATGGCCATCCTCCTCGTCGTGCCAGCCATACTGGTACAGCAAGGATCCGAGCCGGCTCCAGGTCACACGACACAAGCGTGTGTCCAGACAAGCTTGGTCACCCCCACGGTGTTCAAGTGCTATACCTGGACGGTGGTGCCGTAGTTTCAATTCGATTCGTTCGACCCGTGCTCCTCACTGCCTCGGCAGTGAGGAGCACTTTTGTTATACTGCTTCCATGAAAAAAGGGGAGAAAGGATACGGAGTCTTATATCGTAAGTATCGCCCGCAGGGCTTCAAGGATGTTATTGGGCAGGAACACATCGTGAAGGTCTTGGAGGGCGCGATAAAGCTTGGCAACATCTCGCATGCTTATCTCTTCTCCGGGCCGCGCGGTACGGGCAAGACCTCTATGGCTAGAATTGTTTCTCGTGAGATTGGTACCTCGATGAATGACCTCGTCGAGATGGATGCGGCTTCAAACAGAGGCATAGATGATGTGAGAGAAATCAGAGAATCGGTGAACACTTTACCATTCGAGAGCCGCTACAAGGTCTACATCATCGACGAGGTGCACATGCTTACCAAGGACGCCTGGAATGCGTTCCTTAAAACTCTGGAAGAGCCGCCGGCCCACGTCATATTCATTCTTGCTACCACCGAACCTGAGAAAGTGCCGGAGACGGTCATCTCGCGCTGTCAGACCTTCTCATTCCGCGCGCCGAATCAGGCGACGCTCAAAGATTTCGCGCTTACTGTGGCGAAGAAAGAAGGCGCAACGCTTGAGCCGGCAGCGGCGGAACTCATTGCGATATTAGGGGACGGCTCATTCCGTGATTCACACGGAATTTTAGAGAAAGTTTTAAGCTCGACGAAAGACAAGAAAATAACTCTGGAAGAAGTGGAACAAGTGACGGGTGCGCCGAAGGCGCAGATGGTGAGGGACATTTTAGAATCAATAGTCGAGAAGAATTTGGAAAAGGGGATGAAGGCCATCCAAGCGGCCTCCGGTGCGAATGCGGAAATGAAATTGTTTGCGAAATTAATTCTTGAACGACTGCGCTTCCTCTTTCTTCTGCGGCTTAAAGCGGGGATGGATGAATATATTGAAAACCAGATTTCTGAAGATGATTTCAATTTCCTCCAGGGTCTCGCCGCCAAAGCTGGCCCGAATCTCACCTCCGAGACTCTCCTCAAATTCATTGACGCCTACGAAAATTCTGGCCGCACCTCTATCCCCGAACTTGCTCTCGAACTTGCACTGACGGATTTGATTAAATAATGATATACTAATGTTCTCAAGAACACTAGAATAAAGAAGAAAAGAAAAACAAGTTTTCTCCGGGCTGCCGGCCAGGGATTCGAACCCCAATACTCGCCTCCAAAGGGCGATGTCCTACCATTAGACGAGCCGGCAATCAACCCAAATCTAGCAGAAAAGGGCCGATAATTCCATAATGCCTGATTGAAAATTAAAGTACATTCACACGTTATAATGGGTAAATGAACCCCACTTCGCTAAAGCTAAAGCTACGAGGGGCAAGGAAGGTTTTGTGGCTTCTCATACCTTTTATACTGCTCGGGGCTTATTTGTATAAGCCGGAGGTTAACCAACAACCAACAACTAACCCCTCGACAAGCTCGGGGCAAGACAACCAACAACTAGAAAAAACCGCTGAAATTTCATTATCCATCAGGCCCGAGAACCCGATTCAGGGCGAGCCGGTTCTAGTCTCCGTGAAGAATCTCTCCGGTACGAGTATGATACGTTCAGTCGTCTTTAATGACAAGCCACTGGGAGTCTTCGACAACTCGGCTCTTATCGGCATTGACCTTAGGCAAACCACTGGCTCATATCCAATAATTCTTACGCTTTCGGATGGCCGCACGATAAAAAGAAATTTGACTGTAGGCACCCGCACCATCGTAAAGGCGCCTTTGGGCATACCCCAAAAGCTTGGCGGCAACACCCCGGAAGCGGAGGGGAAATTGCTCAATTCTCTGGTCAAAGAAGGCATCATTATCAATTCTGTGAAGTCCGGTCCGGCTAAACTCTGGAGTGGCAAGTTTAGATATCCATTGAATGGAGAAATAATTATTACAGATGTCTATGGTTACAGTCGTATTACCGGCGGCTCGACCATAGCGCACAAGGGCACCGACTTCCGCGCCGCGACAGGCACTCCCGTTTACGCTATGAATTCTGGCAAAGTGGCATTTACCGATTATCTTAGAAATTACGGCAACACCATCATCATCGACCACGGCCTCGGCCTCATGACTATTTATATGCACCTCTCGGAGATAGATGTAAAAGTGGGTGATATGGTGGAGAAAGGGAAGTTGATAGGGAAGTCAGGAGACACCGGCTACGTTTTGGGCCCGCATCTCCACATCACCGTTCGCATAAACGGCATCTCAATTGACCCGATGAAGTTTATGGCGCTTCTGGGAGAATAACAACATTTTAATATTCTCAAAAATGTTAGAATGTTATCGGTAAGTTTTATTGAATAATCAAGTTCTTAAATTCTGGTATATTTAAAACATAATGGAGATGAAGAAAAGAATCTACATCATCCACGGCTGGGACGGGAACCCAAATCAACACTGGTTGCCTTGGTTAAAGAAAGAACTTGAATCCAGGAATTTTCTGGTCAATGTTCCGGAGATGCCGGATTCCGGAAATCCTAGAAAAGACGCATGGGTAAAATATTTAGCCGATTTAGTTAAAACGCCGGACAAGGATACTTATTTTGTCGGACACAGCATCGGCTGCAAAGCCGTGCTTAGATATTTGGAAACATTACAACCGGGAGAGAAAATCGGCGGAGCGGTTTTGGTGGCAGGGTGGATAACTCTCACCAATATGGATGAACGGACTCCAGATGAGATAAGAGTAATTAATGATTGGGTAAATCCGCCATTCGACTTCGATAGAATCAAGAGTCATTGCGATAATTTCACCGCAATCTTTTCAGATGACGATCCGGAAGTCCCGCTAGAAGAGAATAAGGAGACTTACGAAAATAAAATTGGTGCTATAATAATCATGGAGCATGGTAAGGGGCACTTCACGGAAGATGATGGGGTGAAGAGCTTGCCATCCGCTCTCCAGGCGATTCTGGAAATGAGGTAATTATAAAAGGGCTTATTAAACGTCTTATATTATTGTATGAAAGCATTAATTTGGATAATCGTCATATTACTCATAGGTCTTGGCGCTTGGTACATGATGCGCAAGCCATCGACGAGCACCACTTACGAACCAGCTGTAGAACAGGATGGCTCTGTAAGCGGCGCCTCGACCGGCCCTGAAGAGGAGACTGTTCCAGGGGAATATGAGGACAAGGGATAATTTCCCTGATAAAGCAGCATGGCTACACGCAAACAACCCGGCTCCACAGGCAAGGGGAAATTTTACCGTATTGAAGTGAGGCCCAAGTCGGGGTTCAAGACTTTTAGAATTCAGGATGTGGGGGTGTGTATTAAACAAAGTTCGAATGTATTTTGAATTGAATCCTGATGCCGAATG
>JBBUAI010000019.1:0-2226 GCA_038058745.1 Patescibacteria group bacterium
TCAGAGGAAGTATCACGGCAGACTTGGTCATCGTGGAGTACTCCGATACCGAATGCCCCTACTGCAAAGTCTTTCACAAGACGATGAGGGATATATTAAGTACCTACGGCGGCAAAGTGGCCTGGGTATATCGGCAATTCCCCATCCCTCAGCTCCACGCCCGGGCTTCGAAGGAAGCGGAGGCTACGGAATGCGCCGCCGAACTTGGTGGCAATGGCGCCTTCTGGAATTATCTCGATAAAATTTTTGAGACCACCCAATCCAATGACTCCCTTGACCCGGCCGAGCTGCCGAAAATAGCCGCAGCTATTGGGCTTGATGTGAATTCTTTTAACACCTGCCTTTCGAGCGGCCGCTATGCTGACTTCATTACCAAAAGCATTGAAGAGGCGGTTAAGGCCGGAGCTCGGGGCACTCCTTACTCTATCATTATCGCTAAAGATGGCACAAAGACAGCTATAAATGGCGCTGAGCCATTCGCAAGCGTCAAGGCAAAAATCGATTTGCTTCTTAAATAACTTTCAGAAGATATTGGTAGATGGCATACATGGCGTAAGTATCGAGTGTGCAGTATTTTATTAAATCTTCCATTATTTTCTCCTTTTTTTCTGGATTCATGCCTTTAAGCACCGTTTCCATCCAAATGCGTTGAGCGTCTGCCCCACCCCCAATTTCAAGTTCTTTGTAACTTAATTCCGGTAAAAGCACGGGCAAAACGGCTTTGATGGAAGCCGAACCGAAGAAATCCTTGTCCACGAACCATCCTTTAGAAAAAGGAATCATCAGGTCAACCATCCGGTCGTTTATGTTTTGAAGAATTTTGGCGTATCTCGGATAAAGCTTGGCTATCTCGGTGTTGCGCGCCTTTTCAAACTTCATACTCCAGGAAATGACAGAGCCGGAATCTTCAAAATCGTCTTTGAGATGCTTCAAAAGTTCGGGTATCGGGTCTGAGTTATCCGTATGTAAATATTCCTTATGAATCAATTCTGCCTCAGGCTTCGGCATGATATGCAGCGAGTATTGAAATGGCGTTTGCTGATACGGCCGGTAACCGTCGAAGGCCGGAATCACCCCCATCATGGTCTCGTAATCGAAAAAGTGCAGAGGATACTCCAGCTCGTCTATGAAATTTTTTATTTCTTCCTTATTTACCTTCTGTTCACCGGATTTCATGGCTTCCACTTGTCTCGTCTGGCGTTCGTTTAAAGGTGCGTCAAGCGGTATGTCGTTTAATGCTTCAATACCATTGTCTTCGAGCCAGGCGGCTGTTTTAGGATTAATGCTGGCAAGCTTATAAATTGAGTATTGGGGAATAGGGCCTTTTACCGCCTGATAAATATCCAGCCACTCGCCCATATCCCCGTTCAAATGCCTGGGCGAGAGGTCCGGCATTGGTCCAGCAAGAACCTTAAAGGCCCTTTCGATATTTTCCAAAGTTTCGGGCATAGCGGCACGGACTTCCTCCGTCACATCCTCTTTCTTGGTTATGCCTACCGATTCAATTTTTCCTTTCCTAACATATTCTTTATTTACATGAAGCACATACGCATGGCGCATCTTAAATCCCGATTTCTCAATGACAATAGTCTGGAAAGCCAGGTCTGGAATGTGCTCCGGTTTGACAGCGGTTGATGACTTAATTTCATAAAGGTTGAAGGTCTTGTCTCCCACCTTCTCGAGCACATCAAAAATTGAAGTGAGGTTATCCGATTCAAGTCTCCCCTGCAAAATCACTTTCGTTTCTTTTTTTATTTCTTTAAGAGTTGTGTCCGGCAGAGCGTAATACATTGTTCCACTAAATATGTTGCCCTCCTTTTTATATCCGAGTTTGACCGCGCCCTCAAAAATTCTCTCTGCATAGCTTTCAAACAGCAACCCTTCATCAAAGAGAGCTTGCAGACCCTCATCCGGTTCCGGCAATTTGGTTTTATCGTGCTTTTTGAGCCACAGCCAGGCCGGATGTTTCAGAAACATCATAAACTCCGTCTTAGAAATAACCATTTGCCCAATTTTAGCATGTTTTTCTAATCATTCTCGTAAAATTAATATAAAAAAACCGCCCGCGTGATGCGAGCGATTGCTCCTCGGGTTCCCTGAAGGATGGGTCCGCTCTGAATGGCGGCTATCGTATCAGTTTGAGCTTTGTAGCATACCCCTGGGTTCCCTGAAGGAGGGGTCCGCTCTGCGCCTTCTCAAATTCCGCTTCCAATTCCTTGTAGCATA
>JBBUAI010000019.1:2236-11821 GCA_038058745.1 Patescibacteria group bacterium
GGAAGAGTTGGTAAGCCGGCCTGTAGCATACCCCTGGGTTCCCTGAAGGAGGGGTCCGCTCTAATCGCCGCGGAAATCACGCCTCACTGTTTGTAGCATACCCCTGGGTTCCCTGAAGGAGGGGTCCGCTCTCCCACAAACGAGCACGGGGTTTGCTTAGGTCAAGCCCAAGCTTCTTCCTCCTTGCTCAAGGGAGGCGGCCCTGCTACGGGGCATAATTCCGCCACAATGGCGAAACCACAAGGAATTTAGGAAAATGAGAAAAATATCTTTACCCATCTGGAAACGGGATATCTTTTTCTCACTTCCGAATTCAAGGTACTTCCTGCTTTTATCTTATCATACTCACGTCCTCGCGTCAACATCACAACGACTTTCGTGCCTTTTAGGAAGTTTTACTGGCTCAAAAACCTGTTTGTGATTAACGGCTTTGACGAATTTGAGAATCTGAATCTCTATATAATACCGATACATATGACAGGTCTTGAAGTCTTTAAGATAATACTTCTTCTCCAAACGCTCATTTATCTCATGTAGAAAATGTGCAATCTCATTTTCGATATGTTCTGGCTTTTTCTTTTTCAGTCTTAAAAATTTCAAAACTTCCGCTTCTACAATATCGGCACGAAACATTTCTACCAGATCATATGCCAAAGGCTCACTTCTGGCAGTACGCGCCACATGAATGAGAGCAAGAGGAGTTGGAATCTCTAATCTTTTAAGTATTTGTCTGACAACATTCGATAGATGATGGTAACCAATATCTAAAAGACGATTGGTAATATCATTATTTCGCGGCTTACGTCCCGGGAAGTCCAATTCTTTAGACAGAAGCTTGCCAAACTCCTGCCAGAACTTCTGTGCCATTCTTGCTTCTTCAAGTAAGATTTCTCCGATAGAGTTTTTGAAGCCTATACTTGAAGAAGCAGTGGTTTTAGCATATTTGGCAAGCAAAACTTTTTGTCTCACAATTTTTAAACCAATAATCTTCTTAGCTGTCTCTATAGACAAGGGAGAGTATTTGTAAGCCGACATCCGACTAACCCAAAGCGCATTCATAAGTCAATCATATAGAAAATCGGCGTTGCGTACAGCTGTACGCAACGCCGATCATTCGATTAGGCCAAAATTCCGGCCAAGAAACTGTCACGAAGCTTTCTAGCCATCCAGATCTTGTTTTCGTGGCCAACCACTGAAGGTCTCTCCTCAAGGATAAGTAGGTGCTTTTGCACCGAACCGCCCCGCTCTTTGACCTTCTCCTCGAGCTGGAGAACAAGCCGACCCAGGCTACCTACGTTTTGAGCCGCCCAGTTGAGCCCGAGCCGTCCGCGACGTTCCGGCTTGCTTTTATCGGCAAGCTTCCCCGGCTTGCTTCTCACGACAAGTTCGGTGACTACGAAGTGCACTCCGTGCTTGTTAATGAGATAGTCGGCAATCTCACGCTCGTCTTGAAGACGCTGGCGCGAGGAGATGACTTGCATTCGCCGCTTGGCCTGGTAAAGACATTGCCAGCCGCGCGAACCATTGATTCGCTTTTTCATTCTCTGCTCGACCGCCTCAATCTTGGGCACCCAGTACTTGTCGGAGCGCCAGAGCGAGAGGGTTTCCTCTGCTACGGCAGAAACCACGCCGATAGATGAGGCGCCAAGCGCGAGGTAGACAGCCATATTGGCATTGAAAGTTATCGTTTCAGGCTTCTGCAGCTCGTAAGCCACCGAAATCCAAAAACGACCTGACCTAGCAAGGTTCGGCTCGTCGCGATAAAGTTCGAACTTCTTGAGTCTTACCGCTTCTGCAAGCTTGCCCTGTTGGTACTCCGGGATCGGAAACGAGACTTTCCTGCCCCCTCCGCATGAGAGGATAATTCGGCCGCCATCGATCTTGAATCCGGACCTTCCAGGTATTTTCTGGAAGAATTCTTCATCTCGAGCGCGAGGCGGGCGTGCATCCATGTCACCATTCTTGCGCAGAGCGATGAAAGATTTGAAGGCTCCATCGAGAGCATCGAGTGTCTCTTCTTGCCAGTTACGCGTCACAGCCGCAAACGCCTCATCCGAAACGCGACGCGCAGTGAGTACGTTGATCTGGTCGAAGAGCGTAATGGAATGCTCACTGTAAGCCGTTTTGAGCTCGCGGCGGATATTCACCACCTCTTCAAGCGTTGCGCTCTTCAGCTTGACATAAAACGGCGCAATGAAAGCATTGAATGCATTCAACCGTTCCGCCAGAGCCGAGTTGAAGAGAGTTTTCAGAACTTCGCTGATCGAGAGAAGAATTGTGAGCTCTTCTTCGGTCGGCTTAATCTCGAACTTCTGGACACGATAGAGCGCCTGACTCTTCTCCCCGAATTTTCTCTTGGCCACTAGGCCTCCTTATATGAAGGTGCGTTCTTTCTTCATTATAGCACATCTTTTAAATAAAGCAAATATGCCGTTTAGTAACCGCGAAGACGATCTATCTTCTCGTGCTGCCTTACCTTTTCGTGCGCTTTGGCTTCAATCTGGCGGATGCGCTCGCGGGTAACCCCGAAGACCTTGCCTACTTCTTCAAGCGTGTGGGTATAGCCATCAAGAAGACCATGGCGCATCTCTAAAATCTTCCGTTCCTTCGGCGGAAGGTCGTTCAAAATTTCTTTGACCTGGTCGGAGACAATGCGGCGGGAGGAATCCTGGTCAGGCGAGAGAATCTTTTCATCAGCCAGGAAATCTCCGAGTTTCGATTTGCCGTCATCACCCTCGTCCCCCACCGGGCTTTCGAGCGAAACGGTTGATTGGTCGATTTTCTCTATTTGATAGATCTTATCGACATCGAGATTCATCTCCATGGCAATTTCTTCTTGCAATGGCTCGCGGCCGAGGTCCTGAGTGAGGCGGCGCACCACCTGTTTATATTTGGCGATAGTTTCAACCATATGCACCGGCACGCGGATAGTGCGGCTCTGGTCGGCCAAGGCGCGCGTGATGGCCTGGCGTATCCACCAGGTGGCATAGGTCGAGAATTTGAAGCCCTTGGTCCAGTCGAACTTCTCCACCGCCTTGTGGAGTCCGAGATTGCCTTCCTGGATGAGGTCAAGAAGGGTAAGGTCGGGGCTTCTGTTGGCATATTTCTTGGCAATAGAGACTACCAGACGGAGATTGGCTTTCATTAAAAGATTTTTGGCATCCAGGTCGCCCTTCTCGATTCTCTTGGCAAGCTCTTTCTCCATCGAGCCGGCAATCAAGGGATACTGGCCGATTTCCCGCAAGTACATCTGGATTGAATCGTACGAGGAGTCACTGCCTCTCGAATATGAGTATTTCTTGCCCGTCTCTTCTTCCGGAATTTCAAGAAGCCCTCCCCCTTCAAGGACATCGATGCCTAATTTATTAAGCTTCCCATAAAGTTCATCGAGGAAGATGATGTCGTTTTCAATAGTAGGAAATTCCTTAAGAATTTCATCATAAGTGACGAAACCGCGCTCTTTGCCTCGGGTAATCAGCTGCTCGGTCTTCAAAGCAAGGTCGATATTCTTCTTTGTCATCCTTACTTTCTTCAATCCACCTTTTTTCTCGCGGGCTTTCTTAAAGGATTTTTTTGACGGCTTTTTAGAAGCCGTCTTCCTCTTTTTATTCTTTTGTTTTTTATTTTTCTTCATTCAAAGCAAGATTATATTTTACAACATCTTTTTCTGTTCGAGAATGCGTATATCTTTGAGCACTTTCTGGATGCGCTTGGTCAATTCCTCCACCCTGCTATCATCTTTAGACGTTTCAGCATTAGCAAGTTCTACCGAGAGGTTTGAGAGCTTATCCTTGAGAATCTCATGGTCGAGATGATTCTTAAGCTCGGCTTCTTCTTTTTTCAGCGTCAGGTGCTCCGGGGAGCTCTTGGAAAGTTCCTTTTTCCAGAGCTTGATTTCCGCCAGCCGCTCTTCGATTAATTCTTTTCGGCTTCTCTTTTTATTGACCTCCTCTACCTCTGAAAAGGTGTGAAACACCTTTTCAGCCCCCTTAGCAGGGGGAGAAATCTTTATCCTTTTTAAGTCTTCCCATATCACACCTTCTTTAATTCCCGTTTTTTTGGATATTAAAGAAATAAAATAAGACCGCTCGATAGAACTCTTGAGCAAGGCGATAAGAGGAAGTATTTTCTTCTCTATCTCCCTGCCTAATTTTCTTTTATCTTTCTCTTCTTCAATCGCGCGGTTGAGGAAGTGTTCTATGGCCGGGAGCGATTGACGCAATATCTCCTTCCATTCCTGCGGTCCGCCAGCTGGCGGATTTGCAATCATCTCGGCCGGGTCAAGACCTTCCGGCAAATTTGCAATCTTTACCTCAAGGCCGAGCGAGAGAGCAAGTTCGGCCGATTTATCCGCGGCCTTTTCTCCGGCAGAGTCTCCATCAAAGGCCAGTATTATCCTGGAAGAAAAGCGCTTTAGGCGCTCCAGATGCACTCCAGTAAAGGCAGTGCCGCTTGAGGCTACAGTGTTGTCGACCCCCGCCTGATGCGAGAGCACCAAGTCCATCTGCCCCTCCACCAAGACAGCGTAATCCTTGCGGCGGATTTTGTCCTTTGCCTTGTCCAGGCCGTAAAGCACTTCGTGCTTGGTAAATACGGCGGTATCGGGGCTGTTTAGATACTTGGGTTCGGTCTCCTTTGCCAATGCCCGGCCGGAAAACGCGATAATCCGACCGCCGGCATCGGAGAGAGGAAAGATGACGCGGTCACGGAAGACATCATAAGGAGACTTGCCCGAACCCGGCTCGACCGACTTTACGAGACCGGCCTTGAGAATGAGCTCTTCCGGGTAGCTCATTTCCCTAAGATGAGTATAAAGAGAGCGCCATTCAGCCGGAGCATAGCCGATTTGCCACGCTTTCATCGACGCCTCGCTTATCCCCCGTGACAAGACGTAATCACGGGCCAGCTTACTTTTGTCGAATTCCATTTCAAAGAACTTTGACGCGTCTTCCAATACTTCAAGAATCTTCTCCTTCTCCGTCTTTTGTGCTCTGCTCTCCGAAGTCGACTTCTTCAGCTCAACTCCGGCTTTATCGGCCAGGAGCTTCAGCGCTTCGCGGAATTCAAGGCCCTCGACTTCTTCAACAAAGGAGAAAATGTCTCCTTTGGCCCCGCAGCCGAAACAATAATAGCTTTGGCGCGAAGGCGAAACGAAGAACGAGGGCGTCTTCTCGTTGTGGAACGGGCAGCGTGCTTTGAAACTCTGGCCCGTTTTCTCAAGCTTGACGTAATTGCCCACCACTTCGGCTATATCTAGCCGACCTTTGATTGTTTCGACATCGCCTCCCATATGAGTTTTTCCTTATGGCCTCCTTTGAAGCTGGTGCCAGCCGGTATCAGGCGGCCGATGATGACATTTTCCTTAAGACCGATGAGGCAATCCTCGACCCCCTTGATGGCGGCCTGGATAAGAACGCGAGGCGTATGCTGGAACGAGGCGGCGGAGAGAAAGCTCGCCCGCGAGAGCGAAACTTCGGTAATGCCCATGATGACAAGGTCCGCCTTAGCTTCCTCTAGCCCCTTCTCCCTTAAGAGGTTATTGGTTTCAACGAAGTCGGAGACCTCGATAACATCGCCTCTGGTAAAGTGGCTGTCTCCGGCGTCTCGAACCCGGTGGCGGGAAAACATCTGGCGGACGATAAGCTCTATGTGCTTATGAGAAACCGCCGCGCCCTGCAATTCATAAAGCTTGGAAACTTCATGAATGATGTAATTCTCCGTCTTTTCGCGGCCGGCGTAGCGGAAGAGCTCGTCGAGGTCGACCGAACCGTCAGTCAAGATGTCTCCTTTCGAAACTTTCTGCCCCACCCGCACGATGATGGCTCTCAAAATCGAGACGGTGTATTCGTTGTCGAGCTTCTTTGCCCCGCCTTGACGGGGGGAACCCTTGACCTCGTCTTGTTCGGGAGCCACCACGATAAGGCGGTCGTTATTCACTGACTTGATTTCCGTTATTACCCCGTTAAGATGGGAGATGACGGCCGGATTTTTTGGCTTGCGCTTTTCGAAGATTTCTTCGACACGCGGAAGACCGGCGGTAATGTCTCCGGCGGCGGAAGCCACTCCACCGGCATGGAAGGTGCGCATGGTAAGCTGGGTGCCCGGCTCGCCGATGGCCTGCGCCGCCACAGTGCCGACGGCTTCCCCGAGTTCAACCACCTTGTTGTTGCCCAAGTCCATGCCGTAGCACTTGACGCAGATGCCGTGGATAGATTTACAAGAGAGGGGCGAACGCACGACGGTCGATTCGACATCCGACTTGTCAATTATCTCCGCGTCTGACTTGGTAATAAAGTGTCCGCGCTTGAAGAGTATTTGCCCTCCGCCAGCTGGCGGACCGTCAATCAAATCAGCTGCCAGGAACCGGCCCTTGATATTCTTCGAGAGCGGCATCTCGATGCCTGAAGCGGTCTTCTTCTGAATGATGGTTCCCTCACGGGTAGCACAATCCTCTTCCGTCACGATTTCATCCTGGGCGACGTCGAAGAGGCGGCGCGTCAAATATCCGGCTTTGGCGGTGTTCAAGGCCGTGTCGGTAAGACCCTTGCGGCTGCCGTGAGTGGTGATGAAATATTCGAGCGGTGTTAATCCCTCTTTATAGCAAGAAAGGATTGGGAATTCGAGCGATTCGCCGGAAACGTTGGCGATAACACCCTTCATGCCGGCCATCTGGTTAAGATTGCCGAACGAGCCGCGGGCTTCGGAGTAGGTCATGTCGTAGACGGAATCCTTGATGCCCAAAGTGCCTGGAATAAGCTTCTCCACTTCCGATTTAATGCTCTGCCAGATTTCGACGGAACGCGCGATGCGCTCTGATTCCGACAGAAGGCCTTCTTGGTATTGATTGATGATTTCGCTTACTTGAGCGCGCCCCTTCTCGACAATCGCGCGCTTCCCTTCCGGAATCTTGACGTCCTCCAGTCCCCAAGTTACCCCGGAGAAAGTTGCGTAGCGGAAGCCGAAGCTCTTGATTTTATCCATGATAGCGGGAATATTCTCGATGCCGTAGCGTTCGATGAGATTCTCGACGAGCTCTGACATCCTTTTCCTGCTCATTTCATGATTCAGGAATGGATAATCATTGGGGAGAACGCCGTTGAAGAGAAGCCGCCCGACCGTGGTTTCGAAAATCTTGCTGTCGAAATGTTTGTACCTTTCGGTATCGGTGGGCAGGATATGGATTTTGGCACGGAGACTTACTACGCCGAATTCATACGCGGTGATAGCGCTGTTCGGGTTCGAATAGTAGCGTCCTTCGCCTTTCTCGCCAGGGATTGCCCGGGTCATCCAGAAGCTTCCGAGGACAATATCAAGCAATTTGGCCGAAACCACCGGCTCGCCGTTCCCCGGCTTCAAAATATTTCTGTCGGCAGCCATGACCAAGCGCGCCTCATGCTGGGCTTCTTCGGAGAGCGGCACGTGGACAGCCATCTGGTCGCCGTCGAAGTCGGCGTTAAAGGCGGTGCAAACCAAAGGATGGAGTTGAATGGCATTACCTTCGATAAGAACCGGCTGGAACGCCTGGATGCCCAGACGGTGAAGAGTCGGAGCGCGGTTCAATAGCACATACTTGCCGCGGATGACTTCTTCGAGAATGGCCCAGACTTCCGGAATGGCGTCATCAATCAAGCGGCGGGCTCCCGGAATGTTGTATGAGAGTTCGCGCTTCAAAAGCTCGGATATGATGAATGGCTTGAAGAGTTCGAGCGCCATGTGCTTCGGCAGGCCACACTGATGAAGCTTTAAATCAGGGCCGACCACGATGACCGAGCGGCCCGAGTAGTCGACGCGCTTACCTAAAAGATTCTGCCGGAAGAGCCCGCGCTTGCCCTTGAGGTTGTCCGAAAGGGATTTGAGCGGGCGGCGTTGAGACTGGTTGCCGGCGATAGAAGAATGCCTGATGGTGTTGTCGATAAGCGCGTCGACGGCTTCCTGGAGAATTCTCTTTTCATTTCTAAGAATGACGTCCGGGGCGTTGATTTCCTTTAATTTTTTGAGGCGGTTGTTGCGGTTAATGACGCGGCGATACAAATCGTTTACGTCGGAGGTGGCATAGCGGCCGCCGTCAAGAGGAACCATGGGACGGATGGCGGGCGGGATGACCGGAATGCGCGAGAGAAACATCCACTCCGGACGGATGTTGGCATTAATCATCCATTGAATGGTTGACAAGCGCTTATTGAGACGCGGAATCTCGGTGGAAGGCGCCTTCTCAAATTCCGCTTCCAATTCCTTCAAGAGCTTATTGAGGTCTATTTTTTTCAGGATATCGTAAATGGCTTCCGCGCCGATACCGGCTTCGAAAATGGTCGGGTATTTGACGCTTGAGCGGTGATACTCAACCTCGTTCAAGACTTTGCCGGGTACAAGCGCTTCGATATCGTGCTTAGTGGCGAGGGCAAGCTCTTTAAGCGCAGTCCGGCTCTTTTCATCTTGAAGTACCTTTGATTTTGATTTGAATTCAGAATCAAGGTCTTTAAGCACCCGCACTTTCTCCTCTTCAGAGACTGAAGTCACGATATAGCCGGCGAAGTATATGACTTTCTCGAGGTCTGAGACCGGAATACCCATGACAAGCGAGATTCTTGACGGCACGTTCTTCAAAAACCAGATATGAGAGACCGGGCTCGCAAGCTCTATGTGGCCCATGCGCTCGCGGCGCACGATAGAACGCGTGATTTCAACACCGCACTTCTCGCAGACAATGCCCTTGTATCGGATGCCGCGGTATTTGCCGCAGTAACATTCGAAATCCTTGTCCGGGCCGAAAATCTTCTCATCGAAAAGGCCGTTTCTTTCGCTTCGCTGGGTACGGTAATTGATTGTTTCCGGTTTGGTAACCTCTCCGTGAGACCATTCCCTGATGCGCTCGGGAGAAGCGAGCTTGATGGAGATGGTGTCGAATTGGTCGGGTTCTACTCCCGGGTTTTTGTAATTATTATTCATCTTTTTTTTCAATTCCACGTCGAGCGAAAGCCCGCGCAAATTGTTCAAAAGTACGTTGAAAGAGGCCGGCAGATGCGGCTCGGGAATCTTTTCCCCCTTGACGATAGCATCGAAAGCCGCGGAGCGTCCCAGAATGTCGTCGGATTTAACGGTAAGCATTTCCCGCAGGGTATACGATGCACCATGGCCCAGAAGCGCCCAGACCTCCATCTCGCCGAAGCGCTGGCCGCCATTCTGCGCCTTGCCGCCCAAGGGCTGCTGGGTAATGAGCGAGTACGGGCCAATGGAACGCATGTGTATCTTATCCTCGACCATGTGGTGAAGCTTCATTATGTACATATAGCCGATGGCTATATCCTGGTCAAAGGCCTCACCAGTGCGGCCATCGAATAATTTCACCTTTCCGGTGTCGCTCGAGCCGGCCTTGACCAGTTCTTCCTTGATTTCCTCTTCAGTCGCACCGGCGAAAGGGGGCACCACGGCCTGATAGTTCAAGGAGTGCGCTGCAAGCCCGAGATGCATTTCCAGAATTTGGCCCAAGTTCATGCGGGACGGCACGCCGAGAGGAGTAAGAATTACGTCAATCGGCGTGCCGTCAGCCATATAAGGCATATCTTCAGCGGGAAGGATTCTCGAAAT
>JBBUAI010000020.1:0-20566 GCA_038058745.1 Patescibacteria group bacterium
CGCGAATTACTTGCGGACTTTGTCCGCCGTAGCTCGCTTCGGCGAGCGAAGGCGGAGACGGACGGATTCGAACCGTCGAGGGTGTAACCCCTACCTCGTTAGCAGTGAGGCGCTTTCGACCACTCAGCCACGTCTCCTCGTATTCACTCGGAGTCAGGCTGGTGGCCGACAAGTCGTCCTCCTTCGGATAAAACCTGATAACATCAGCTTTTATCCACTCAGCCACGTCTCCTAGACCCGGTCAATTTAGCATATTTTCTATTCTTTTCCCATTAAAATTGTTGTTGGTCTTATTGCAATCTCTTTTCCCTAGTTCTAGAATTCGATTAGACCTGACCACCGAAACGGAGGTTCGAATGGATACGCTGCGAGAGCTCTTACAAGTAGACTGGCTGACGGCACTGAACTTCTTCCACGAAGGGCTCGAAGAAGTGGCTCCGAAAGAGATCGTGGGCACAGACGAGACCATGTATGTGGCGAGCGTCCTCGCCCACTTCGCCCAGTCTTCTCGCTGTGATACGGGTGCAAACCCATCGCCCGCCACCCTCCTCGACATCTTCGATCAATTCTTCTGGAAAGACAGGGTCGGAACAGATCCTCAGCTGCTTGAGACTGCTGGAAGCAGTAGCCTACTGCTTCTGGGATTCTGGCCTAAACAGATGAGTCAACGCCACAATCTCCGCTGGTATACTCATCTGGGACGTTCCTTCTATGCTCGGGCGAGTCGTCACTGTCCAGAACGGCAGAAAGGAGAGTTGCTGAAAAGGCTTTCGAGTCACTTCACTATCTGGACCTTCTCCTGCCAGAAGTTTTCCAAGAATCTGCAAGAAGCCCCACTCCTGCTCCACTGATCGCCAGCCACAAAAGCCGCAGTCCTACGAAGGGACTGCGGCTTTCCAGTTAGAATCTTTTATTTTCGATGAAATTTGTGATCGAGACTCCACTTACCAGCGCCGTGGAAGGCGAAGAAGAGGGAGACGAAGGCGAAGAGAACAGCCAAGTCGCCACCGTTCGCGATTGGCCAGAAGCCTATGGGAAAGTGGACCGTAAAGTAAGCCACGGCCATAAAACCAGAGAGGAGGAAGGCGATCGGTCGAGTGAAGACTCCTAAGACAAGTACCATTCCACCAAAGAACTCCAGAACACCCGCGACCATAATTAGAGTAGAAAGTTCGCTCCAGCCTGTGCCGCCAAACCAGCCGAAAAGTTTCTGCCCGCCGTGCTGCAGTAACAATAAACCGGAAATTACTCGTAACAAAAACATTGTGATCTGCATCAATTTTTCTTTATTCATATAACTATTAGTGTAGCATAGGGATCATGCAACTTTCTGACCGACTTGTTGACACCTTCCGGATCTTACCTCACCAAGAAAAGGCCTTGAAACGACTCGGACTTGAGACCGTAGAGGATTTGCTCTATCACTTCCCCACTCGTTACGGTAATACGGCTGATACCACCTCTATCGCCAGCCTCGAGAAAGGGCAACAGGCTGTTATTTTCGGCAAAATTTCGGGGCTCAAAACGGTCAAGGCTTTCCACAAAAAGATTCCCCTGGCCGAAGGCTGGGTAGAAGACGAGACTGGGAAAATAAAAATCATCTGGTTCCATCAGGCTTATCTCGCCAAAATGCTCGAAGAAGGAGCAAGGGTCAGAGTAGAAGGTAAAGTATCAGAGCGCAAAGGTCAATTATATTTCTCTAACCCGAGAGTCGAGAGTGCGCCGACACTGTTTAATTCATTCTCACCGCGTGCTGGCAGGCAGGTCTATCCTGTTTACCCAGAAACGCGCGGCCTCACTTCCAATTGGCTTTATCACACTCTTCAAAAGATCATGTCAAAGACGGTCTTTGACACTCTCCAAGATCCGATTCCAGAAAGTATTTTAAAAACTTATAAACTTCCTAACTTAAAAACTGCTTTAATCTGGATTCATACACCCAAGAAACTCGAGCATGCAGAGGCCGCGCGCAAGCGCTTCGCCTTCGAAGAAATTTTCTTCATCCAGCTCGAGCGGCAGCAAACCCGCCACGCCTTCCGCGAGCGCGCTGCTTTTGTGATTGAAAAGTCGGACAAGGAAATCGAGGCCTTCATCAAGCGCTTCCCTTTCACCGCTACTCAAGCCCAGAGAAGATCAATTAAACATATTTTGGAAGATTTCAAAAAGGGTTATCCCATGAGTCGCTTGCTCGAAGGAGATGTCGGTTCGGGGAAAACTGCCGTAGCCGCTGTAGCGGCGTACGCAGTTGCTACTAGTAAACCCTTCGACTTCGCTCAGGGCCACTTGCAAACTTATGGTAGTTTGCAAGTGGCCTACATGGCTCCGACCGAGATCCTCGCCCAACAGCATTTCGAATCTTTCATTAAATATTTTGAACACCTACCAATTAACATCGCTCTCATCACCGGCAGTGGCTGTCGCAAGTTTCCGTCGAAAGTGAACCCTACAGGTTGGACTGAAATTTCTCGCACCCAACTCTTGAAGTGGGTGGTGAGTGGAGAGATTGCCATTCTTATTGGCACTCACGCTTTGATCCAAAAATCAGTAAAGTTTAAACACCTGGCCCTTGTCGTCATCGACGAGCAGCATCGCTTTGGCACCGCCCAAAGGCAAAAGTTGGCTCAAAAAGAAAAAGAAACTCCTCACCTCTTGAGTATGACGGCGACCCCGATCCCACGCACTCTGGCGTTCACTCTCTATGGCGACCTCGATCTCACGCTTCTCGATGAAATGCCAGCGGGCCGTAAGAAAATTGTGACCGAAATTGTTATTCCCGCCGATAGGCCCTCGGCCTATCGGCGTATCAAAGAAGAATTGAAGGCCGGCCGGCAACTCTACGTCATCTGCCCTCGTATAAATGAACCAGACCCAGCGAAAGAGCTTGCAGTTCTCGCAAAATCAGTCAAAGAAGAAGCAAAGAGACTGAAGAAAGAAGTTTTCCCGGAGTACGAGATAGAAATTCTACACAGCAAGATGACTCCAGCGGAAAAGGATCGGGTAATGCAAGCATTTAAAGAGCATAAGATTGATATTTTGACCTCGACTTCAATCGTCGAGGTCGGAGTAAACGTCGAGAACGCCTCACTCATAATAATCGAGGGCGCCGAGCGGTTCGGCCTTGCCCAGCTTCATCAGCTCCGCGGGCGAGTACTGCGCGGCACGCACCAGCCGTATTGCTTCGTCTTCGCTGAAACTAAATCTGCAAAGACAGTTGAAAGATTGAAAGCGTTGAAAACTGCCAAGAATGGCTTCGAGCTGGCGGAATTCGACCTCAAACAGCGCGGAGCGGGCGTTCTCACTGGTACTAAACAGTGGGGTCTCTCGGACCTCGGCATGGAAGCGGTTAAAAATATAAAAATGGTCGAAGCCGCCCGCCTTGAAGCGCGGAAATTGATAGAAAGCGGAGAATACATCGAGTTCAAACCACAAAAAATCCATTTTGAATAAAAATAAACCGGGGTTACCCACACCTGTGGATAACCCCGATCGTTTTTTGCGGCGAATGCAAGAATCAAAGAATACAACAGACTCAAGCATTCGAGGGAGCAAGGATCACTCCTGCTCGCCTCGCTAACGCTACGGCGTAGCGGGCGGAACGAAACCGGACACGGTGCCGAAGCCGCCGTGCGCACTGTAGAACCACCCCGTGTCGAACCTGACCCTGCCGTCGCCGAAGCGGACGTACGGCGAGCCCGAGAAGCCATCGCCACGGCCCGGATCGAACTCGTCACCGGCGCAGTCCATGTCGAGCTCTTCGTACGTGATGAGCCGTTCCGGATGCGTGAGGGCGATGTTCATCACTTCCCACGCACCGAGACCGAACTCGTTTCCGGCGAAGAGCGCACGGGCGCGACGGACCGAGCGTCCGCGATGCTTCATGCCAAGCTGAGCCGGAATGACGATGATGTCACCCGTCTGCTTCTTGGTCACGAGGCGAAGCGCTTCCGCAGTCCGAGCGTGACGTCGAAGCGTCTCGGCCGTGATCTGGCTGTCCCGATAGTTGTAGAACGGGCGGGAGGCCTTGAGCTTCTCGAGAGCGAGGAGGACGCACCGAACGTAGCGTTCGGACGGATCCGTCACCTCCGGGAAATGCACCTTGGCCACGGCGTCGACCGACGGGATGGCGAACCACCCTTCGGCGCCCTGCGGGAGCGGCAACGTCGGGAGAACCTTGTTCAGGAACTCCGACGTGTCGCCCAGCGAGAGCGTGTAGAGCCCGGCGACGATATTCACCTGCGTGGCTATCGGCTTCGGTCCCTTGTACTCCTTCGGGTACTTGTAGCTCGAACGCACTTCCTCGTCCTCGAACAGGTTCTCGTGGCGGTTGCCATCGATGAACTGCGCGATGAGGTCGGCGAGACCCGACGTGTCGTTGACACACTGGGCTTCCTCGTCCGAGAGGCCAGCCTTGTTATAGGCGGCTTCAACGATCGAGACGAACTTGAGACCCTTGGGGTCCCGTGCGGTGACTGTCTGCGACGACGGAGCCAATGTCTTGGACATCGGAGCCATCTCCTTTTCTAGACCGGATACGCTCCGGCGTTGCGACTAGCCCCTGAATGAGACGAGCTTTTTAAGTCTTAAGATTAAGGCTCGAAAAGCTCGTCTCATAAGTGATCCTTTCAAAGAACTTTAGCTGTATCTATCATATCAAATAACACAGCATTTGTCAATAGTCAAACTACCCCTTAACAAAAGCTGTATTTAGGGATATATTTACCCCGAGTCTAGGCTCGTGTACGGCAGTCCAAGGATCGCCGTCGCCGAACTCTTTCTCTTTTCGGGGAAAGCGACCAGGTCTTAGAGATTACGATTTCTAAGAGAGTGTCGCGTGTAAGGAGATACTGCTTGCCTCTGTTCAAAACAGACCATTACGCCTATATGGCTGGTGCTGTTGGATAAAATTCAGGAATGAGATCGTGTTCCGTTTCCAACGGAAACCACTTTCAAGTTCTGGTGACACGGACGGACAAAGGCAAATATCCGGGCAATGGCGATGGCTTCTCGAAATGAGAGAGAGAGAGTAAAGGCGCTTCGCGCCTTACCGATAAGGGGATACCCATCGGCAACCTTACGAGCCAGCTTTTTGCCAACATTTACATGTCTGAATTTGATCATTTCATGAAGTCTACCTTAAAGGTGAAATACTATGCAAGATACACTGATGATTTTGTGGTCGTGTCTCCTGATAAGCAGTACCTGGAAAATCTTATCGAGCCGATAGAAAAATTTCTGAGGGAATCCCTAAAGCTGAATCTCCACCCAAATAAAATTACGATTAGGAAATATTCGCAAGGCGTGGACTTCTTGGGTTATGTGATTTTGCCTTACTGCAAACTTATAAGAAAAAGAACCTGGAATAGGATGGTGCGGAAATTCTATAAGAAGTTGAAGGGGCGCCAGAGTGGTGAAATATCAAAAGAAAAAATGGAGCAATCCTTGCAGTCTTATCTCGGGGTTCTCTCCCACGCTGACACATATAAACAAAGAAATTATTTAACCAATCAGTTTTGGCTTGGATAAATCAGTGTTAGAATTAGGCGCATGAGTTACGCATTCTTGGCAGACGCGACAGCGATTACCCACATTACCATCATAGTGGCAGTGCTTCTCGGTCTTCTCATAAGCTTCCGTTACAAGCGCTTCAGACCGTGGGAGGCGGCGGCGTTTCTCTCCGTCATTGTGTTCTGGTCTTATTACGGCAATTGTCCGCTTACTATCGTTGAACAGCATTTGCGCGACCTGGCCGGACAGAATTCCAGTCTCACTTCGGTCGGCTTCCTGCCCTACTATGCCAACAAATTATGGGGTATGGATATCCCGTCGAGGATAATACAGCGCTCGGTCTTCTTTACCGGCGGAGCATTCTTCGCCGCTTCCATTCAATGGCTCTCCCCAGTCATGCATATGGAAATATTCAAGGCACGCAGAACTTTGCGCCGATTGGCAAGAAGCTGGTAAGATGGGTGCCCATGCGCGCGTGTAGCTCAGTTGGTAGAGCGCCGAGCTTATACCTCGGTGGTCCTAGGTTCGAGCCCTAGCACGCGCACCACAGCTGTGCATAACTTCAAGTGCGAGCATTGGCGGTAGTGCTAGAATTAATAGGGTTCTAAAAGAACTTAACAGCTAACAAAGTTTATGAAAATTCACATCATTACGTTTATCCTGCTCATCATCGGCGGCTTGAACTGGGGGTTAGAGGTCCTGGGCTACGGCCTCGGCAATTACCTGCCGTCGAATCTCATGACTTGGGTTTACGCCCTGGTCGGCCTCTCCGCCGTCTACGAAGTATTCAGCCACAAGAGATTCTGCCGAAACTGCAATCCGTAAGAATCTGCTCGATTTACCGTTTATGTATATCGCAAGAGCTCCGCTTCGGCGGGGCTCTTGTATTGCTTTAGTTATTTTTGATGCTCGATGTCCTTCTTCTTCTTCGGCTTGATGCCATGAGTGACAAGAATTTCCTCGAATTCCTTCTGTTCAATGGTCTCGACTTCAATCAGGCGTTCGGCAATGGCATTCAGGGTTTTTCTATGATCCTTGATGATTTTTTCAACTTTCTTCATCGCTTCATTCATAATTCTTGAAACTTCTTCGTCTATATCCGCGCCGACTCTCTCCGAATATTCCTTGTCTCCCACTCCCATACCGAACAGGGGTTTGCCGCCGGCATTCTCAAGTGCAATAGGCCCCATCTTGTCCGACATGCCGTACTTGGTAACCATGTCTCTTGCGAGCGCGGTCGCTACCTGCAAATCATTCGACGGCCCGGTGGTAATGTCATTGTAAATCATCTTCTCAACCACGTAGCCACCCAAGGCGACGGCGATATCGTCGAGAAATTCCTTCTTCGACTGGAGCTTCCTGTCTTCGAGCGGAAGCTTCATGACGTAGCCTGCCACGCGTCCGCGAGAAATTATTGAAATCTTGTGCACCGGGTCGGCATAAGGCAGGACAGAGGCGGTCAGAGCATGACCGGCTTCGTGAAAGGCAGTGAGTTCCTTCTCTTTGTTGGAGAGAATATGGCTCCTGCGCTCCGGACCGAGCATCACCTTCTCTATGGAACGGATTAAATCGAATTGGCTGACCTGCGTGCGGTTCTCGCGCGCGGCGAGAATGGCCGCTTCGTTCATAAGTGAATACAGGTCAGCGCCGGAGAAACCGGGAGTCCGTTCGGCGATAAGCGGCAAGTTCACATCCTCGGCAAAGGGCTTCTTCCTCGCGTGGATCAGAAGTATTTCTTCCCTATCCCGTCTGTCCGGCAGGTCGAGTGTTACCCGTCTATCGAAACGGCCGGGACGCAGAAGCGCTGGGTCAAGCACATCTGGACGGTTGGTCGCAGCCATGACGATGACCTTTTCATTTGGTTCAAAACCATCAAGTTCGACTAGGATTTGATTTAAAGTCTGTTCGCGCTCATCATTGCCTCCGCCCACTCCTGTGCCCCGCACGCGGCCGACGGCATCAATTTCATCCACGAAGATGATGGCCGGCGCAGCCGATTTCGCGAGATTGAAGAGGTCGCGCACGCGCGAAGCGCCCACTCCTACGAACATTTCAACGAACTCGGAGCCGGAAATGGAGAAAAAGGATACGCCCGCCTCGCCAGCCACCGCGCGGGCAAGCAAGGTTTTGCCCGTGCCGGGCGCACCCATGAGAAGAATACCTTTGGGAATGCGGGCACCGATGTCGAGAAACTTTTTCGGATTTTTCAAAAAGTCCACAATCTCCCGGAGTTCTTCCTTCGCTTCTCTCGCTCCCGCCACGTCTCTGAACGTCACACGTTGGTTCTTGTCATTGGGAGTTGTTAGACGCGCTTTCGATTGGCCGAAGGTGAAGGCCTGCATGCCGGCGCCCTTCACTTGTCTTGAAAGGAACCAAAGGAAGAAGACAATGAAGATGATGGGCAATATAACGGGAGCAAGCGAGGCCACCCAGTACAAAGCGCCTTGGTCATTCTTCACCTCAATCTTTACCTTGGAGAGTGCCTCGGTAGTGACGGCATAATTCTTGAGAGTGGTGGTGAGTGCCGTATTAGCTTCCTTCTTGGAAACTTTTTCAGTGCCATCGGCGTATGTAACATCGAGGTCATCGCTCTTAACCACGATGCTTGATATGTGGCCGAGAGAAATTTCGTGAGCAAGTTCGGAAAGCGAGATTTCCTCCTGCTTGGGAGAAAGCCCGGTAAGAAGCGAGTAGGCAGAAACAAGAATGAGGAAAATAACGAGGGCCAAAACGGCCTGACCCATGAGCCCTCGCCCAGGCGGGCGGTAATTACCCCCGCCCTGTTTGTGCGGCCTGATGATTATTTTCTTCGTCTTCTTAAATGGCTCCTTCATAATAGTGGCATTATACTGAAATTTGCTATCATTCCTAGCATGGCGCTCTCGGAGAACAGGAAGGCCTTTTTCGATTATGAAATTTTAAAGCGCTTTACCGCTGGCGTTGAATTATTGGGTACGGAAGTGAAGTCCGTGAGATTGGGTAAGATGAATCTCCAAGGCGCGTTTATAACTGTGCGAGGCGGCGAGGTTTATCTCGTGAATGCCGATGTCCCGGCCTACCAACCAAAGAATACGCCCCAAGAATATGACGCTTTGCGGCCCCGAAAGCTTCTGCTCTCAAAGGAAGAGATTACAGAATTGCGGGATGCCGAAGGGACAAAAGGGTTGACAATCGTGCCTCTTTCGGTGTATAATAAGGGCAGGTTTCTGAAGTTTGATCTCGCCATAGCCCGCGGCAAGAAAAAATATGACAAGCGCGAGGCGATAAAGAAGCGGGATGTCGAGCGGGAAATCCGTCGTAAGTTGTAAGTTGTTCGTTGTCAGTTTATTTTCATACGGGGGTGTCAGTTTTGACACGAGACATTCTCGGTATGTGCAAGCGGAGATCCAAGAACTCCTTAAACTCTTGGAAAATTTAAGTGCAGACTCAACCGTCGCACGGGCAAAGTCAATTGTTTCTCCGTATTTTACGGCGAACGACTTTGTTTTCGCCTACGTTCGAGCGTAAGCTCACCTAAGCGAACGATTGCTTCTCTCGCAGTCTGAGACGAGGTTGCAAACGCTTTATCTCTCGGGCCGTAACTCCAGCGTTGCTCACGCCGGAGCCAAAATCAGAGCTTTGGACTTCTGGTGTTTCGTCTGATTTTTAGCCAGCAGTTCGAGATCCGCCAGCCGGCGGAAAAATCATTCTAAGCTTGTAGACTCATACCGCGTATCCTCATGGACGGGAGCTCATTCTCCCCACCTCCACCAGTGTTTTTATTTGATGATTCCAGTCAAAAGTACGGCGAAGGCGAGGATGGTAAGGACTGCAAAGGAGACGATGGTTTGAAGGAAAAGCTTGACTGCCGACTTCTTCGACCCGTCGAGATACATTTGAAGCGGTTGAGAGAAGAAAAGATAGCCCATAACGGCGGCCGATAAGGTGAAGAGTGAAATCATGGCTATCGGCATTATAATTGAATCCTCCATTGGCTCGACCAATTTCGGCCCATAGAACATAAGTGAAGCTACCGCCGCGATATAAAGTGAGGCGGCGCAAGCATTAACGAAAGGATTTCTTGTCATGGATTTATTATACCCAAGCCAAAGCCGCCCCTTAGGGCGGCTTTGGCTGCCTCTAACCCGCAACCTGCGCTACATCTTATTACCGCGCGCTGCCGCCCTGCGGGCGGCTTGCGCCTTTTTGATGTTGCGGCGAGCCGCTTCCCTCTGCTTTTGTGTTGCCATGAGAGTTGAAATTAACTGATAATTTCAGGCTGGTCCGATTAGCTCGAGCATTCGAACCTCCATCGCTTTTATTAAACGTCTATCTCCTATCAATCTTACGAATTAATCTCTAAATGGAGCAAGAAAGGCGGAGAGGATGTTAGCAAGGAACGAGCGAGAGTGGTCGTACGTAGTGGGTTGCGGCTCGGTCGTCGGTGATTGATAATTTTGCTGATACTGTTGGTAACTTTCCGGTTTAGGATAACCTTCCGGCGGCGTGTTTTGATACTGATCCTGATACTGAGTTTGATTCTCCGGTCGGAAGTTGTCGTAAGGCATGCGCTCGCCTTCCGGAGGAAAATTATACTGGCCGGGGAATTCCTTCTGTCCCGGAAACTCTCCCTGACCTGGAAACTCTCTTCTGAATTTCTCCTCGTATTCATTTCTACGCTCTTCGAACTGGCCTTCTTTCTCTCTGGCGCGGTTCTCGAATTCTTCTCTCATTCGGCGGGCACGCTCTTCAAATTCTTCCCGGCGGTCTTCGAACTCCCCCCTTCGGTCCTTGAAGTTTTTAAACTCATCCAGCATTCGGCGAATTTCTTCAGGCGACTTGCCGGTATGCATCGCGCCGAAGGTGACACACTCTTCTGTATTCGAGGCGTCGGAGCAGTACTGGCGGCATTCTTCTTCTCCCCTGCAACCGCCTGGACCGCCGGACTCCTTAACTTTCTCCAGAATTTTCTGGCCTTGTTCGAAAAGCTCTACCTCTTCTTCGTCAATCAATCCTTTGTCTTTAGCGAATTTGAAGCATTCCTCGCGGCGTGATTCGTCTTCGCAATACGTCCGGCATTCTTCCCCCTTACACCCTCCGGGCCCCCCTTCCTCTTCAATGGCCCGGAATTTCCTCATCCTTTCGGCTTCTTCTCTGCTTATAAAACCTTTTTCTACGGCAAAGTTCAGACATTCTTCATGGTGTGAGACCTCATCACAATAAGTGCGGCATTCTTCTCCCTTGCAGCCGCCGGGACCAGTTTCATTCAAAAATTTTCTCGCTCTATCCGCCTCTTCCTGCGTCATCATGCCGTTGTCTACCGCAAAAGTAAGACATTCCTCCTTATTAGCATCTATGTCGCAGTAGGCACGGCACTCAACTTTCCCAGTACAGCCACCGGGACCAGTGAAGCCCTGCTCAAGTTCTTGAGCATTAGCGACCGATACACAACTTAAAAATAATAATAGGAGAAATAATTTTTTCATGTTATTCGAATGGATTAGTCTTTATGTTCTCGTAAGGATTGGCGTTGCTCTCCTTGAAAGGATTTGACGGCTCCTCTTGGGCAAAGGGGTTAAACTCGCTTATCCCCTCCTCGCTCAACTCAACTCTGCTTGACTGCCATATCCACCAACCGAAAAATCCCAGAACTAATAAAATGATAACAACAATCGCTGCTGTCAATTTGCTTTTCTCCATGCTTTTATTATAGCACTAATAATGTTTATTTTCTGTCGATCTTACGAATCAGTTCCAAAAGGAGTTCATTCTGGTTTTCCAGATGAGCTATGATTACTTCCGCTTCGTGTTCCGCCTTCTTGTTTATATCGAAATCGGCCTGAGCGCGCCTTTCAGAGAACTTGCCCTCAATGCTTTGCCCGACCATGATAAGGGGCAGAAGCACCATCTGGATGACGTTCGAGGTAAATAGCCAGATGGCGAACGCCGGCGCCGGGTCGAAGCGCAAATGTTCTGGCGCCAAGGTGTTCCACAAGAACCATACCACCGTCCAGAACGAGAGTATAAAGAAGAATCCCATGGTGCCGACAGCGCGAGTAGTATGGAGAGCGAATTTGTCCAGAGGAGAAAATGACGTTCTGGCCACGTCATGGGCCTGCTTTATGGGCTTACGGTAAGCCCTAAGTTCGGCAAGTGTAGGCGGATTATGTTTGTATTCCATCGTTTAACAGTGTATAATATCGGCAACAATAAGTTATACACAGAAATTGCCTTCTCGAATCAACCAGCAGATTAGAGCGAAAGAACTTCGCGTCATCGGACCTAAAGGAGAAAATCTCGGTATTCTCACTCTTGAGGAAGCCATTAAAAAATCTTTGGATTTAGGATTGGACCTTATTGAAATCTCCTCCACCGCCACTCCGCCGGTGGCGAAAATCGCCGATTTCGGCAAATATCTCTACGAAGAAAATAAGAAGTCAAAGGCCTCCAAGAAATCACACTCGGCTGAAGTGAAGACCGTGCAAGTCAAACTCGCCACGGGCGAAAATGACCTGCTTTTGAAGGCGAAGAAGGTAAGCCAGTGGCTCTCCGAAGGCAATCGGGTTAAGGTCGACTTGTTCCTCCCCGGCCGGGCCAAATATTTGGACGAGAAGTTTCTCAAAGAGCGCATCGAGCGCATGTTAAAGCTCATTTCGGTCGATTATAAAGTGGCTGATTCCGCCAAGAAAAGCCCGAAGGGCATGACGGTCATCATAGAGAGAGCATGAAAGTTAAATCGGGCAACACCACAGTGGTGTTGCCCGATTTGCCGGCTCCTACCGGCTAATTCTGACATTCGGAACAGAGAAACTCAATGTCGTCGATGAGAGAAATCATCTGCGCCCGGGATTTGGCAGAAAACACACGCGCGTCTTGCCACTCCGAGGTTTTGACCTTCATCACCACGCCATTGTCGACATGGTCGGCAATGCAATGCTGAAGCTCCGTGAGCTTCTCCACCACCTTGTCCGCCTCGCCGACGTAGTTGAACTGGTTGAAAATCTTGATGAGTCCCTTCAACCCCGACTCGTCCCATTCCGTGATAAGCTCGTAGAGATCTGCAAGCGATCCCAAAGAATCGCCCTTCTCCATAAGCTTCGCGCGAAGCGCACGCAAATACGGCATCACTGCTACGAGCTGGCGTTGGGGTGGCATAATGGCCACCACCATGTTCACTAAAGAAGTCATCTAACCTCCCTTTTTGCTCTAATTTAAACATGCCAGATATTAGTATAAAAGTCAAGTCATTTACATAATCGTTAAAATAAGTAATATATAGAGCCATTCTATGAAGACAAATAAATCATATTTAAAGCGGCTGAAAATCACTAAGACCGGCAAGCTCCTGACCAGAAAATCCGGCCAGAACCACTTCAATGCCAAGGAAAGGCATCAGAACAAGGCGGCCAAGGGTAGGAGCGCCGAGTTCCATATGACGAACAAAGAGAAATCGCGCTTTCTTGTAAATATTCAATAAAGCCATGACCAGGGTAAAGAAAGGAGTAAACGCGCTTAAGACCAGGAGAAACCTTCTCTCGAAGGTTAAGGGCTACCGCCATGGCCGAGGAACCAAGGAGCGTCAGGCGCAGGAGGCCATCTTCCATGCCGGCTCTTACAGCTTCGAACACAGAAAGGACAAGAAGGGCGACTTCCGCCGACTCTGGAACGTGCGCATGGCCGCTCTTTTGAAAGAGAACGGCATGTCTTACTCAAGGTTCATCCCCCTCTTAAAGAAAAACAATGTCGCCCTGGACAGGAAAATCTTGGCCGACCTCGCCCAACACCACCCCGAAACTTTCAAAAAGATTTTAGAATTCGTAAGGTAAAACTCGAAGCACGAAACTCGAAATCCGAAACAATTTTCAAAATTCTAAATTTTAGTTTTCAAAGCTTCAATCTTCTTTTTGATACTAGATACTTTCTTTTCCCATGTTGCCAGGTTTCGACTGTAAATTTTTAGATAATCTTGAACTGATAATTCTTTAAACCGGACGCCGTTTATTTCCGCTATTTTTAAGTTATCGATATCGATACCTAAGTCTGCTAGTTCACTCTCAGGTTCGAATCCTATCTGCCCTTCGCCCTTAGTAAATTCATGCATATAATTTGGATCTTGCTTGTACTCAATACTATCCATTATTTCTTTTAATTCAGTAAATTTATCTATAAGATTCTTATCAGAAATTGTGATATCAATGTCGTTTATCTCGTCTAACTGTTCTATGATTCGATACAGCCCAAGAGAACCATAAATTATCGGGACAATATGGTGTTTATTAAGTGTTTCCGCTATTTCTAAAAATGTTCTGAACTTTTTATCCATCACACCTTATTTTACTCTTGCTTTCTAATAATTGAACCGAATATCATCATAAGCTCCGTGGCTTCTTTGACTAGTTTTTGTCTTTCTAAATCCATGGCTTCCTCCGTAATTTCCAATAAACTAAGCCAATATCTGCTTTCTTTAGCTTCCTTGCGAGATATTTTCATTCTTAAAACAAAGTCCTTTTTACTAAAAGATTCATTTGCCTCAATGTAGTTGGCACCAACAGAACCGGAAGACCTTATAAGCTGCTTTGAATCTTCGAAATTTGATTGACTTTTTGGCAATAATTTTACAAACAATCTAATATCTTTTGCGAATTTATAAGTTCTATCTTCCAAATCGTATACCTTCTTATTTTGAGTTTCGGCCATTTGAATTTGTTTCGAGTTTCGCGCTTCGGATTTCGAATTTATTATAGCTCCAATTCGTATACTTTCCCCTTCTCCGCTACCACTGCATCTACTTCGAGTTCATCCCGCAGGCGCTGAGCCAGGAATATCGCCGATTTCGGCTCGCCCATGGCAACAAAAACTTTTTTCAAAGTCTTCCTGCTTGGCTCGACGAATTTAACCAAAGCGTCAGAGTCGGCGTGCGCCGAGAAGCCGTGAATTCTTTCCACTTTGGCTCTCACAATAACCTTCTTACCTTCGATAATAACCGACTTCACGCCCTCTTCGAGCTCTCTCCCCAAAGTGCCGGGCGCCTGATAACCGATGAGAAGTATGGCGGAGTTCGGGTCGGGCAGAAACATTTCTTCGTGTCCTAAAATGCGGCCGGCGGTAGACATGCCGGAGCCCGCGATAATGATTTTTGGCCCCGGCACTTTCGCGATTTCCCGCGAATCCGCCACTCTCGCGGTATTGTGCAATTCCTTGAAATTAAAATTGTCCATACCTTTGACCCTTTCGTAAATATCCGTTATCCGTATGGCTAGAGGGGAATCGAGATAAACGGAAACGGAAGGAATCTTTTTTGATTCGAAAAGATTATTGAGTTCATAAAGAATCACTTGGGTACGCTCGAGTGAAAAAGCCGGGATGAGAAACGTACCGCCGGAGGAGATTATGTCTCTTACGGCCCTTTCGAACTTTAAATCCCGCGTCTCCTTGCCTTCATGATTCCTGTCGCCATAGACGCTCTCCATAAGAAGATATTGGAGGCCGGAAACCTTTTCCACGTCAGGCAGGAGAAGGGAGGGTGAATTGCCAATATCGCCGGAAAAAAGCATACTGACTTTTGAACTCGTAATTTTGACCATGGTGGAGCCCAGGATATGTCCGGCGTCGAAGAATTCTGCTTTAAATCCTCTAAAATCTTTCGGCTCGTGATACTTGAGGATTTGCCAGAGCAACAAAGTTTTTTCTACATCTGCCGGCCCGTACAAGGGAGCGCCATCTTCAGCGCCGATTTTCGCGGCATCCATAAGTAGGAGTTCTGCAATAGCTCTGGTCTCTGCGGTAGAATAAATTTCTCCGCGGAAGCCCTCTTTGTAAAGTTTCGGAATAAGACCTATGTGGTCGATGTGAGCATGAGTGACGAAAAGCAAGTTGACACTTACTGGATCATAAGAAAACTTTTTAGCATTTTCCGTTTTGACATCACCCGCCCCTTGAAGCGTGCCGCAATCGACAAGAATTTTATTTCCATAGAGCTCGAGCAAGAAATTGGCACCGGTGGCGGAACCCGCACCGCCGTAGGCAATGAGTTTAGCCATGGCGGAGAAAAGTCTCTCTCACGCCGATGAACGCGGCAAGAAGTGCTCCCGAAGCATCCATCATAAGGTCATGTATGACATCGAGGCGGTATCCTTCATGCGAGTCGGTAATACCGAAAGTATATTCCATTATTTCCCACGCCACTCCCACTATCATAAGACATATGAGAACGCTCAATACCGGCAATAGAATTTTATCCGAACGTCTCCGCCAAAACCCGGAATCAAAAAGCACCCAATAAGCGGCAAGGCCTCCCGCGACGCCGGCAATGAAATGCATTATCCAATCAGACCACCAATAGGTCCAGTAAAGGTAAAAAGCTTCGGCAAGAAAATTAAGAATGGCCAAGGCAACCGTTAGGGCGAAACTTATATAAAGCAGGGATGGTCTTTTGGGCATGAGTCTATCTTAACCTTTCGACCGTCTCAAGGTAAACAAAGACACCGACCTTTCGGTCGGGGTCTCTGGTAGGGTTATTTTGGTATACCCTAGTTGAAAAACTAGGTGGGTGTCAGCTTCGTGCCCCAAAGGGTGCGAAGACATAAGACTCCCTGAAAATGTTTTAGCTAGATAATACCTCAAATAACCCTATATCTATTATAACGTATCAGAATCGAAAATCTGTTTATATCTTATAGACTTCTCTCTAAAAATATTTTGTACTATGCATCTACGCCAAAACGCTTATAATCTAAAGGTTTTACATTGCTAAACCAGTGCTTGATTTCATGGGCTGCCTCTTGTTGAGTCTCGGAAGCATGGACCAAATTCATTACTGCTCGCTTTTCACTGTTGGCTAAAGCGGGAGAATCGATAGAAAAATCTCCTCTGATGGTTCCGATCTCGGCTAGAAATGGTAAGGTATTGCCAGCAATCTTTCTAACCGTATCTACAGCATGAAGGCCTTGTACAATCACCCTTACCAAAGGGGCAGAGATCATGTAATCCACAATCCATTGACGAACCATTGGACCCATCTTGGCCGGATCATTAGTGCCCATAAGCGGCACCGGGTCGATGTCGTATTTTTTATATGTAGAAAGACTTTTCTTACCCAGACGAGTTACCCAGGTCTTATCTTTTGGATAATGTTCGTCGATCTGGTCCGTAGTGGGTTGAAACATTTCCAAGGCGACAATTTTTAAGTCTCTTTGCTCAAAACGCCTTACAATTTCTCCAATCAACCCTTTCTGTACTGCGTCTGGTTTAATCAGGACGAATGTCTGCTCTTCTTTTAGCTTCATGAAGTTAGTATTATATTTCCTTTTTCAGTAATGGCAACAGTGTGTTCGAAGTGGGCGCTCCGAGAGCCGTCGGCGGTTTTAATAGTATAACCGTCATCGGCCAATTTTATCGCGGCCGAACCCTCATTGACCATTGGTTCGATGGCTATGACCATGCCCGGCAAGAGTTTCTCCCCTTTCCCCGGCGAGCCCTCATTGGGAATGAATGGCTCTTCATGCACCGCACGGCCAACCCCGTGCCCGGTAAGGTCCTCCGCCAGAACAAATCCCGAAGGTAGGACGACAGAGCTTACGGCAAAGCCGATATCGCCGACATTTTTCTCAGGCAAGGCCTGCTCAATTCCGCGTCTTAGCGCCTCTCTGGCTGTTTCCATGAGCTTGTGGGCTACATCGTCGACAGCGCCCGCCGGGAGGGTTACGGCGGCATCAGTGATGAGCCCCTTATGAACAAGTCCGAGGTCTATTGAGACGATATCCCCTTCCTTGATTATCCTTTCGGCTTCGTTCGGAATGCCGTGCACGATTTCATCATTGATGGAAACGCAGAGTGCCGCCGGATACGGGCGATTGGCACCCCGGGGCTTGTATCCGAGGAAAGCGGGTTTATCCCCAAGAGACTTGATAAGCCGGAGCGCTTCTTCTTCAAGAATGAGAGTGGAGACGCCGGGACGGACCATGCAAGACAGCTGGGCAAGAATCATAGCATGATTCTTGCCTCCCTCGCGGAGAATCTTTATCTCTTCCGGCGTTTTAAGAGGAATAGTCATGGGTGGCGATGATTTCGGCATGCACTTTCTCAATCGGCTGTTCGCCGTTTATATCAAAGAAGCGGTAAAAAGGATTTTTCTTGAAATATTCGACGGCCGGCATGACGTCTTTGTCGAACCAGTCTAGGCGCTTGTCGATTTTTGCAAGATTCAGGTCATCGGTGCGGCCGCGCGAGAGCAGGTGCCTCTCCGACCAGAGGCGGGAAACATTGAGGTGGATGACCGTGGGCTTCTCCCGCTTATAGAAGGCGAGGGCGGAAGTAAGCATTTCAGCTTCCGCGAGGGCTCTCGGCGTCCCGTCGAAAACAAGATGCATATTATCATCGAGTTCGTTCAAGAGCATGTTGGTCCACATCGAGCAGGCCAGAAAATCCGGCTGCCGCTCGTCGCTTTCATAGATTTCTTTCGAAAGCCGGGAAGAAAAGCTTTTGCCCCTGATAAATTGGCGGAAGCGCTCGCCGCTTTCGATGTAGAGAATCTGGCGCTTACTCTGGTCAAAGCGGAAGATGCGCTCCTTTAAGAGGTCGGCTTGAGTACCCTTGCCGCAGCCGGAACGGCCGATGAAAATAACAGTCTGAAGCATCCCACCATTATAATTCAAAACTAATATTCACGCGCCGAGACTTGGGCGTCGATTTTCTTGATGAGGTCTATGACGACTGAAACAACGATGAGAAGCGCCGTGCCCCCGATGGCTAAGGCCTGAATGCCCGTAAGAGAGCGGAAGATGAGAGGCAAAACGGCGATAGCGCCGAGGAAGAGCGCGCCGACCAAAGTGAGGCGGGTCAATACGCGCGAGATGTAATCGGCGGTGGAGTGGCCCGGGCGCACGCCGGGGATGAAGGCGCCGGATTTCTGCAAATTCTCCGATATATGGTCGGGGTCAAAGGTGACCGCGGTGTAGAAATAAGTAAAGAGCACCACTAAGATGAAATAGGCCGAGGTGTAAAACCAGTTGTTGGCGAGAATATCCAAGGCAAAATTAGAAGCGCCGCTTACCGAAGGAAATTTCGATTGCGATAAGAATTGAAAAATCATTCTCGGGAAAAGGAGTATCGAGAGCGCAAAGATGATGGGGATAACGCCCGCCTGATTGACCCTCAAGGGAAGATAGGTTGAGATGCCGCCTTGGGCGCGTCCGCCGCCTCTTATCTGTCTGGCATAAGTGATGGGAATCGGCCGTTCCGCTTCCGTCACTACCACGACGCCGAAGATAACGATGAGAGATACCACAAGACCCAGCGCGTATACCGGAAGCTGCGACGGGTCGAAGGTAAAGACAAGCTGGTAAAGGGTTCCCGGCAGCTGCGCCACAATGCCCGCAAAGATGATGAGAGACATGCCGTTCCCTATGCCGAACTCCGTTATGAGTTCGCCTATCCAGACGAGAAGCATCGAGCCGGCAATGATAACCATGAGGTCTACGGCAAGCGCGCCGAAAGAGAGCGGTGGCAAGACAGCTTGATTTTGAAGAAGCTTGATGAAGGCATACCCTTGAATCAGAGCCAAAGGCATGGTAAGAAGGCGGGAATATTGGGCGAAGCGGCGCCGGCCCGCCTCCCCTTCTTCCTGATAAACGGCCTTGAGCTTCGGAGACATGACTGTCATCAACTGCATGATGATGGAAGCGGTGATGTAAGGGCCGACGCCGAGCATCACGATGGAGAGATTGGAGAGCCCGCCGCCGGAGAAAATATTCAAAAGATTCAGGAATTCGCTTCCGGCAAAAAGACTTTGCAGGCGCCCGACATCAATGCCGGGGATGGGAATCAAGGCGAAAAGACGCGTCAGAGCGAGAAACCCCAAAGCAAAGAGGATACGTCTTCGAAGCGAGACGTCTCCGAAGATTAATCTCAATTTTGAAGTCAATCTAGACATTGGATTTTTCCTTTCTCTCGGCTAAATGCTCCCTTAGGGCCTGGCCCTTGAGCTTTACTTGGAAAGACTTCAGCGATGATTTGCCCCGGCCGCGGAGCTTGGGCACGCGCTTGATGAAATCGCGCAGTTCCGGGCGCTTCTTTCTGCCGGCCCTGGCATTCTGGCCTTTGGTGCCGCGTCCGGAAGTCTTGCCCCGGCTGCCGCCGCGCCCGACCTGCTTGGGATACTTCCTTCCGGTCTTCGATTTAAGAGTATGGAACTGCATGCTTGTGGTGAATTTATTGAACCATTATTTGTGATAGGGCTTGAGCTTAGTCGATTCTAACTGCTTTAACGCTTTGACGGCGGCGTAGGCGTTGTTGGCATGATTCTTCGACCTTGAGAGAAGTTTGGCGCCGATTTCCTTAAGCCCGGCCAATTCGAGGACGGTGCGCACGGAGCTTCCCGCAAGAATACCCTTGCCGCGAGCCGGCCTTATTACCACTCTTGAAGCGGCGTATTTCGCCTCAACTTCGTGCGGAATCGACATGTTCTTGGTGGCATTCACGGTAATCATATTCTTCTTGGCATCGCGGAAGGCCTTCTCTATGGCAAGAGGCGTGTCGCCCGCCTTACCCTGCCCTACTCCCACTTGGCCCTTTCTATTGCCAGCTACCAAGGCAACGGAGAAGTTGAAGCGGCGCCCGCCCGCCATAACGCGCGTTACCCGGCGCAAACTGACGATTTTCTGGTCGAACTCCGGCTTTACCCTTGCGTCGCGGCGAGAAGAGCGGCGTCCTTGTTTCCTCGGGCTTTTCTGTCCTTCCTTAGAAATTGTTTTTTCTTCAGGCATATTATAATTTTAATCCAGCTGTACGCGCGCTCTCCGCGAGTATTTTAATCTTTCCCGTATAAATGTAGCCACCGCGGTCGAATACTGCGGTATTTATTTTTTTAGCCAAGGCGGATTTGGCAAGTTCCACGCCAACTTTCTTGGCATCCGGGCCCTTAGCCCCCGCAAGCGTTACCCCTTTGACATCATCAATGAGCTGGGCGTAGATAGACGTGTTGGATTTGAAAACAGAAAAGCGCGGGCGCGATGCGGTGCCGCTGATTTTGGCGCGAATTTTCTTTCTTTTTCTGTCTCTGGCTGATTCTTTGCGTAGCGACATA
>JBBUAI010000020.1:20666-43467 GCA_038058745.1 Patescibacteria group bacterium
CCCTGCTTTCTCTTTACTACCTCATCTGAATAACGCATGCCCTTGCCCTTATACGGCTCCGGCTTCTTCAAAGCTCGTAATTGCGCGGTAAACTGGCCGACCGCCTCTTTATCCATGCCGGAGACGACAATATTATTTTTCTCGGCAGTCACCTTGAGCCCGGATGGAATAGAAACTATAACCGGATGAGAGAAGCCGAGCGCAAATTGTATTTTATCGCCTTTGACCTCGGACTTATATCCGATGCCTTCGAGGATGAGCTTCTTCTCAAACGGCTTGTTTACTCCGGAAACCATATTGGCAATATGCGAGGCGTAAGTGCCCCAGAGCGCGTTCGACTCTAGAGTCTCCTTTCTCGGATGAAGAGTGACCGTATTGCCATCTACCTTCACCTCTATCACTGGATGAATGGGTCTTTTGAGTTCGCCCAAGGGCCCTTTGACGGAAATGGAATTATTCCCGACGGTAAGCTCGGTTTTTTCAGGAAGAGTTATTGCTTTTTTACCTATTCTAGACATTTTATTTTTATTTATAGTGAGCAAGGCGCACTACCAAATAGTAAACAGGGCTTCGCCGCCGAGAGATGATTTCTTGGCATCTCTGCCCGACATTACTCCAGAGGAGGTCGACACGATAAGCGCCCCGTAGCCGGACTTTACCGGACGCATCTCGAAGGCCTTTTTGTAAATCCTTTTGGAGGGTTTGGAAATCCTTTTGACCCCCTTGATTTTCGGAACGCGATTTTCGGAAAAAAGCGAGATGGTTAAAATTTTTTTACCCTTCTCTGTCCTGACTTCGGAACTTTTGATGAATCTCTCTTTTTTCAAGACGTCGGCGATTGATTGCTTCAATTTGGAATACGGCATACTCACGGATTCATGACCGGAAAATCCGGCATTCTTAATCGCTATAATCATGTTGGAAATGCCATCCATATTACTTGTGGTGAGTCATATTAAACTACCAAGAGGCCTTCTTAATGCCCGGAATCTTACCCTCATTGGCAAGCTCCCTGAAGCAGATACGGCAGAGGTCGAAGTCCCGCATATATCCCCTTTTGCGCCCGCAACGAAAGCAACGATTAGTAGCCCGGGTGCTAAACTTGGGCTTCTTTTTCGACCTTGCTATGACTGACGTTTTTGCCATTTTAAACTAAAAAAGCTCCGAAAAGCCGTGGCGACAGCTTAACACAAGGGTCATCCAGATTCAAGGTCTATATAAATGAAATGCCGGTCCCGACGTACGTCGGGACCGGCTGCAAGAAACGCTTCAGAAGGGACGCTTCAAGAGACTAATGGTTTCCATGTACTTAATGGCCTCGTCGAGAACTCCTTGTACACCCTCGTCATTGGCCGGATAGTACTTGAAGTCTGAGTCCGTGGTACCCACCCCTAACTGCCTATCGGCAGGAAGAGAGCAGTCGACCACGATGAGAAGGCTTGGCGGCCGGTACTTCGATTGATTCCTCAGGGTTATCTGGTAACCCTGTTTCCACGAAAGATGATTGGAGAGAATGTCAAACATCCCTCCGGCCGTCCGCATGTGGAGAATCTTAATTATTCGGTTGCCGATGTTTCTCTCCGTGTCGCGGGCTTTGCGGGCTTTGTGGTCCACTTTTTCCTCTTTCTTTTCTCTCAAGAAGAAGAGGACGAAGATGATAATGAATATCGCACCCGCACCAGAGCCTACGCTGAACGCCCACCAATCAAATGAACTCATGGCTATCTCCTCTGAAGGAATAAACGTCCCTTGCGTATTGGAGAATCCAGGTACCCCAATTTACCTCTTTTTGCATTATATCAGATTATAAAAATATGTCAACTACATTATAACAAAGCTATAGCTTTGTTATAATGTATGTGGATTTACCAAGGCTAAATCTTTGACATTATTTCTTAAACGGGAAACCGAGATGGGTAAGGAAATTTACGGCTTCTTCCTTTGATTTGGCGGTAGTAACGATGGTTACGGCGAGGCCGAATACGTCTTTCAATTCTTCGTCGGAAGTCTCCGGGAAAATGGTATGCTCTTTGATTCCCAGCGTGTAATTGCCCATCTCATCTGCCGCCGTAGGAGAGATGCCGCGAAAGTCCTTTGTCCGCGGCAGGGCGATATTTATAAGCCGGCCAAGGAAATCATACATTCTTTGTCCTCGAAGCGTTATCTGATAACCAACGACATCACCTTGTCTCGATTTGAAAGTCGCGATAGAAACCTTGGCGCCCCGCGGAGCCGCCTTCTGCCCGGTAATCCTCGCCAGCCGATCTTCAACTACTTTAAATTTATTCTTGTCTTTGAACGAGCCGACTCCCGCAGAAACGACGACTTTCAAAATCCGTGGCGCTTGCATCGGATTCTTGTAGCCGGGAACCTTCTTGGTTTTTTCTTTAAGATTAGTCATGTCGCCTTACGTTAGAAGCATGGATTGGGAAATTTTTCTCGATGATGCTGCCCTTTTTCCCGGACTTAGGGCGCTGGTGCACCTTTTTTAAATTAACGCCCTCGACGAGCACAAGATTTTCCTTCGGGAAAGCGCGCAAAATCTTGCCGGTCTTACCCTTGTCCTTGCCTGCCAATATTAGTACGGTATCGTTCTTCTTTACGTGCATAAATTTATTTATAGTGAGCTTGTCGAATTAGACGACTTCCGGCGCGCGGGAGATGATGGTCTGATATCCCCTCTCGCCGATTTCCCTCGGTACCGGGCCGAAGATGCGTCCGGCAAGCGGTTCCTTCTTCGCATCATCGAGAATGACTACGGCATTCTCGTCGAAACGGATATAAGTGCCGTCGGAGCGCCTGAAGGGAGCGCGCTGGCGCACCACGAGGCCGTAAAGCACATCCTTTTTCTTGACCTGCTTTCGCGGTTCGGCCTTCTGAACCGAGAGCACCACCAGCTCTCCGATGGAAGCGTAGCGCTTTTTGGAGCTGCCAAGCACTTTGAAAACCCTGCCGAGCTTCGCTCCCGAATTGTCTGCTATTTGTACGATTGATTGCGGTTGGACCATAAAGGATTGGTTATCTTACTATAAAGTGCTTGTCTTTTGAAATCGGTTTGGACTCGACAATTTCCACCTTCTCGCCGAGCTGTTTGGTATTGCCGGCGTCGTGGGCTTTGAACTTCTTTCGGGTAGTCACGAATTTTTTATACTTCGGGTGCTTCTTGAATCCGGAAACCTCAACGACAATCGTATCTTTCATCTTGTTCGAGACTACTATACCCGAGAGAACCTTTGCTTTTGTTAATTGTTTATTGTTCATTGTATATTTAATTCCGTCATGATGCGGGCGATATTCTTCTTGGCCACAACACCTTCTTTGATATTTTTAGACTTCGAACCGGCAGTGCCGAAGCGGAAGATGCGCAGTTTCTCTCGCTCTTCGTAGAGCGCTTTGACGAGGTCTTTCTCTGACTTGCCTTTGTAAGAATTTTTTTTCATTTCACTAACTACTATCTACTGACCACTTTCGTTTTCACCGGCAATTTGGTGCCTGCCTTGCGAAGCGCCTCGCGGGCCTCCGGCTCGGCGATGCCATCAACCTCGAAGATAATGCGGCCCGGGAGAACCGGTGCAACATAACCCTGAAGCTCGCCCTTGCCCTTGCCAAGTTTTACTTCCGCCGGCTTTGCGGTGTAAGGCATGTCGGGAAAAATGCGGGTCCAGAGGCGGCCGGTCTTGCCTACCGAACGGGACAAAACCTTTCTTGCCGCCTCAATCTGCTGGGAGCGTATGCGAGCCGGACCCAAGGCCTTCAAGCCGAAAGAGCCGAAGGCGACGGTTACTCCGCGGGAGGCAATACCGACCTTCTTGGGATTTTTCCTCATGGTCTGCCACTTGCGGTATTTGACTTTCTTCGGGAATAACATGGTATTAAAAATTACTTGTAATGAGTTTGTCGAATTACTTGTCTTTATCGAAAATATCGCCCTTGTATATCCAAATTTTCACTCCGATGGTGCCGTAAGGCATGACGGCCTTAGCTGCGGCGTAATCAATATCGGCGCGGAGCGTCTGAAGCGGGATGCGGCCAAGCTTTCTGTCCTCGGTGCGGCTCATAGTCGCTCCGCCAAGACGGCCCGCAAGGAAAATGCGCACACCGGAAACATCGCGGTTGGCCATGACTTTCTCCAAAGTCTGCTTCATCACCCGGCGGAACTGCAAGTGCTTCTCAAGCCCCTCGACCACCATCTGGGCGACTATGGCCGCGTTCGACTCGGCGCTCTTAACCTCCTTGATATCGAGCTTCACATCAACCTTTTCTTCAAGAAGCTTGCGCTTTTCGAGCATCTTCTTTATTTCTTTTCTTAAAATCTCCGCGCCATCGCCCTGTCGGCCGATAATCATGCCTGGCCGGGAGCTTGAGATGATGACGCGCAGATGCTTGGCGCTTCTTTCTATCTCGATATCCGCGACATATGAGCCCTTAAGCTTCTTTTCCAGAAATTCCCGTATTAAAACATCGCCCTTCAGATGCCACTTGTACTTGCCTTTTGGAGAAAACCAGCGAGACTTCCAGTCCCTAAGAATGCCGAGGCGATGTGAATACGGATGGACGGTGTGAGTCATAAAATTAGCTTTTGGCTTTTGGCTTCTTAGCTTCAGATAAGATTACCAATACGTGAGAAGTGCGCTTCCTTATGGGATTCGCCATGCCTTTCGAACGGGGACGGCGGCGATAAAGCGTCGAGCCGGCATCAACGCGTATTTCTTTTACAAACATATTATCAGCCCTTCCGGAATTGGCGTAAGCCGAAGCAATGAGTTTCTTGAGCGGGAGCCCCGCGCGCTTAGGCATAAAGGTGAGAATATCGATGGCATCGCCGACCGACTTGCCTCGCACGGCATCGGCCACCAATCTCACTTTGCGTGGCGACTGTCTGTAACTTTTGAGCTGTGCTTTCGCTTCATTCATAAATCTTAAATCCCAAATCTTACTTTTTTGCTTCTGTTGCTCCCTTGGCTGCCTTGGCAGCGGCAATTTCCCCTTCCTTCTGGGCAATTTCCAACTCTTTCTGCATCTTGCCGCCATGGCGGACAAACTTTCTCGTCAAGGCAAATTCACCGAGGCGATGGCCGACCATGTCCTCGGTGACGAATACCTCTATATGGCTTTTGCCATTGTGAACCCCGAAGGTGAATCCGACCATCTCCGGGGCTATTTGGCAGGCTCTCGACCACGTCTTAATAACACCGGTTGTTGCCGGCTTTTTACCCTCGAGCTTCTTTAAAACCCGAGGGTCGACGTATGGGCCTTTGATTGACGAGCGGGTCATGTTTAAAACAAAAAGCGTGGAAACGCTTGTGGCAACATAGTATAGAAAATTCATGCCAAAGTCAAAGCTACCTTTCGGGGGTTGAATAGCAAAAGGGCGCCATATTATGGCGCCCTTTTGCTATTCAAAGGCATTACCTAGCTAAAATAATGCTTTGGATTAACCGTGATTTCTGCCGCTCATATCAGCGCGCAGACGTTCGAGGAATCGTTCCGCTTGCGCCTGGCCGCCGAGACCGAAGGAAAGGCCGAGAGCGAGTGAAATGGCGACTACAATGCCGGTAAAGAGGGTCTGGCTGAAAGCCGTGGCAATGCCCAATTGAGAGAGAGCGACTAGTATGCCGAAGACCCAAACCGCCCACTTGGCAAGAGCCCCGGCGAAGTGCGCCGAGCTCACGCCGGCGGTCTTGGCCGCCGTAACCACCACCCGTTCGATGACATCACCGATAACACCAGCCACCAAGAGAACCAGGGCGCCTACGATAACTCTGGGCAGGTAGGCCAAGACAACCTCCTGCAAGAACAGATTAACTTGGGAAAGGCCGAGAATATCGAAGGCCGCTACCAAGAAAATCACTATCACGAACCACTTGACGAGACCCCCTATGAAGGCGCCTGAATCGAGATTCATCCCGCCGCGGCGTACGACTGTCTCGAGTCCTGCGCGGCGCAGGGCTTCATCCAGCTTAAGAGACCTGAGCACCTGCGCTATGGCCCGGCCCAGGAGAGCTCCTACAAGCCATCCAAGTATCAGGATGACCAAGGCAATCACAAGGTTTGGGACGAAATTAACCACTCCAACCCAGAGATTCTGGAAGGAAAGGGTCAATATTTCTCCCCATGTATTTAATAACATATGTTCTTAACTGAATACTGTTAAATACCGCTTTTAAGGGTACGTACCAATTGTACACCTATAAATAAAGCCTAACAGGCTTTATTTATACCCCTGTGGACAACACTTTAAGTGGCTGGAACCGGCTCCAAACCCAGTTTATTGAAGATTTTCTTATGCTCCGAGTCCAGAATATCTCTGATAAGCTTGTCGTATATGCCCATACGGTACTGGAAATCGCTCGTTTCGAAGATTGCATAGCGCAATTCTTTGCCCAATTCGGCCTCTATGGATGACATTGTGGCGTGAAGCTTCCCATGTCTCATATGGTCTCCGACAATGAGGATATCCACACGTGAGTCGGGGTTATGGAGGAAAATACCGGAAATAAGGACGAGTTTCAAGTTGCCGGCGGTTGATATTTTCTTCACTATCTCCTTTTCTGAAAGGGGGTTAGCGTCTATAAGGAAATTGCCTATGGCCGGGAGATACGGGTAAGTCCTGTTGAGCAAGAAATTCTTGCCCCGCTTCTTCACAAGCCCCGCTTTGATTAGTCCAACAAGCTCGCGGCGGGCTAAAGCAGAGTTCGTCTTGGCCCGGTCTGCCACCTCCGATGCAGAAAAAGCCGAGGACGGGTTGAAGATGAACAGGCGCATGATTTTAACCTTGGCTTCTCCGCCGAAAATGTAGGAAATCGATGTCATGCCCCTATCTTACTACTTGAGTGTTACTTTGCCACCAGCCATCGTAAAGTTACTTAAGAGTAACCTTTCCTCCCGCTTCTTCTATTTTCTTTTTCAGGTCCGCGGCCTCCTCCTTCTTCATGTCCTGCTTCAACATGCTTGGAGCGGCATCTACCAGGTCCTTGGCTTCCTTGAGGCCGAGACCCAGGACTTCCTTGACCACCTTGATGACGGCAATCTTGTTGGCGCCTCCATTGGTCAATTCAACATTGGCGGTGGCCTTCTCTTCCGTTGCCTCGCTGGAGCCTTGTGCGGAGGCGGGTGCCGCAACAGCTGTTGCACTAACGCCGAACTTTTCTTCAAACGCTTTCACCAAGTCATTCAATTCGAGAACGGACATTTCTTCCACTTCTTTTATGATTTTTTCCAGTTTTTCTGACATATTATTTTATTTTGCTAATTTCATTAAGGACAATCGCGACACGCTGTATGGGCGAGTTTATGATGTTGACGAACTTGCCGCGAAGCACCTCCATGGTAGGAATCTTGGCTATTTCCGTAATTTCTCCTTCGCTCATGTACTTGCCCTGGAAGATGCCCCCCAAGATTTTAAGATTCTCCGGGAACTTCTTCATGAAGCTGTAAATTGCTCTCGCCGGAGCCACCAGGTCCTTTCCCCACGCGAGTGCAAGCTCGCCCGGGAATTCGGGTACCTCGCCTTCGAACTTCTCTTCCTTGAGAGCGCGGCGGGTCAAAGTCTTTTTGGCCACGGTGTAAGAAACGCTCTCTTTCTTGAGTGCTCGTCTCATCTCGGTGGTATGAGCCACGTTAAGGCCCTTGAAGTTTACGAATACCAAAGATTCGGCGTCTTTAAGCGCCTTTTTCAATTTATCGACAACTTCCGCCTTCTTGGCACGAGTGATGGCCATTAATTGCATAAGGCCGTAGTCTCGAGAGGATTTATCCGCCGAATCGGCGAAACCGCTTGTCTTTGACCTTATGAAAAAGATCCTAACGGAAAATAAAAATAAAATCAAGCATGCAAAAAGGGAGGCGCGGGTGCCTCCCTTATCCCTACGAATTTTAATTCTTCCCCACCTTTCTCCGGCTGACGATGAATTTGTTTGAATACTTTTTGGAGCGGCGGGACTTCTGGCCTTTGCCGGTCGGTTTGCCGTAGTAGGAGATAGCACGTCGGCGACCGCGTCCGGCGCGCCCTTCGCCTCCGCCGTGCGGATGGTCTACCGGGTTCATAGCGGTACCGCGCACTGTTGGGCGAATGCCGAGCCAACGTGAACGTCCGGCCTTACCGAGATTGACCAATCTGTTCTCATTATTCGAAACTTCGCCGATAGTAGCCCAGGCATTGGCCGGAACCTTGCGCACTTCCGTTGAGGGAAGTTTGATATCGACATAGTCGCCTTCTTTGGCCAGAAGCTCCGCGTAATCGCCCCCGGAACGGGCAAGCTTGGCTCCCCCATTGTGTTTGAGTTCCACGTTATAAATAAAAGTGCCCACTATCATGTTCCCCAATGGCATGCGGTTGCCGGGACGCTGGGGCGCTTTTTCAGAAACTAGGTAGGTATCACCTACCTTGGCGGTATTGTGCAAGAGCACATATCGCTTCTCGCCATCTTTATATTGGGCCAGACCGATAAAGCCGGAACGATTCGGGTCGTATTCAATGGACTTCACAGTGAAAGGAATATCGTGTTTATCGTAGAAAAAATCCACTTCGCGATGCAACCTTTTATGCCCGCCGCCCTTATGCCTGGTCGTGATGCGGCCGGTGTTATTGCGGCCCATGCCGCGGGAGAATCCTTTGGTTAATGATTTCTCCGGTTCGTTCGTTGTAATGAACTGGCGGTAGTTGACGCCACTCATCATCCTTCGAGATTTAGTTGTCGGTCTGTATTTTTTCATAAATCTTAAATCCTAAATCTTAAATCAATTCTATCTTGTCTCCTTTCTTCAGATAAACATACGCTTTCTTGCCGCCTCTTTTCACCCCTCTTTTACCTCTCACGAAGACTTTCTTATGGGGGATATTTGCCACCCGGACCTTTACCGGAGTTACTTTATAGGATTCGCGCACGGAATTGGCAATTGAGCGCTTGGTGGCATTTTTTCTTACTTCAAAGACGTAAACTCCCGCCTTGTCCGCGCCCAAAGCCGCCTTCTCAGTGATGCGAGGAGAGAGAAGAACATTATCCGGCTTGAGATTAAGATTTGCCATGGAGTTTGGGAATCAATTTAAGAGACGCTTCCGGATTTTCTAAAATTAAATATTTATATTTGAGAAGCGTTAAAGGGTCGAGATTTCTCGCCTCTAGCATTTGGACATTACCTAGATTTTTGAACGCACGCTCGGTGTGAAGATCCTTTCGAGACATAGCGATGGCAAGCGCGTTGTGCTTCTTTGAAAAAGCTGGGAAATTCTTCAATACTGCGACTGCTTGCTTAGTCTTTGATTCAGGAAGATTGAGGGCGTCGAGGAAAATCACCTCATTATCACGATATTTCTGCGAAAGAAGAGTGTGCAGAGCTTTCACTCGCATCTTCTTTGTAACAATGCGCTCATAGCTCTTTTCCTTTCTTGGTCCATGGGTTACGCCGCCGCCAACCCATAAAGGAGAGCGGATTGAGCCGTGGCGGGCACGGCCGGTGCCCTTCTGCTGCCACGGCTTCTTGCCGCCGCCGCGTACTTCACCTCGGTTCTTGGTATGAGCGACCGGCTTTCGCTTCGAAGAAAGGAGGGAGTCGGAGACTTGCTTGACCAGGTCAGCATTCCAGCGCGCGGCAAAAATATTATCGGGAAGCTTAATTTCCCCGGCTTTTTTTCCTTCTATGCTGTAGATTACTCCTTCCATGTTAATTTCTTATCTCGAGAAGCGCGCCGCGGCGGCCCGGCAGAGCCCCCTTAATGAAGATTTCCTTCGTTTCAGGCAGAATCTTAATGACTTCCAGGTTCTTTACCGTTATGCGGTTTCCGCCCATGCGGCCGGCCATGCGCATACCTTTCACAACGCGCCCGCCGGCCCGTCCGCCACCCCCGATGGAGCCCGGCTCGCGCTCGCTATGCTTCTGCCCGTGCGAGCGCCTGCCTCCCTTAAAGCCGTGGCGCTTGACCACCCCCTGGAAGCCCTTGCCCTTTGAGATGCCAGAGACTCTGACTAAGTCCCCTTCTTTCAAGGTCAGACCTTGGGAATCAGTATTTAAGGTCTGACCTTTGGTTTCAACCGGCACAACCATAGTCACGGGGATGGTTTCCCCAGACTCAATAAATATTTGGGTCATGTTCACTTTCCTTACTTTCATTTATGGTGATTTATGGTGAGTTTATCGAACCAGCTAGTCGAACTATATCAGTTTGACATCGATGTTTACGCCGGATGGCAGGGACATATTGGTCAGGGCCTCGATAACCTTGCCCGAAGGATTCACTATATCGATGAGGCGCTTATGGATTCGCATCTCGAACTGTTCTCGCGCATTCTTGTATACGAATGCCGCGCGGTTCACCGTATAGATTTTCTTCTCGGTTGGGAGCGGTATCGGACCTTCCACCTTGGCATCGTAGCGCAGAGCGGTGTCGATAATCTGCTTGACCGAGAGGTCTAAGATTTTCGACTCGTAAGCCCTGACGCGGATGCGCAGGCGGGAAGACGCCTCTTCGACGGAAGCTTTTTTCGCTCTGGTCCGCTTGGGGCCAGTGCCGACTTTTGGTCGCGGCTTTTTAGAAGAAGCGGCTTTGGCCATTTAATTACTTGAGAACCTTAGTAACGACGCCCGCTCCCACAGTCTTACCTCCTTCGCGGATAGCGAAGCGCTGCTGCTCTTCGAGAGCGACGGGAGCGACGAGCTTGACGGTAAAGGTTGCGGTATCTCCCGGCATTACCATCTCAACGCCTTCGTTCAAGGTAACTTCACCCGTCACATCGGTCGTTCTAATGTAGAATTGCGGCTTGTAGCCGGTGAAGAACGGAGTGTGGCGCCCGCCTTCCTCCTTCTTCAATACATAGACTTCAGCGGTGAAGTCGGTGTGAGGAGTAACCGTACCCGGCTTGGCCAATACCTGTCCCCGGTGGAGTTCTTCTTTCTTGGTGCCTCGGAGAAGAACGCCGGCATTGTCTCCGGCCTGGCCATCCTGGAGAGACTTGTTGAACATTTCGATGCCGGTGACAGTGGTCTTCATCGTATCCTTGATGCCGATAATCTCCACTTCCTCGCCGACCTTAACCCTGCCTCGCTCGATACGGCCGGTAACAACCGTGCCGCGGCCTTCAATCGAGAAGATGTCCTCGATAGGCATGAGGAACGGCTTGTCCAAATCTCGGACTGGAATCGGGAAGTAGGTATCCAGAGCGTCAGTCAATTCAAGAATCTTCTTAGACCATTCGTCGTCAACACCCGTTGCTTCGAGGGCCTTAAGGGCCGAGCCCTTGATGACCGGAGCGTTGGCGCCGTCATACTCGTATTTCTTCAAGAGGTCGCGTACTTCCTCTTCAACAAGGCCAATCAATTCCTGGTCTCCTACCATATCGCACTTGTTCAAGAAGACTACAATCTTCGGTACGCCGACCTGCTTGGCAAGCAGGATGTGCTCGCGGGTCTGGGGCATAACGCCGTCAGTAGCGGCAACTACGAGGATAGCGCCGTCCATCTGGGCGGCACCGGTAATCATGTTCTTGATGTAGTCGGCGTGGCCGGGAGCGTCAACGTGCGCGTAGTGGCGTAGGTCGGTCTCGTATTCCGAGTGAGAGAGGGCGATGGTAATGCCCCGGGCCTTCTCCTCCGGAGAGTTGTCAATCTGGTCGACGTTCTTGACGGTCGCTTTCTTGCCCGCGCGGTGAAGCACGTTTAAGATGGCTGCTGTCAAAGTGGTCTTGCCGTGGTCAACGTGGCCGATGGTGCCTACGTTCATGTGCGGCTTGGAACGGTCAAATTCTGCCATAGAGTTAATTTATAAGTTAAGAAGTTTGTAAGTTGATAAGTCCTTTTGAAATAAAGAAAGCGCGCGAGAGACTTGCTCGCCATGAGCGAAGTCGAATGGCTTTCTCCAGTTCAGAAGCACGCCATAAGAGTACAATCCCCTATTGAGAGAATCTCAAAGAGCATGGCACTAATAGACGTAAGCGCCATATTACATAAAGGGCCTAAAATAGTCAATAAAAATGGCCACGAGCTTGCGCGTCGCGGCCAGTAGCTGAAGATAATTAGGCAGAGGTACCGCGGGCTTTGGGGCGCTGCACCCTCACTTCCTTATCTTGGGTCGAAGCTATATGTTTTATAGTACACCTATCTTATATAAAAGTCAAGGATTTAAAGATAGAATCCTTATTTTAAGCCCTATTTCCCTCCCGTACGGGTTTCGATGATAGTTTGAGCCACGTTTTGAGGCACGATAGCGTAATGGTCGAATTCCATAGTTGAGGAGCCACGGCCTTCGGTCATGCTTCTAAGAGAGGTAACGTAGCCGAACATCTCCGATAGAGGCACTTTGGCCCGCACCACTTTCAACTCTCCCCTGTCTTCCATGGCCTCGATTTGCCCGCGTTTGCCGGAGAGATTACCAGTGATATCGCCCATGAACTTCTCCGGCACGACCACTTCCATCTTCATAATCGGCTCGAGGATGACAGGCTTCGCGCGTCTGGCTGCTTCTTGGAAGGCCTGCGAGGCGGCGATTTTGTAAGCGATTTCAGAAGAGTCGACATCGTGATAAGAACCGTAGTTAAGCTCAGCGGAAATGTCCGTCATCTTGTAACCGGCCAGAATTCCTCGGTCCATGGCCTCGCGCACACCTTTTTCGACGGCCGGAATAAACTCCTGCGGGATAACACCGCCCTTAATCGCATCAATAAATTCGAATCCTGGCTCTCGGTGCGCGTTCTTCGGCACTTTCTCCTCCGGGTCGTAGTGTGGCAGGGGCTTAATCTTGATTTTGACATGCCCATACTGACCCTTGCCTCCCGTCTGCTTGATATATTTGTTCTCAACCTCCGCTTCGCCAGTAATAGTTTCTTTATAGGCCACTTGTGGCTTACCAACGTTTGCTTCCACCCCGAATTCGCGCTTCATGCGGTCAACGATAATTTCCAAATGGAGTTCTCCCATGCCCATGATGACTGTCTCGCCGGTCTCCTGGTCGGATTTAATTTTGAAAGTCGGGTCTTCGTCCGAGAGACGCTTCAAAGCCATGCCCATTTTCTCCTGGTCGGCCTTGGTCTTCGGTTCAATACGGAGCGATATAACCGGTTCCGGGAAGGTAATCTGGTCTAGAATTATGGGGTGGTCCTCATCGCAGAAAGTGTGGGATGTCTTGGCTTCCTTCAAGCCGACGGCGGCGGCAATTTCTCCCGCGAAAACTTTTTTAACCTCCTCTCGCTGGTTGGCTTGCAGTCGCACAATGCGTCCCAGACGCTCTTTGGTCTGGGTGGTGGAATTGTACAGATAAGTGCCGCTCTCGATGGTACCGGAATAAACGCGGAAGAAGGTCAGCTGGCCGACGAAGGGGTCCGCCTGGAGCTTGAAGGCCAGTGCGGCGAAGGGCTCTTCGTCCGATGCGTGTCGGACCACTTCTTCCCCGGTCCTCGGGTCAATGCCCTTTACCGGCGGAATATCGAGAGGCGAAGGCAGAAGGTCAACGACCGCATCGAGCACAAGCTGAACGCCCTTATTCTTTAAAGCCGAGCCGGCAAAGACTGGAAAAACTTTATTTTCTATCACCGCCTTACGCAAAACCTTTTTCAAAGTATCAAGAGGAATTTCCTTGCCTTCAAGATACTTATTCATGAGCGCCTCGTCATTCTCGACAATCCTCTCAACTAAATCGCCGCGGTATTTTAGGGCGTCGGCCTTGAGATTTTCGGGAATTTCCTTCTCTACCACCAACTTCCCCATCTCGCCCTCGAAGTAATACGCCTTCATCTTCAAAAGGTCGATGACGCCCTCGTGCTTGTCTTCCTCGCCTATAGGAATTTGCATTCGGATAGCTTTCTTCGAAAGATGGTTGAGAATTGAGGCGTAAGAGCGCTCGAAGGAGGCGCCGGTGCGGTCCAGTTTATTGATAAAGCAGACGCGCGGCACCTGCGCTTCTTCTGCGTAGCGCCAATTGGTCTCGGACTGCGGCTCAACGCCGGCCACCCCGTCGAAAACGACCACCGCTCCGTCCAAAACTCTTAAAGACCTTTTGACTTCAACGGTAAAGTCGATGTGTCCGGGTGTGTCAATGATATTGAAACGGTGATTATTCCAGAAACAGGTGATAGCCGCCGCGGTAATGGTAATGCCCCTCTCCCTTTCCTGCTCCATCCAGTCCGTAGTGGTGTCTCCTTCATGAACCTCGCCGATTTTATGCTGGGAGCCGGTATAGAAAAGCACGCGTTCGCTGGTCGTAGTCTTGCCGGCGTCAATATGGGCGATGATACCGAAGTTACGGACTCTTTCTAGCGGATAATCTCGTTGCATAAAATAAAATGCGCTTCTGCGCTTCAAAACTATATATCAAAAGCCGTATTGTTGCAATTAAATTAGAAAAAAGAAACCTATTACCATTAATCCTAATGCGGATAGCGCCCATACCCAGTGACGAAGAAGTAAATCAGAAAAGTTGGATTGGAGAGCGTTGGCAGTACTGGTACCCAGGACCTGGCTCTTAATTCTTGAGAAAGCCTCGTCCTTATTGGCCCCAAGCGTCTCACCTATCGAATCTCCTATGCTACTTACTACTTCTTTAGTATCGCGGGCTATTTCTCCGGGAATTTCCCTAATTCTCGTCGCGATATGTTCCTTGATGATATCTGGGATACTTAAATTTTTATCCGGAGTAATGATTTGTTCACAGATGGCAGGCAAGAGTTCTTCCCCGTGCACGATATTAGGCCAGAGCATAGTCAGGAGAATTCCTAAAACAGGAATCACTTTCACCATTCTTTCATAATACACTTTTACCAAGCGAAGTGGGCGAAGGCCTTGTTGGCTTCGGCCATCTTATGGGTATTCTCGCGCTTTCTAACCGCCTCTCCTTCGTTTTTTGAAGCGGCGATGATTTCTTCCGCCAACTTTTCATGCATGGCCTTGCCCTTCTTCCCTCTAGCAGCTTCAATAATCCATTTCATAGAGAGAAACTGGCGACGTTCCGGACGCACTTCACGAGGCACTTGATAATTGGCGCCGCCGACTCGCCTGGAGCGCACCTCCATGGTCGGCCCCGTATTCTTGAGCGCCGCTTCAAAGACTTCGAGCGGGTTCGGGTTCTTGGTCTTCGCCTTTATTTCTTCAAGCGCCTGGTAAACGACCTTTCTCGCGATGCTTTTCTTCCCCTGTTCCATTACATAATTTACGAATTTAGTGACCTTCTCGGAATCATAGAGATAATCCGGCTGTATTTTCGGCTTGGCTTTAAGTTTCCTTCGCATTTATTTGGATTTCGGCTTCTTGGCGCCGTATTGGCTTCTGGTCTGTCGCCTGCCATCGACTCCGGTAGCATCGAGCACGCCGCGTACAACTGAATAGCGGAGTCCGACGTCTTTAACACGACCTCCCCGAAGCAAGACCACCGAGTGTTCTTGGAGATTGTGGCCGATGCCCGGAATGTAAGCCGTCACTTCCATGCCGTTGGTAAGGCGGACGCGGGCGATTTTCCTGATAGCCGAGTTCGGCTTTTTGGGAGTCTTAGTCGTGACCTTGGTGGCTACTCCGCGCTTGAAGGGAGCATTGAAAAAGACCGGGCGGTTCTTAAGAGTGTTGAAGGTGCGCGTCAAGGCCACCGATTTCGACTTTCGGATTATTCTCTTTCTCTTTCTCTTTACCAGCTGATTGATAGTTGACATAAAAAAACACTCCCGAAGGAGATACATACTGTACTAAAATAAGGCTTAAAATGCAACTTCTTATGGATTAAATCCGGTAATAAGCCGGAAGGCAAAGATTGCGATGGGAAAGATGAACTGCCAGAGGAAGAAGATGAAGAAAATGATAAGTGCGAGCCCGTATCTCTCGAAAAATGTCCTGAAATTAAGCAATCTTTCCGGAAAGAGGGCGAAAAGGAGCTTGGAGCCGTCTAAGGGCGGTATGGGCATGAGATTGAAGATGGCTAGTATCAGATTGATAAATACGATAAGGGTGACAATCTGTATAAATCCGATATTGGCCCACCCCGCCGAGCCACCGGAGCGGAGAAGAAGACCGAAAAGCAGGGCGATGCCGATATTGGAGAGCGGCCCGGCTCCGGCCACTATCGCCTCCGACCATCTCCCGGGCCTTAAGTTATAAGGATTGTAAGGTACCGGCTTCGCCCAACCGATGATAAAGCCGCCAAGAAGATATGAGATTGCCGGTATGAGGAATGAACCGAAGAAGTCGAGATGCTTCAAAGGATTAAGCGTCAAACGGCCGAGATAGCGGGCGGTCTGGTCGCCTAACATACTTGCGGCGTAGCCGTGGGAGACCTCATGTATGACTATGGACATGATAAGAATTAGGATTTGAAATATAAACTCCATGGTGCTAGTATATCGCAACTATGGCTAAGGTTTGCCCGGTATTAAATAAGAGTTCGAAGATGGGTGGGGGCTACTCCAACCGGACCCGTGCTACCCAATTCAACCCCACTGGAAACGTCAGGAAGTACGTCAACTTCCAGAAGAAGCGCATTTACATGCCGGAACTCAAAAAAGCTCTCACTCTTACCCTCTCCACCCGCGCTTGGAAGACTGTCTCAAAGAAAGGCCCCCACTCTGTCTTAAAGAAAGCAGGGGTTATTTAATCTTGACTTTGTAAGTTTTAAATAGTATTTTGTCAGCGGAAAGGGGTGTATCGTGCCACAGATAAAGGCTACCTTGGAACATGGGGCCAAGACCGAATCGGGACTTCTGGCATCGCACAGAAAAGAACTTCGAATAGCGGTGGGGCGACTGACTGACAATGCGTTGGAACATGTTAAATACAAAGTTTCTCCGTCCGTTTCGAATTTGATGGTACCCAATTTCTTACTACGTTATCTTTTCACCACAGCAAATACTTAACGTATGCAAGAAAAGCATTAAACGAGGTCGAATTCATTTCTTAAATGTCGGTCATTTTCAAGTTCTTCGACAACTAAATAAAGGATGTCCTTTCCGACTCCAAAATCTGTTTTTAGTAGAGCGATGATATCTTCACAATCATATGGATATACCCATACACTTTCCTGCAACAAATAGAGTCCGGCTGATTTAAAGAGATATCTGATTTTGTCCCGTATTTTCCTCTTTTTGTCCGGGATATCGAAAATAATAACTCGCCACTTTCTATCCCACCTCTTCGGTTTATTGAGTTTAAAGCGCCCGAACTCCCATATTCTCAATTTATCTTTCCCAAATTCCGTAAGTTCATAAAACTTGCCGTTAAATTTTAGCAGCCCTTTCTTGACCATTTTGTTTGTCGAAGAGTTGATGTATTCTTTTTGCCTTTTGATTTTAAAAGCGCCAAGTCTATCTAGGGCAATTAGAATATTCGGAGCAAGTATTCCCACGCTTAAGACTCCGGCTGACGCAACCGTAGCTAAGATAATCTGCTGAAGATTCTTTCTTCTGGCCCTTTTTCTGCTTTTTTCTTCTAATTTACCCATACGTTATCTTTCCACCACAGGGAAATTATAACGTATTTTAAGTAGAGAGTAATTTTACACGTTGGGGATTATTTCAATTGAAGGATTTTCCCGTCGGTTTCGAATTTGATGGTGCCGAGTTCGGCGGTGCTGACGACTTTGGCACCAACTTTGGTAAGAATATTTAAAACTTCTTTGTGTGGGTGCCCGTAGGAATTGTCTTTGCCGGCGGAGATAACAGCGTATTCTGGGGAGACCGCGGCGGCGAAGGCTGTGGCGGTCGAAGTGCGCGAACCGTGGTGCCCGGCTTTCAAAACATCGGAATTTAAAATATATTTATCGAGCCCAAGCAAAATATTTTCTACTTTCTTGGTCGAATCACCCGTAAGAAGGAGAGAGTTTTCACCATATTCCAGTTTGGCCACTATCGAGGCGTTATTCGTACTCAACCTTGAGACATCCCGGTCCGGGGAAAGAATGGTAAGCTTTACCCCGTCGCCGAAATTTATAACCATTCCCCTTCTTGCGAGAATACTCCGGATTTTTTTCTCACTTATCCTTCTTTTGAGTTCATCATCCACTTTATTGCCTGATTCCACGCCCGGCTCCAAGAAAACGCCGACATCATACCGGCTGGCCACTTCCAGAAGGCCGCCGATATGGTCGGCATCCGGATGCGACTCTATCATTATGTCGATATTCTTATCTCCAAAGGGCATGATTTTGCCAAGTTCAGTGAGAACTTTTTTGTTGCGGCCGCCGTCGAGTATTAGCTGCCTATGGCTCGGAGTATCCACAAACATGGCGTCACCCTGACCCACGTCGAGGAAATAGACAGAGAGGATATCAGATGGTCGTTTCTGCCAGAACGCTATATAAACAAAGACATTCCCAAGCAAGAGAAGCGCTATCAGATATTCTCTCCAACGGTTTTTGAATGCTTTAATGGAATTCACCGTCTTATTATATAATCAAGAGCATGAAAACTTTCGAAGAGAAGAAATTTCAAATACCTACGCTTAAGGGCATTTCAGAAAAGACGATTGGAGAGCACTTGAAGCTCTACTCCGGCTATGTTAAGAACGCCAATATTGTGCTGGCGAAGATTGACGAATACTCCGCGGACACTTCTCCTGTCGTCGGCGCCGGAGAAGAGCATGCTTATGCTTTAAGTGAGGTTCAGCGCCGTTTCGCTTTCGAATTCAACGGCATCAGAAATCATGAAATCTATTTCAAACATTTCGAGGGGGGTTCGACAAAGCTCACCTCAAGCGGTCCTTTAGCAAAAGCGATTACTGAAGAATGGCCGTCTTACGAGGCCTGGCTTAAGCGGTTCAAGAATATGGCATTAACCAGAGGGGTCGGATGGGCTATGCTCGTATTTGACCCGCACTCTAAGCGCCTCTTGAATAATTGGGTGGATGAACAGCATTTGGGCCAGCTGTCTTCCTGCATCCCCATCCTCACCCTCGATATGTGGGAGCATTCTTACGTCGCCGACTACCAACCCTCCGGCAAGAAACAATACATTGAAGATTTTTTCGAAAATCTCAACTGGCAGAATGCGGAAGAAAATTTCGAAAACGCAGAACGAGGATAATCATCGCGATATAGACGGCGACAATAAGCCATATGGATACGGGTGGAATATTTATCGATGCGAAAGAAAGAGAGCCCACGGCATGCGAGACAAATAAAATCCATGAGAGAAGAAGATGTGCCATGAAAGCGAAAGGAGTCGCCAATATGGAACTTAAATAAACGAGAACAGCCGCGATGAAGCCGAGAAGCATGGTGAAAGGAACAATAAGAAGTATTAAAATATTGGCCGGAAGCGATACGAGAGAAAAATTCCCCATAGAATAAATTAAATATGGCAAGACGACCAATTGCGTGGCTATAGTGGTAGCCAGCACGCCTCGGAAACCGAACTTTTCCGGAAATATTTGCAAATATTTTTCAAAAATAGGTGAAACATAGACTAGGGCAAGCGTAGCCAAGAAAGAAAGTTGGAACGAAGGGTCGAAGACCAGTATTTTCGGATTCTCGATAATCATAAGGAAAGCCGTGGCGAGAAGGACCCGGCCAGCCGATACGCGGCGGCCGTAGGATTTAGCCAGAATGACTGCAAGCACCATAAGTCCGGCGCGTACCACAGTCGCCTCGGCGCCAGTCATGAATATAAAAAGGAAAATTCCCAGAACAGAAGCCGATGTGGCTATTCTCGGAATGAGATATGAGAAGAGGCGCCGCAAAGAATCGGCAATAATAGTCAGATTATAGCCAGAGAGTACGACAATATGCACTACGCCCGCTCGTTTGAACTCATCTAGAACCTCTTTCGGCATGCTATCCTTCCCAGCGACCAGAAGCCCGGCGAGCAAACTCGACTGCGGTTCTGGCCAAATCTTCCTGATCTTCTTCACAAAGCTCTGTTTGATTCTGAAAAGCATCGACAAAATAGGGTTGGCATTATTTTTTGATAATACCAAGACTTTCGCGAAGCTCATGGTGCGGTAAATGTCGTCTTTCGAGAGATACTTGCCGTAATCGAAATCCCTGTCGTTCTCATTCTCTATCATTCCCGGTGTTTTAAACTTCCCCTTCAACTCAATTCTGTCTCCATACTCTACAGGACTGTATAAATCCGTACTTACAAACACTTTTTCTCCATTATCAGAGCTGAAAATGAATCTTGTCGAATCATCCTTATGCTCCGGCTCGCTTACCACAATGCCAACAAGGGCCGGTTCGGCATCTTCATGAAAATCTTTAATTGAATAACGCAATGTGCCGAGGCCGAATGACACGAGTGCCAAGGAAACAAGGAGGACTTCCGAGCCAATGCCGTTTCGATGAATTTTCTCCGCCAGGAGAACTGCTAAGGCGGTAATAACGAGAAGAACGCTGAATATAGGCGAGATAAAAACGAATGATGAAACGAGTACTCCGCAAATGAAACTAGAAATGAGGGTAAGAATGGCGCGGTCCATGGTATAAAGATATATCCAAGCCGTCGGCAAAGGCGGTAGCAATCTCATCACAGCGTTCGTTTAAAGCGATGCCAGTGTGGCCTGCGACATACTTCCACTTGACCTGCTTTTCTTCCGTTACCATAAGAAGTTCTTGCCAAAGGTCCTGGTTTAAGACCGCTTTCTTACCTGCCGTTTTCCAACCCTTTTTTTGCCAATTTTTTATCCAAAGAGTGATACCTTTCATCACATACTCCGAGTCCGTATATAGAGTGATTTCATCGCCATTACCGTCGACTGATTCGAGCGCCTTGATAACTGCCGTGAGTTCCATCCTGTTATTGGTAGTGCGTTCATCGGCGCCACCGATTTCCCTAACTGTTTTACCGTCATCTATGATAGCCGCCCAACCGCCTGGTCCGGGATTACCTCTCGATGAGCCATCGGTATATATAGTAATCATGGATTCATGATATCAACAATCCTCAAGCGCAACTCCGGCCGGCTCCTGAAGTACGATTTTTCCAGATGGGCATGAAGAGTGCAAGATAAGGTGCTAGGGGCTAGATTATAGGTGCTAGGAGATGCAAAAAATGCGATTGCTTTAACTCCGGATTCCAAATTCAACTCCAGATGTTCATTGGCCTTGCCGAATTGGCGGATATTTTTTATCGGAGCATTGGCGATTTTGAATACCGGCTTCTCGTTCCCCTCGCCGAATGGGGCGAATTGCGAAATTGTCTTCCATAGATTTTCTCCTATATCGGAGATTGAGATAGATAACCCAGTTTGTGGAACCGTCTCTTGCGAAGAAAGGCCAATCAGCGCTTCGGAAAGGCGGCTTTCGAGATAAGCCAGTTGCTCAAGCGTCACGGAGAAGCCGCCAGCACCTTTGTGCCCGCCGAATTCGATAAAAGCATCAGAAACTTTTTCCATCAGCTTAAATAGGTCGTAGCCATTATAAGAACGGCAGGAGCCTTTGAGCGTACCGCTGCCGTCTCTACCCCAAGCGAAGACCGGGCGTTCGTACGAATCTGCGAGTGAAGCGCAAAGGAGCCCTAGCAGGGCTGGTTTCCATTCTGGATTGCCAACCACTATTACAACCTCCACCTTCTCCCGCTTTTTAAGACCAGATTTCGCCTCCTTGACCATGCTTGCGACGACTCCTTTTCTCTCCTGATTCACTTTCTCGAGGTGATTGACCAATTTTTCGGCTTCATTCAGGTCGGCGGTCGAAAGGAGAAGGAAGGCATCCATGGGCACACCCATCCTCGAGGCGGCATTGATGCGCGGCGTTATGGTAAAGGCCACATCGTCTTCGGTAAGATTCTTCTGGCTTAAATTAAGCTTGTTAAAAAGAGCGGCAAGCCCGGGGCGCCGGGATTTTCTCAAAACATCCAGTCCGAAACGGGCGAAAATCCGGTTTTCGCCTACAAGCGGCACGCAATCACTCAAGGTCGCGATGCCAACCATATCGAGCGACCACTTCTCCATCCCTTTCTTTATGCCGAAAGAGTGTTTGGCAAGAATCGCCTGGACCAGCTTAAAGACCACTGCCGAGCCGCATAATCCGTCGAATGGATAATTAGAGTCTTTTATTTTTGGATTGATAATCGCAAATGCCTCCGGCAGCTGGCTTGGCGCCTCATGGTGGTCGGTAATGATGACATCAATGCCGTTTTTATTCGCCAAGGCGACTTCGTTCCAATCCGCAGTGCCGCAGTCGACTGTGACAATGAGTTTTGCGCCGCGCCTGGCGCATTCTTCAATAGCTTCGGGATTTAAGCCGAAACCCTCGTCGTGCCGATGCGGAATATAGAAAGAGACATGTTTGTAGCCCGCCCGGCTGAAAAAATCGGAAAGTACGACCGCTCCAGGGATGCCGTCAGCGTCATAATCGGAAAATACCACGATATGCTCATTGTCATTCATGGCCCGGATAACCCGGTCACGCGCCTTTTCCATGTAGGGCAGAAGGAGCGGGTCATGGAGGCGGCCGTAATCTGGCTTGAGAAACAGGTCCCGGTCTTCCGGAGTGATACCGCGCTCTTTGAGCAAAGTTTCGAATAATTCCGGGAAATGCATTGAATTATATTAACATGCTAGGATGGATTCATGGGGAAAAATTTAAAGAAAGGTGAGGGCAACGTGAACGGCATTCTTATCCTGGCAGTGCTCTTGATAATCATCATAAGCACTCCCGAGGATGGGAATAGAACTGCTTCTGTGAGCTCTGGCAGTATTTTTTCTTCCGGTAATTACATAAGCCAAGAAAGTGCGCCTCAATCACAACATATATCTCTCTCCACCGGAAATGCCGCCTACTCTTACCAGCCGTATGAAGAATATGTGACTATCGATAATTACGGTGGCAGTCCGGTAAATATCGCCGGTTGGCAGCTTAGAAACGGCAAGGACAAACGTCCTTACTACCAGAGCGGCATTC
>JBBUAI010000021.1:0-15158 GCA_038058745.1 Patescibacteria group bacterium
ACTTTTCCCATGCTTTTATAATACCATGAGGCACAAAATCTCCCAGATTTTATGCCCCTGGCAGGAATCGAACCTACATCAGCGCCTTAGAAGAGCGCTGCTTTATCCATTAAGCTACAGGGACTTGGCTCGGATATTACCATATTTTCAAGCATTTATTGAGTCGAGATAACTCTTAAGAATTATGGAGGCGGCGGAAGCATCGGTCATAGAAGTTTGCCCTTGGAGCCGACGTGCTTCGACGGTGGTAAAAACTTCTGGGTGATAAATCACTTCTACTCCCCGCTCTTCTAACTCTCTCTTGAACTTCTCAATCTCCGAGAAAATGGGATTTGGTTCGCCCTTAAGATTACGCGATTCTCCCAAGATTACTTTCTCTATCTTTTCTTGCTTTTTAAATTCTAGAAGCTTCTCTAGAAGAAGAGGATCATTGGGTAGGACCAGGCGGGGCAGAGCGAAGCGACCTGTCTCGTCGGTCGATGCCAGGCCCACCCGCTTTTCTCCATAATCTATAGCCATGAGTCTCATTTAAGCAATTATAGTACAATTAAGATATGAACACGGAATCGATTAAGTTTTTAGCCAACTGGGCGGGAGTGAATCCCTTGGTGATAATTTCAGTAATCGCCTGGACGCTTGTCTGGAAAGGACTGGCCTTATGGCGCTCGGCCTCTCTTCGGCAGAAATGGTGGTTTATCGCCCTTATTTTTATCAACACTTTGGGTATTCTCGAGGTTATTTATCTTTTCTTTGTAGCCAGAAGATATAGGGTGGAAATAGTAGAACAAAACGAGTAGAGTAAGTTTCTGGAGGGTTCGCCTAATGGTATGGCACTGGTCTTGAAAACCAGCGGGTGAAAGCCCTTAGAGGTTCAAGTCCTCTACCCTCCGCCAATAAAATGCGCAAGAAAATTTTAAAAGTTGCCGCAATAGTCTTGCTGATTGTGATTATGTTTTTCGCATGGAAACTGTTTATCCGCTTTCTACCATTTATTCCTCACGAGAGAATTGCTATTTCCCTTCCTTTTGACGAAAAGGATGATGATTTGATTTTTATAAATCCCATGGGAGAAAAGGTTATGCACCCGAACGCTCCGCACGGACATCCAGGAATAGATTTCGGCTGGCATCATCCGGCACCATTAATAGCTGTGGCGGATGGAAGAGTGACTAAAATCAAGGAACACCGAAGCGGTGGGTACGGGGAAACGGAGAAAATCTATGATGTTGAGATTGTCAGTGGAATTTATGCTATCCGATATACGGAAATTGCGCCCGCGGCAAATATTAAAGTGGGTACAGAGGTTAAGAAGGGCGATGTTATCGGCAGAGGCGGCGAGTACAACCAGCCTGGGGGATTGGGCTTATACTACAGCACTCATTGGGAGTTTGATTACAATAATTTTTGGACAGACAGACTTTGTCCGTTGACATACTTCGACCGTGATTCGCTTTCTAGGATTAATGTCATCTGGAAGAAGGTTGGCACAACATATGACGGTAAATACCCCGAGATCTGTAGCGGAGGTTATAAAGGTAAAGACAACTAAAAGACAGGTTATGCTACAATTTTTACATCTATGCCACGGCAAACCTTTACAATTGAGTGGGACGCTCACGAATACGAGCACAAGGAGAGAAGCCGGGACTGGTTCTGGGCCGTTGGCATCATCTCCTTCTCGATGGCCATCGCTTCCGTCATCTTCGGCAATATCATTTTCGGCCTTCTTATCCTTATAAGCGTCTTCGCTCTAGCCCTTTTCATCAATCGCCCGCCGGAGACCATACATGTGGTCGTGGACGAAAGAGGTATTACCCGCGACAAAATCCGCTACCCCTACTCCACTCTCGAATCTTATTGGATAGATACCGAGCATCCGCATAAAAAAATCATCTTGAGGTCAAAGAAGCTTCTCATGCCTCTTATCATCGTGCCTTTAAGCGACGATGTTCCACTTGATGAGCTCGACGATATGCTTGCCCATTCTCTCTCGCGAGAATATCATTCCCTGCCCTTCGTTGAGCAGATTTTAGAATACCTAGGATTTTAAGTGTGCTCTCGCCAAGAATCGAACTTGGATCGCAAGATCCGCAATCTTGCATTCTATCCGTTGAACTACGAGAGCGTAAAGCTTCTTCAGCTTATAGCTTTTTAATTAATTTAGAAAGGCGAGACTTTTTGCGGGAGGCAGTGTTTTTGTCGAGAGTGTGGCCTTTGACCGCCTTGTCTAGCGCTTGCTGAACCAGATGCATTTCGACTTGCGCTTCTTTCTTCTTGCCCAGGACTATGAACTTCTTCAGAGACTTAACAGTGTGAGATACCTGGTCCTTCCTGCGCAAGTTGAATACGCGCTTGCGAAGCGAGGCGCGAAGGGCTTTTTTAGCCGAACTAGTGATTGGCATTTGAGAGATGCTACACTACTTATTGTATGATTTCAAGCCTTTCCGGCACTATTCGCCACAAGGAATTCAATAGTTTGATTGTCGACGTGGCTGGGGTGGGATACAAGGTAATGGTCACCACCGATACGGCTCTTGAGGTTACTCCCAGTTCTCCTATTTTTCTTTGGACGCATCTTGTCGTAAGAGAAACCGCTTTAGAACTCTTCGGCTTCCCGGAGAAAGAGACTTTGGATATTTTTGAGCTTCTCATAACTATTTCAGGCATAGGGCCGAAGACTGCCTTGGGTATATTGAATGTAGCCACGCCAGCGATGCTTCGCCAGGCCGTAGCAAGCGCGGATACATCTTACTTGACTCGCGTCTCTGGCATAGGCAAGAAAAATGCCGAAAAGATTGTTCTCGAGCTTAAAGACAAGCTGAAAACAAGTCCGAAAGACAAGAATATCGATACCCGCTCCGAAGGCGATGCTCTCGAAGCCCTTGTTTCTCTCGGATACACGGAGCGCGATGCCCGGGATGCGCTTAAAAAGGTTCCTAAGAACATATCAGGAGCCGGAGAACGTGTCAAATCGGCTTTAAAGATTCTTTCTCAAAATGCCTGAACTGCCGGAAGTAGAGACTACCGTCAACGGGCTGAATAAAACTGTCAAAAACAGGAGAATTATTGCCGTAAAGACGAGCTACAACAGCGTGCATCATGTTGGCAAAGACAATATCAAAGACCCCGCCTTTTTTAAAATATTCAAAAAGAAAGTTCTTGGAGCAAAGATTCTGAGAGCAGAAAGACGGGCTAAGAACGTACTTATCTTTCTCTCGAATGGCTACACTATCATCGTCCATATGAAGATGACCGGTCATTTTGTTTACGACAGGCCTGATTACCCATTTGTTCGTCTTACATTTAATCTTGACAACGCCAAGACCTTGGCGTTGTCAGACATGAGGAAGTTTGCAAAAGTCACCTTGGTAAAGACTTCCGAGCTTGAGAAGTGCCTTCATCTTGAACACTTGGGCTCAGAACCGCTGGAAAAAGTTTTTAAATTTGAAGTTTTTAGGTCTCAAGTTTTGAAAAGGCCGAAGGGTAGGATTAAGTCCGTCTTAATGGACCAATCTTTGATTGCCGGTATCGGCAATATTTATTCAGACGAGATTTTCTGGCGCGCCGGAGTGCACCCCCTCTCAAAGCCGGGCAAGATTCCGGAGAAAAATATTAAGCTGATGTTTACTGCTCTGAAGCAAACGCTTCAGAGGGGCATCGATTTCGGCGGCGATTCAATGTCAGATTACCGCAATATCAAGGGTGAAAAGGGCAAATTCCAAGAGCATCATGAGGCCTACCGCCGCACCGGCAAGTCGTGCATGAAAAAGGGTTGTAGAGGGGTGATAAAAAGAATCATTGTCGGCGGGAGGTCCGCCCACTTCTGCCCAGCACACCAAAAGCTTTATGGTAATATAGATTCGACAAGCTCACCATAAATAAAACCATGCTTAATCCGTTCCCCGACCTTCTTACTTACTCTATGTTCGGACCGCTTATCTTGCGATTAGTGGTGGGGTTTATTTTCCTTGACCTCGGTCTTCTCAAGTTCCGTGAAGAAAAAAAGCGTTGGATTGCCTCTTTTGAAACACTTGGTTTGCGGCCAGCGGACCTGCTTGTGCCATTCTACGGCTTGCTCCAGATTGCGGGCGGCATTCTTTTCATCATCGGACTCTGGACCCAGGTGGCAGCACTCGCCTTCGTCCTCTTTACCGGCATGGAGCTCTATATCGAATGGGATGCCCGCGATATTCTAAAGCGGGACATAGTCTTCTATCTATTGGTCTTTGTTGTCTCGCTTTCACTCCTTTTTACCGGCGCCGGCGCTTACGCCCTCGACATACCTCTATAATTTATTGTATTCTTTTAAGCATTATTTGCGCCCATAGCTCAGTCGGTAGAGCAGGTCCCTTTTAAGGACAAGGTCGCAGGTCCGATCCCTGCTGGGCGCACAAAAACGTAATACGTTTTTGTGCGGCGCGGAGCGCGATGGCGCGAGCGGGGGTCGCGAGATTTTTCAGCAGAAAAATACTTGTGACCACAATTAAAGTCTCAAAATAATCTTTTCGATAAGCGTTTCCGTTTCCCCCTTTCCTTTTCTAACTGCGTGATATCCAAGCACCAACTCTTCGGAAAGCCCTTCTAGTTCTCCTGGTTTAAAGTTTTTCAAAAAACCCTTGGCCTTACTGTAGGGATACGGCTTCATGTCGGTTTCTCCGGCATTTTTCGTTTTGGAAGCGATAAGCATATTCTTGACCTGCCAGATGACGGCTCTGAAAAACACGTCTTCCGCCGACATTCCCGAGGCCAAGGCCTTCTGGTAAAGCACCCAGGCGTCACGCTTTTTCCTCGCCCCGATGGCATCAGTAAGAGTAAATATATTGAAAGGCTGCCTCCCTAAGGTCAGACCTTGGGCATCATTCTTAAGGTCTGACCTTTCTCCAGTAGCCGATTTCTCGCCAAAAAGGTTTTTCTCGTAATATTCCGGGTGAATTTCCACCGGCTCTAATTCAAATTCTGGTTTTTCTTCATTCATAAATCCTAAATCATAAATCTACTCTCTGCATTTCACCCCAATTATCGCCCACGTGCGCCTCTGCCACAATAGGCACGCTATGCAATTGCTCCTTCGAAATAATGGTTTCCATTATTTTCTTAAAATGCTTCACCGCTTCACTAACTAGATTATTTTTTACCTCAAAGACAAGCTCATCATGGACTTGAAGAATCATTCTCATGTCATCTTCATGCTTCTCAATCTTAATATGCTCGTCGATTTTCGTCATCGCAATCTTGATGATGTCGGCTTGAGTGCCTTGGAGCGGGGCGTTGATAGCCATGCGCTCGGCCGAGGCGCGGATAAACGGCAGCGGGGATTTAAATCCCGAGAAATATCGGCGACGGCCGAAGAGAGTTTCCGTATATTCCCTCCTGGCGGTCTCGACCTTCACCTTGTCGAGGTATTGAGCAAGACCGGTAAAGGTTTTGAAGTATTCATTATAGAATTCCTGGGCCTCACGCCTCTCCGCACCTAGATTTACCTTAAGAGCATTGACTCCCATGCCGTAGAGGATGCCGAAGTTAATCACCTTTGCTTGGCGACGCTCTATGCCGATTCTTTCTGCTACTGCTTTATGCACGTCTTTCCCGCTCTTAAAGATTTCAATAAGCTTCTTATCTTGAGAGAAGATGGCCGCCAAGCGAAGTTCAATCTGGGAATAATCGAGAGAGACGAGTTTGCATCCTTTTTCGGGTACAAATGCCTTGCGAATAGCTCGACCGAGTTCGGTTTTGTTCGGAATGTTTTGTAAATTGGGATTGTTTGAAGACATTCTGCCGGTCACAGCCCCCATTTGAGAGAAGGTGGAGTGGAGACGGGAACTTTTATCAAGCTGGGGTGGAATGGCGTCGATGTATGTCGAGAGAAGTTTGGAGAGTTCGCGATAATCTAGAATATGGCTAATTATCGGACTTTTTTCGCGAAGCTTTTCGAGCTCGGATTCCTTGGTCGACAGAGCTCCGCCCGGCGTCTTCTTCTGCCCCTTACCCGCAAGGCCTAGTTTGGTAAAAAGGATTTCCGAGAGTGCTTTAGGAGAGTTTATGTTGAATTCTTCTCCTGCCTCCTTCCAGATAGCTTTCTTCAGCCGGTTTAATTCTTTGTGATAAGTCTGGGATAAGTCATTCAAAACTTCTTTGTCTATCTTTACTCCGGTTTCATTCATCTTCTCGACTACGGGCATCAAGGGCTTCTCGATTTTCTCGAAAACAGCCCTTACCTTCCTCTTATCCATCTCTTCCTCTAAAGCTTTTCTCGCCTCCCCAATATCAGTGGTTTTAGTGAAATTGAAAACGTCTTCGAGAGTGGGTGCCACGATATTGGAATCAATAATCCAGAGCATGAGGCATAGTTCTTTTTCTTCTTGCGAGGAGGCGAATAAATTTTCGGTTGGCTTCGGAACTTCTACATCCGAACCAAGTTTCTTCGCCATTCGCTTGACCCGCTCGCTCAAAGTTCTGAAACCAAGCGTTTTAAACAACTCAAGAATTTTCTCCAAATTAAAATTTGGAGACCATTCCGGGGGCAGTTTGAAATTTATCGGGGCATCGGTACGAATGGTGGCCAAAGTTTTAGAAAAAAGCGCCTCTTCTTCATTCTCGAGCAGAATTTTTTTCATTCTTTCCGGAATATCCGCCTTATTTTTCTTCAACTTTTTGTAGATGTCTTCTATGGTGCCGAATTTCTGTATTAATTCTGTAGCAGTTTTCTCTCCCACTCCTTTTACCCCGATGATATTGTCAGACGGGTCGCCTCTGAGACCCTTGTAATCAATAAGTTTTTCAGGCGGGAAGCCGAATCTCTCGATGACTTTCTTCTCATCATAAAGAATAGTGTCATTAAGACCTTTTTTAAGTGTGTAAACCTGTACTTTCTTGTTATCGATAAGTTGCATGGTATCCATGTCACCTGAAGCGATAATAATTTCTAATTTAGAATTTTCAATTTTCATTTTCTCGACGATAGTGCCAATGATATCGTCCGCCTCAAATCCTTCTTTAGAATAAACCGGGATATTAAACGCTTCAAAAATATCCAGGGAGCGTTTCAGCTGGATTTCCAAATTCTCATCATTCTCCGGCCTACCGGCTTTGTAACTTTGAGCGGCTTGGTGACGGAAAGTGGGCCCCGACAGGTCAAAGGCCGCTACGATATAGTCAGGCTTAAGCTCTTGGACCATCTTGATTAACATGGCCACCAGACCGTAAAGGGCGCCTGTCGGCTCGCCGGTGGATGAGGCGCTGAATTCCGGTAAGGCGTGGTAGGCGCGATGGATAATAGCGTGGGAATCAAGGAGAATCAGTCTTTTTTTATCAATTTTCTTCGGCATGGATTTCCCTCGTGTTCTCATCGACGTGCTTGAAAAGTATTTTTCTCGCGTTCTCCGGGATAAGGCCCGGGACATTCTCCGGCCATTCTATAAGAACGAGGTTTTCCGGCTCTTGAATAATCTTTCCCCAGCCGAGATGAAGCAATTCCTTTTCCTTCTCAATCCGGTAAGCGTCAATATGGATTAAATTTTTAAAGCCATGAAAGTCTATATCATAGACTTTCATAATGACGAAGGTCGGGCTGTGCATGTTTTCTTCTACTCCCAAAATTTTGCCGACTTGCTGGGCGAAAGTCGTTTTGCCGGCGCCCAATTCCCCTTGCAGAGCAATTACGGTAGCTTGATTGCCTAATGTGAGTGAGTCGACAAGTTCTTTCGGAGAAAGATTCATCATGCCCGTATTATACATAAAACAAAAGAGGGCGGTCCGACCGAGGTCGGACCGCCCTGATTCATCTGACCATTTCTCATGGAGAGCGCGGTGGCTCACATTGAGCCCCCGGCGGCGAATCGAGGCGATCAACTTGCCACAACCTATCTTGGGTGCCTTGATAGGTATCCACGTATTCCCGGAACATAGTTGAACCGAGAAAAACTAGATTACTGGCGTACGCCTTTACCATGACCCAGATTTCCCGGCTATAACCACCGAATGCTCGTGAGGAAATCGGAAGCGTAGCCGACTCGCCAAAAGGTAGTTCCGCGACTTCCACGCCGCGGATACTTTCGACACTCACGAACGGCGCGCAATTGTTCTGTACGGTCATTATCACCCCAACCTGGGGCATAAAGACCGTACGCCGCTGACCGCCCACATTGCTTGAGGCACAGCCACCAACCCAGATTACGGCCAAAATCGCCAAAACTAGTTTTTTCATGGGAACTCCTTTCTTTTCATATTATACCATAAGTTATATTAAAAAGTCAAGCCCGTAAAAGGGCTGCGCCTTCATGGGCTCTGATACAATTAAAATATGGTTATTTTTGACGAAGCTCGCCAGGAAGAGCGCGTAGAAGCACTCCGCAAGAAAGAGGAGGAGGAGCTCGCCGAGACGCTTGCCTCACGCCATGGCGTTCCTTATCTCGACCTTTCCGCCCACCCCATAAATATCGACGCCCTGCGCGTGATTCCCGAGGCCCAGGCCCGAGAAGCCCGAATCGCGGTCTTCAACGCCACAGATAATAAAATCGACGTAGCCGTTCTTTCTCCCCAGAGCGAAGAAACTCTCTCGGTCATCGCCGACCTCAAACAGAAGGGCTTTTTGCCGGAAATATTCATGGTCTCGCACGCCTCGCTCGAAAGGGTCTGGGAGAGATACAAGGACCTTTCTTATTCCTTCGAGACAAAATCCGGCGCTCTTGATATCTCAAACGAAGAGATATTAAAGATTACCAAGTCGGTCACATCGCTTGCTGACATCAAGAAGCAAATCGAAGAAGTGCTTTCTCTCAAGCGCGCCTACCGGATATCGAAAATTCTCGAGATAATACTCGCCGGAGCGATATCTCTCAAGGCCTCTGATATTCACTTAGAGCCAGAAGAGGCTGACCTCCGCCTAAGGTATCGCCTGGACGGAGTGCTTACCGATATTCTCCACTTCGATACGGAAACTTACAAACTTCTGCTCTCGCGCATAAAGCTCGTAAGCGAGCTTAAATTAAACGTGGTGGAGAAGGCACAGGATGGGCGCTTCTCCATCAAGCTTGAGAATATCGAAATAGAGGTGCGCACCAGCGCCCTGCCGGGCCCTTATGGCGAATCAGTAGTTTTGCGCGTGCTTAACCCCGAGGCCATCTCGGTCGAGCTTGAGCATTTGGGCATCCACGCGAAACTTCTCTCCATTCTGGAAGAGGAAATAAGGAAGCCGAACGGCATGATTCTTACCACCGGCCCAACCGGCTCCGGCAAGACCACCACTCTTTATGCATTTCTCAAGAAAATCTACACTCCGGAAATAAAAGTCATCACCATCGAGAATCCCATCGAATACCACATCGAGGGCATCGTTCAAACCCAAGCGGAAGGAGAGAAGGGCTACACCTTCGCCGAGGGCCTCCGAAGCGCCCTGCGCCAGGACCCGGATGTCATCATGGTGGGAGAAATCCGCGACGAGGAAACTGCGGCGGTGGCGGTAAACGCCGCCCTTACCGGGCACTTGGTGCTCTCAACCTTGCACACCAATAATGCCGCGGGCTCATTCCCCCGCCTCTTAGACCTCAAGGTGAATTCCAAAGTGATGAGTTCCGCTTTAAATGTTTCAATCGCCCAGAGATTGGTAAGAACGCTGTGTCAGACCTGCAAAAAAGAAGTGGCTCTCGATGGCAAGGCCAAAGAAACCGTTGAAAGAATTATCGCCGGCATAGAAGATAAAAGTTATCTCGAAGGAGTGCGGCGTGAGAAAGTCTGGATACCATCGGGTAAGGGCCCCGATGGTATCGGCTGTTCGGAATGCAACGGCTTGGGCTACAAAGGCCGCATCGGCGTCTTCGAAGCGATACTCGTAGACAGTGAGATAGAAAAAGCGGTCATTACCAATCCTTCCGAACGGGACATTCGCGAAGCGGCCAAGCATCAAGGGCTCTTGACCATACCTCAAGACGGCGTTTTGAAGGTCTTGAACGGGGTAACGACTCTCGATGAATTAGACAGGGTAGTCGATTTATCTATATAATGCGAAAAGGGGCAATCAAGCGCATGAATCTCTAAGCAAAAGCCAAACGATTCTCTTGAGGATGACTCCAGTAACCATAAAGATTGCCAGAGTGTCCTTAGAAAATTGTCCGTTGCTTAGAGATTCATGAACTGGATCAGTTTTTAATCTAGCACAGAAAACTTTTTATGTCAAGCTCAAAAACAAAAGCGCCGAAGAAAAATGAAACAGCGGAAGAGCCGAATTACGCTTCATTTCTGGACAAAGAATTGCGTCCTTCGAGCTGGGGAGACTATGTGGGCCAGAGTGCGGTCAAGAAAAATCTCAACATTCTAATTAAGGCGGCCACGGAGCGCGGCGCCTCGCCAGAACACGTGCTCTTCTACGGCCCGCCGGGGCTCGGTAAGACCACCCTGGCTCATTTAGTGGCTAAGGAAACGGGGCGAAATTTGAAAATCACCTCCGGGCCGGCCATAGAGCGCGTGGGCGACCTCGCTTCCATCCTCACCAATCTCGCGGCAGGAGATATTTTATTCATCGACGAAATCCACCGGCTTAATAAAACTATTGAAGAAGTGCTTTATCCGGCTATGGAATCCGGCGTTCTCGACATCATCATTGGCAAAGGGCCTTCGGCAAGAACCCTCCAGCTTGAGTTGCCGCCCTTTACCCTCTTGGCGGCCACCACCCGGGTAGCCATGATTTCCTCGCCCTTGCGCAGCCGCTTCTCCGGCGGGGTTTTCCGGCTAGAATTTTATAGCGAGAAGGAAATCGAGGAAATTCTTCGGCGTTCAGCGAAAATCATAGGGGTAAAAATCGAAAAGGGCGCCGAGAAAGAGATTGCCAAGCGCTCGCGCTTTACCCCCCGCACGGCCAATTACTTTTTGAAACGCGCGCGCGACTTCGCCCAGGTGGAGAATCGGCCGCTTGATTTGGAAACCGTTAATCTTTCTTTAAAACTTTTAGGTATTGATGAAAAAGGTCTTTCCCCCGCCGACAGGCGCTTGCTTCTAGTGATTGCGGACAAATTCGGCGGTGGGCCGGTCGGCCTTGGCACTCTAGCGGCCGCGCTCTCGGAAGAAGAAGCGACGATTGAGGAATTTAATGAACCCTATCTACTCCAACTCGGCCTCATCGAGCGCACCACCCGCGGCCGTACTCTCACTCCTCACGCTTACGAGCATTTAGGTAAAAAAGTCCCGGCAAATTTACAGAAAAAGCTTTTATGAGCGGACACAATAAGTGGTCTAAGATCAAAAACAAGAAAGCCGGGACGGATGCGGCTAAGTCTAAGATTTTCTCCAAGATGGCGCGGCTCATCGCAACTGCCTCCAAGCAGGTCAAAGGTGATACTTCTTCCCCTATCCTCCGGGCCGCTATCGATAAAGCCCGTGAATACAACATGCCCTCGGATAACATTGAACGCGCAGTTAAGAAAGGTGCCGACCCTAGCACCCAGCACCTAGAACCTATCACCTATGAATCTTACGGTCCGGGCGGCTCAGCTCTCATAATTGAAGCCTTGACTGATAATAGGAACAAGGCAGCGCAAGAAGTGAAATTCATTCTCTCCCAGCATGGCTTCTCCCTCGCCGCTCCCGGTTCGGCTATGTGGGCATTTAAAAGAGAGCCGACAACCAACAACTTACAACCAACAATGACGATCAAACTCTCAGAAGCCGATGGCCAAATTTTAGAAAAATTAATTGAAGAACTTGAAGATAATGATGAAGTCCAGGAGGTCTACACCAACGCGGAATAAGTTTGTAAGTTGAGAAGTTTGAAGGTTTATAAGGTAAATACGCTATTATCTCACCACAGTGAGTAAATAACGTATACGTTACTTTTGTGCGACCGTATAATTTTAACGTATGTGAATTTTTATAAAATGAAAGGGCGAGAGCGTAATACGCTCTCGCCCCCACTCAGGAAATGCGCCTGAGCCGATGACCAGCCATTACCTTAGTTACTCTCGCATGGTGTAGCCAGGCATGTTCGGATCGGGTACGGGGACGCCGAGCGGCAAATCGAGAGTGAGAGCCCTGATGTGGTAGCTGTCATAACTCTCATCGAGATACCAGGCACCTTTGCCGACTTCGCGTTCGCCAGCCCTGTTCTCAGCCGGCTTGAAGTTAAACCGCTGTGTCAGCTTGAAGTCTGGATTCATCTCCTTTTGCTTCGTTTCGTACGCCTTGATACCCTCCACGACTTTCTCGAGCGATGAGAAGACACCTATCACATCGCCGTAGAACAGCATGGGGGTAATCGAAACCACAATATAGTACATGAGCACCTCCTAACTTTCATCTTATCATACTATACTTTATTTGTCAAGGACTTTTTATTTTATGGCTTTAAATATAGACTTTTGGTATGGCTAGTAGAATCCTGGCTATAGACCCTGGGTTTGATCGAGTGGGAGTTGCCATTCTTGACGAGAAAGGGGTACTTTTTTCTTGCTGTATTGAAACAAATCGTAAGCTTCCCCACGAGGAAAGATTACTTATGATTGGCAAAGAGTTGGGGGGAATAATAAAGAAATGGAAACCGCAAGATTTGGCTATTGAGAACTTGTTTTTTAATCAAAATACTACCAACGCGTTAAAGGTGGCCGAAGCGAGGGGAGTAATTCTTTATGAAGCGGCTTTGGCCGGATTAGAGATATACGAATACGGCCCGCAAGCCATCAAAATTGCGGTGACTGGCTACGGGAAGGCGGATAAGCTCCAGATGGGAAATATGGTTAAAAAATTGGTGTCTCTGCCGAAAACTTCTTCAAAACGGCTTGATGACGAGCTCGACGCCATAGCGGTGGGGATAACCCACCTTGCCACCCAAAAGAGTATTTGATACAAATAAGTGCATTAAAAAATAATTCGACTACTTTAAATATGGAAGACGATATTATTAAGGACGATGAACTTGAAAACGAAGTGCCGGAGGGCGAGCTCGACAGCAAAAAGAAACCCTTGACGGACGATGAGGATGTGGAGAGCGTCGAGGACCTGGCGGAAGAGGAGCTTGACGTTGAAGAGCCCTACGACGACGTGGACACGATGTAATAAAAAGCGATATTATCGCTTTTATTGCCTCTCGATTTTTATGAAACGGTGTTTGCCCACGCGGTAAACGCCGCTTTCCATTTCTTCAATCGCTCCCTCCTTATTGAGCCGGTTGAATTCCGATTTGGAAGAAACCACTCCGTGCTCTAGTAGAATTTCCACAAGCGGAGTATCTTTACCCGCTTTGACAGTCTTTATATCTTTCGGCACACCACCTTTTGAAAAGGTTTCTTCGAAGTTCTCTTGCGCTTTACTTGCTTCTTTTTCTCCGTGATAAATCTTGGTAATTTCATATGCTAGGCGCATCTTGGTCTCCTTTGGATGCTTCTTGATAATTTCTTCAACTTCTTCAAGACCTAGCCAGGTGCAGTCAGTAAATAGTTGTTTCATATTCTCATCTGGCTGAGCCATTATCGCCCCAAACATTTTATTTGTATCCCAGTCTAGAAATATTCCCGTTCCCATCGATTTCGACATCATTTTTTCTCCCGTAATCGGATTTTCGAGAAGAGTAGTAATGAATACGAATTTTTCTTTGTTTTTAAGCTTTTTGAGTAGCGTACGGCCAGCCAACGCATTGAATTTCTGGTCATTTCCACACATTTCCATATCAACATCCATAGCTACCGAATCGTACCCCTGCATTAGGGGATAAAATAGTTCATGGAGATAAAGGGGCTTTTCCTCTTGTATGCGCTTCTGGAACATATCTCTCTCGATCATGTGTTGAACGGTAAAATTAGATGCCAGATTGAGAACGTCTTCAAAAGTTAAGTTAGAAAGCCATTCATGGTTGTACATGACCTTGACTGGATTGTCTTTATTATCGACATCAATTATAGGTCTGACTTGATCTATCCAAGTTTTGGTATTTTGTACTACCTCCTCTCGAGAAAGTTGTTTCCTTTCAGATTCCCGATCAGTGGGGTCGCCAATTCTTGATGTAAAATCACCGATCAAAAAAATTACTTCATGCCCAAGTCGGCGGAATTTCTCAAGAATCATATAGTTTGTGGCATGGCCCAAATGTAGGGATTCGCCTGTGGCATCCGTACCAATGTAGATTCTTAATTTTTTACCCGAGATGAGGACTTCTTTTAAGGCATCTTTTGACGGAATGATTTCTTTTACCGAGCGAGAAAGCAATTCTTCTACTTGTAGTGAGCTTGTCGAATCTACGTCTTTATCCATGATAAGCATATTAACATATGTTAAAATGGGAATTCTCATGACCCATTCGACCCTGCTCAGGGTCATGGTGAGTACAATCGAACCATGAAAAAATTGCTGAAAAGGGCCCGCCATTCCAATTATTTTCTCGCCGCTTCCGCCGTATTGCTGTTTATGCTCGGATTCTCCGTGCTCTGGCTCGCATCGCTGCGTATTCCGGCTCTTGAGAGCATTTCCGAGCGCCAAATCGACCAGTCTACGAAGATTTATGACCGCACCGGCCAGATTCTTCTCTATGACTTTTCCCAGGACGTAAGGAGGGACATGGTGCCGTTTGAAGACATTTCTCCTCACGTAAAGAACGCGACTATCGCCATAGAGGATAAATCGTTCTATTCCCACCACGGCTTTATCTTAAGCTCATTCCTCCGTGCCGTGTGGGTGAACCTGACGACCCTCTCCTTCAGCCAGGGCGGCTCTACCATCACCCAGCAAGTGGTCAAGAATTCGATACTGACCAAGGATAAAACCCCCACCAGAAAGCTTAAGGAATTAATCCTTGCCTTAAAGCTCGAGAAGGTTTTGTCCAAAGAAGAGATTCTTGCCCTGTATCTCAATGAGATTCCTTACGGCGGCACTATTTACGGCATAGAGGAGGCGGCCCAGAGCTTTTTCGGCAAGAGCGCCCGCGACTTAACACTTGCCGAGTCCGCGTACCTTGCCTCATTGCCCAAGGCGCCAAGTTTCTACTCCCCTTATGGCTCGCGCCAGAGCGAACTGGAGGCAAGAAAAAATTTGGTTCTTTCCGAGATGCTAAAGAACGAATTCATCACCCAGGAAGACTATGGGTCGGCCATGAAAGAAAGGGTGGTGTTCAAGGAAAAGCAGGACACCGGAAACATCAAGGCTCCGCATTTCGTTTTCTTCGTCATTGATTATCTGGCCAAGAA
>JBBUAI010000022.1:0-26174 GCA_038058745.1 Patescibacteria group bacterium
GAGCGAGAGGATGTCGAGGGGCGTGTGCTTCTCGAACAGTTCAAGCATTGTCTGGAAGATGATGCGATGCTTTTCGAAATAGAAAGATTGCGGACCAACAATTTCCACCACTTCATAAATGGCATCTGGACGGAGCATGATGGAGCCCAAGAGTGCCATTTCGGCTTCGATCGAGTGCGGCGGGATTCTGATACCCGCGTCATTCAAGGTGGAAGTACCAACGATTTGCATATTCGAATTATAGCGAATGTAATCGAATGATACGAATGGGTGAAAGGGGAGAAAATCGTGCGTAAAGTGGGGATTAAATCCTACTTGACAGAAGGTATATCCGTTCTATTTTTTGAATATCAGAAAAATTTTTTCGACGTCCCGGATTTCATAGCCGCGGCTCTCGATTTCTTTCCTAATTCTATCCGCCTCTTCGAAGTCCTTGCTCTCTTTGGCTTTCTGCCTCTTCTCGCCGAGCGCGATGATTTCTTGCGGCACTTCCAGGAATTCGTTGCGTTCCAGATTCAATCCGAGCACTTTGTCGAATTCAAGAAGGGTGGCACGTTTATCAGTAGGGGAGACTGATTCATCTTTGACTAGCTTCCAGGTTATTGCCAGTGCCTCGGGCGTATTCAAATCGTCTTCGAGCGCGGCTTGGAATTGCTTCTTGTATTCCTTATTTATTATTCCTAAATCTTTAACCTTAAATCCTAAATCTTTTAATTTCCGATACGCATTTTGCGCGTCAGTCAGCGCCTCCCAGGTGAAGGTGACTGGCGTCCGGTAGTGAGCCATCAATAAGAAGTAGCGGTAAGAAAGGGGAGGGAATCCTTTTTCTTCCAAAGTCTTCAGGGTAATGCCAGTTCCTTCCGACTTCGCCATCTTGTTTACCCCGTCCCTGGCGGGGCCTTCCGGCACGTTTACAAATTCATGATGAATCCAGTAATGCGCCAATTCGCACCCGCACGCACTTTCCGACTGGGCGATTTCGTTGTTGTGATGGATGGGAGCAAGGTCTATACCGCCGGTATGAATGTCGAAGGTTTTGCCGAGATATTTGGTACTCATAGCCGAGCATTCAATGTGCCAGCCAGGGAATCCTTGCCCCCACGGGGAAGGGAAGCCGAGATTAGAATTAAATTTCCAAAGAGCGAAGTCCCGAGCATTTCTCTTTTCGCTATTAAGCACCCTTGATTCCGTTTCTTTGCCTAACCTACCGAGCTTACCGTAATGCGGGTCTTTGGAGGTGTTGAAGTAAATACCGTCTGAAATCTTATAAATGAAGCCCTTGGCCTCGAGAGTCTTTATAAGCTCAATTTGTTCCGATATATTCTCGCTTGCCTTAGGCAGGATATGCGGCATCTTGATGTTGAGTTTGCCGATATCTTCCTTGAAGCGCTCGGTGTAGAAATCACTGAGCTCTTTCATCGATTCCATACTGACCGGCTTACCCTCGCGCTTGAGCCCCTTGATGATTTTGTCCTCGCCCTCGTCATTGTTGCCGCCGATGCCGACGTCCGTTATGTTCATTACCTGTTTGACCTCAAATCCCAGAAATTCGAATGCCCGGCGCAGAAGGTCGGCCAGGAGAAAAGAGCGCAGGTTGCCTATGTGGATATAGTCGTAGACCGTCGGGCCGCAGTGATACATCCCGACCTTGCCCGGCTCAATGGGCTTAAACTCCTCGACTAAACCCATAAGAGTATTGTGAAGCCTCATGAAGAAAGGGAGCTTGAATTGAATCTTACGCGGCCATGTGAGTTGGCCATCTTTCTATAGAAGCTCAATTCCGGCTCAAGCTCCTTTGAAGTAAAGATAACCTGGTCCATTCCTTCCCAAAGCAGAAACCATGCCGCCGGCTCGAGAAAGGCAAGCAGGAAGGAAAGCCCGATGTTGTTTGTCGGGTCTTTATATATGATGCGCGTAGCCAATATCATAGACGCTACACCTAAGCAAATCATGAACCAGCCGAGCAGGAGGATTTTGCCTTTCTCTTTCCGGAGAATAATAAAATGCTTTTTGAAGTGGGTAGTAAGACGGTCTGCGATAACCTCTTCTTTGGGGGCATCTCTCTCCGTTTCCGGCACATATAAATTAAGCTCTATGCCGTCGTTGTATTTGTCGTAAGAGGCGCGCCTTATCTCGTCCAAGAAGTCGCTTGATAGAGCGCGGCGGGAGTATGGCCTAATGTCGAAATCAGAAAAAATATCGTCATAATGGTTGAGCCGCAGAGATATCTCTTTCGACCCGTCCGCTTGATATGTATCCTCGTTTTTCACCACTTCATTATAGCAGAAAAGGTGTTATAATCTCACGAATGGATTTGCTTAAGAAACATGGGGCGCTCCTCACTTTGGGAGCTTTAATTGCTTTTACTTTCTACAATTTCGGCTTCCATGTGGGTGAAAGGGCGCTCTCTACGGCAACTGTGGGTATTGAAAACCCTAACCCGACAAGCGAGACCACGGTCGACTTCGCGCCGTTCTGGAAAGCCTGGAACGTTATAGATGAGAAGTATGTACCCGCCTCAACAACAGAGAAGTCCGTGGATGAACAACAGAAGGTCTGGGGCGCCATCTCGGGGCTTACAGCTTCTCTTGAGGACCCCTACACCGTATTTTTCCCTCCGGTAGAATCAGAGATGTTTGCCGCCGATATCCGGGGCAATTTCGAGGGAGTAGGGATGGAGGTGGTGGCTCAAAACGGAGCGATTACAGTCATTGCCCCGCTAAAGAATTCACCGGCTTTCCGGGCCGGCATCATTGCGGGCGACAGAATCATAAAGATTAACGGCAAGGAGACAAGCGCTCTGACTACGGAGGATGCCGTCCGGCTTATACGCGGACCGAAGGGCACTAAAGTGACTCTGACCATATTCAGAAACGGCAACAAGGCGCCCTTCGATATCTCCGTAATCCGCGAGGTCATTGACATCCCCGTCATCAGTACCAAGCAATTGGATGGCGGCATATTCGTCATTGAACTTTACAGCTTTTCCGCTCAATCAACCGTGCTTTTCCGCAGCGCCTTGCGGGAATTCATCCTTTCCGGCGCAGATTCGCTTGTCCTCGACCTGCGAGGGAATCCTGGCGGCTACCTTGAGGCGGCCATAGATATGGCAAGCTGGTTTCTCCCTTCGAGCAAGGTGGTAGTAAGAGAGGATTTCGGAACACGCAAGGAAGAGAGGGTTTACAGGAGCCGCGGCTACGACATTTTCCGGGACGATTTGAAATTCGTGATACTGGTCGACAAGGGCTCGGCTTCGGCCTCGGAAATCCTCGCCGGCGCCTTAGCCGAGCACGGCCGGGCGAAATTGGTGGGAGAGGCAACTTTCGGCAAGGGCTCCGTCCAGGAATTGGTTGATATCACTTCCGATACTTCTCTTAAGGTAACGGTGGCTCGTTGGCTTACGCCGAACGGCCTATCTATTTCGGAGAAGGGGATAGAGCCTGACCTAAAAGTGACCCGCACAGCTGCCGATGTCGAGCGAGGCAAGGACCCGCAACTGGAGAAGGCGCTTGAGATTTTAAATCAGTAGCAATGAAAGTAATCTTACTCAAGGATATAAAAGGGATGGGGAAGCGATTTGATGAGAAAAATGTCGCGGACGGCTACGCGTTGAATTTCTTGCTCCCAAATAATTTCGCGCTCATAGCCGACAAGGCGGGTCTAGCTAGGGCAGAACAGCTCAAAGAAAAGAGTGAGGTAAAGAGGGCTTTAGAAGAGCGGGCGATTAATGAAAAAGAAGCAAGGCGTTTAGAAAAGCACTTGGAGCTTGAGAAATTTAGAAAGGGGAATCAATCCGAGATTAAGGATTGATTAAGTTATATTCACAACCTTCTTCTTAATGGTGCGGTTATCGAAATGGACCTTGCGCTTGTAGGTCATTGAGACAATACCGTCTCTTAAAGCGAAGAGGGTGTGGTCCTTACCCATGGAGACGTTCTTGCCGGGCAATACGTCGGTGCCGCGCTGACGCACAAGAATAGAGCCCATCTGGGCTCGAGCGCCCGGAGTAATCTTAATACCCAGATATTTGGGATTAGAGTCCCGGCCGTTTTTAGTTGTTCCTGCAGATTTCTTATGTGCCATAATTAAGCCGTATGAGTTTAACAGAGGAAGTAGCGTTTGACAAGGAGGGCCATATAGAGTCCGCCGGCTGGCGGATTCCGCTCTTCCGAAAGCTATTCTTAGCGCTCGTTATAATCCTTTTAGTAGCGCTTTCTTTCGGCCTGGGCCGGCTTTCCGTATCCGGGGTAAAAGAGTCGATAAGGATAGAATTTGACCCGTCAATTTCTAAATCTTAACCATAAAATACGGCCTTATAGAGCCATTTTATATAATTAGACCACATTTAATGCTTGACATCAAGGTTTTGATATGATAGTATATTAATAAGTCAGCAGGTGCTGGCTTTTCATTTGGAGAGGTGCGATTACGGTCATAGCTACCAATCATTAAAAGTTTATCCTAATCCCATTTTACCGCTTACTACTCTTAGTCTTCTCATCAGCTTTACTTCTTCCGTAGCAACCGTCATGCCGGCGATGACCTCGCTTAACGTGCCGGAAGCCAAGGTGGAGGTAGGGGTGGTCATGATTGCGCCAAAAGAGGTGCACTCCGAAGATTATCAGCCGATTACAGACCCGAAGAACGTCGAGAAATTCCTTAATGATTACTTTGCGGATATTCCGCTCTTGGCCAAAATCGGTAAGTGCGAATCCTATAACCGCCATCTTAACTCAAGGGGCGAAATCTTAAGGGGACAGAAGAACACCTACGACCGCGGCGTGATGCAGATTAACGTCTTGTACCACGAGGAGACTGCGGAAAAGATGGGTCTCGATATCCACAACATCGACGGCAACGTGGCCTTCGCCCGACATCTCTATGAGAAGTACGGCGCCAAGCCGTGGGCTTCGTCCTCGGCCTGCTGGTCCAAGTTCCTCGGTCCTGAAATCGCTAGGAAATAATCCGCCAGCTGGCGGATGAACAAACCCGCGCCTAGGCGCGGGTTTGTTCTTATGATAGGGAATAGCGGTTTTTAATATATAGAAGTACGTCGCACAATATACCTTTTAGACATACAGGGTATATCTAACGGATGACATTAAAATTAGACCATAAATGTAATTCCCTCCCCGTCACTCATAATTTTCTGTAGAAAATTTGTGCGACCCCGCCTCGCGCCGCCGCGCTCCGGCCGAGTGGAGCTACGTGCTCTCGCTCCACTCCCCCACCGCCCGATAGGGAAGTCATTTAATAAATTCAGCCGGCGACAAAGTGTCGCCGGCTGTGTGAACCAAGGTGCTAGAGTTCGATTGGCGCCATCGCCGCGTCAATCTCTTCGATAATGCTCATGACCGCATCATAGGGATTCTTACTCTCCACTATAGGACGGCCCACCACTATGCGGTCGATGTCAGCTTTCATAGCTTCGGTCGGCGTCATGACCCGTTTTGGGTTCTGGTCGTCATCTTCGATGACGACCCAGGCGGGACGGATGTCGGGCGTATTGATGGAGAGTGAGCGGCCGAAGGTTCTGCGAAGCTGACATACTTCCGCTGGCGCCGAGATGAGACCGTCAAGCCCGGCGTCGAGAGCCATCTGAGCGAAGTGCATGACCACTTCCAGAACCGAGCCACGATTGATGTGCTGAACGTCATCTTCGTCGAGACTGGTGAGCACTGTCACGCCGAGCACTTCCGTATCCGGCAATTCATGCTTGAGAACCGCGAGCGCCTTCACTCCGACAGCGCAGGATACTGTGACAATTTCCGGGTGATAACGGCGGAGAAAGGCCCCGTCAAGCCCGAGTGTGTGCCGCGTACCCACAAGCTTCAGGTCCGCGAAGCACGGCACGCCCATCTGATGAATCTTGTCGATGAGCTCGTAGCCGCAAATACGCAGAGCGGACTCGACCTTTACCGAGACCCCTGTGCCTTTGAGGTCCGCTGCCAGGGCCATGACTTTCCCCTGAATCACTTCCTTCTTGTCAGGTTTAAAGTCGGCAGCCACGATGAGCCGCTCCGCTGGACTCAATTCCCTCTTTATACTCATCCTGATGACTCCCTTTCGGCTGTTAAGCCGGATAGTTTGCGTTGAGCAGGGTCCAGTTATCGATGCCTTTCGGCCGGATGGGTTTTGAACCAATGGCACACAGATGGCATTCCCGAGCCGAGGAAATCAGAAACTCTCGATGTAAGAGACATACGATTTTCCGACCGTCAATCCGAGTGAGGTTAGCTTGGCTGATGATAGTGGCGACATACGGTAATACGATACCGCCAGTCTCCTCAACCGCTTTTGCCAACAGCCGAGTACTACTTCCTGTCGTCAGCGCGTCCTCACAGAGAAGCACTTGCTCCCCCGGAAGAATTCGTGCCCGGGCAAGTGAAAACTTTCTCTCGCTCCCCTCACCCATCTTAAGCCCATATGACCATTTGCACGGACTAGCACGAGGTCGGCTAATCTCTGCTGCCAGACCAATAGCTAGAGGAATTGCCCCCATAGCGGGCCCTACGACTCGGTCGATCTTCCAAGTTTCCACGCGACAACTGTTGTGGAGGTTGGCTACCAAAGTTTCGCATGCCCACTTGACAAATACTGGATCTTCCAAAGCAAGATCGCTATTGGTATAGCGATAGCTGTGGAACTCATCAGTAAGCAACGGATGGGGTCTCGCAGGATTCTCATCGTGCGACCAGAAAGCCCCCTGCATCGTATAATGCTTATTGACTCTTTCGGCAACTGATAACACAGATCACCTCTCTTGATGTACGTTCCTGCCGAGGATAGTAGCGAAAAAGAGTTTGGAAATCAATCTGCGCTACCCAGAAGCCCGGTCCACCATTTGAAGCTAAGGTGCATCAGGAGATATGCCGGGACGTATATCGGTGCCAGGATCAAGAAAAGCAGTATTTTTAAAATTTTCATGGGCTAATGAATATAAGACCAAATGGATAGAACAAGTCCCTTAAGATAATTGAGAATTTCTTTTAAGTATAAAAGAGTGCCTCTCCCCTGCTCTGAGTTGATGGCATCGAAGATTGACCAATTGAAGAAATATTTCAGCGCCGCAAGTCCTATAATGATTAGAAAAACCGTGCCTATGAATCCTCTCTCCTTATCCAACTTATTCATCTTATTAAACTTATTAAACTATATGGAAGGCAGATAAGCAAGCGGGTCGAGGTAGGCCTTTACGTCGGCGATAGGAACGAAAACGAGCTGACAGCCGCGGCTCGTCACGAATTGCCGGATAGAAACGCCCTGGCTCGCGAAGAGGCCGACGTGCAAGTGCGGCCCGGTCGAATAACCGGAACCGAAAACACCCTTCTGGCCGCCCGAATATCCTATGACATCGCCCTGCTTAACATTCTGCCCATTCTGCATCAGCGTTGCGGAAAGATGGGCATAGATGCTTGAAAGGCCGTTTTTGTGTTTTATGAGAATCCAGCGGCCGTAAGAATAGCATCCTCTCTGCTCGTCGGTATTGCCGTGCCCCTCCACAACCCCAGTTAGCATGGCTCTGACCGGTGTGCCCATGGCCGCGCGGAAGTCGACACCATTGTGGAAGCCGGACGCGTATACCCTCCGGTTGCCGGAAACGGTGCCGAAGTAACCAGTAATGAAAACTTTATCTAGAGGCCATGATAAGACACCCGCGCGGCGAGCCGGTATAAGGGAAGGGTCGAGAGTGATATTGAGTTCCGATTCAAGCCGATAGAGGTCCTCTTCGAACTGTTTCTGACGCGCCAGATTCTCCGAGAGCATCTGCTGATAAGCGGCCTCCCGGTTTTTAGTCTCGACCAAAAGCTTTTCCTGGGCCTTCTTACTTTCCTCCACTACGCTTTTCTGACCGTTAAGCTCCGCCTGGAGATTCAATATCCTTTCTTTGTCCTCTTCTTTTTTCTTTTTCTCCTCATTAAGCAAGTCCTTCGTCTCCCGGAGATTATTCACTTCTTTATTCAAACTGGTAGAGAGCTCCCCGAGCTCTCCCCTGTCCTGCCAGAAGTCGGAAAGCTTGGTTGACGAGAGGACGTCGAGGATAAGGGAACGGGAATCGTATTCATGAAGGGCCTTGAGAGCAAGTCCTATGGCGGCCTCATGAGTATCTATTGCCCGCTCCTTATCCGCCATGTTATTTTCGAGCGAGCGGATATTCAAATTGGTGGAATTTATCTTCGATTGGGTAACCTTGATATCAGCGGCAAGCTTCTTTCTCGTAGTGTCGAGAGATTTGACGGCCGTGCCTAAAGACTCACTCTGGGTGTTGACCTTCTCAAGCTCGGCTACGAGCCGTGCCTGCTCGACTAAGAGCGTTTCGCGGTCGTGCTTTACCTGTTCTATCTCACGCGCCAAGGCCCTTGGGTCTGCAGCCAAAAGAATAGAAGTAGGTAGTAAGAAGCAGGTAGTAAGAATTGGGACAAAAATCCAATTCTTAAATCTTAAATCATAAATCCTAAATCTGCTCATTCTTGAGCATTATTATAGCTTTCTTGAGGCGGCTTAGGGACTTCTCTTTTCCAAAAAATTCTAGGATAGTTAGAGGGTCGGGAGAGGATTCCGCGCCTGTCAGAGCGTAGCGCACAGGCCACAAAACATCGCCCTTCCCTTCCCTTTCGGCATAAGCGAGGAGGTCGCCGCCTTCTTCGATAATCTTTTCCGCTCCTTCGAGTAGTTCAGCTGTTCTCTCTTTCGAATTTTTCTTCCACGGAATTTTTGCTGGCTCCAGTTCGGGCTCCCCTATAATGTATGGTTCATTCTCGATGCTTTTAAGCAAGATTTTTCGCTGCTCTGCTTCAGGCAGTCTCTTCATGTGTTCTTTGTTTACCCATTGGAACTTCTTTTCATCGAAGATTGCCCCGCCTTTTTGAATTTTACCCAAATCAAATTGCTCTATAAGCTCCTGCATGATAAAAATTTCCTGTTCTGTGCCTGGATTCCAGCCGAGAAGCGCCAGATAATTCACCATCGCTTCGGGGAGATAACCATTATCGCGGTAATCAAGGAGCGAGACGGCGCCGTGACGCTTGGAGAGTTTGGAGCGATCAGGCGCGAGGATCATGGGAATATGAGCGTAGACAGGACGATTAAATCCCAGAGCTTCGAGGAGCACAATTTGCCTCGGTGTGTTAGAAATATGATCTTCGCCGCGAATAACATGGGTGATACCCATATCATTATCATCTATAACCACGGCAAAATTGTATGTAGGAGTGCCGTCAGATTTTAGAATGACAATCTCTTCGGGAGTATCCTCGAATTTTATTTCTCCGCGAATAACATCCGTGAAAACAATTTCCCTTTTTGGATTCTTCAAAATAACGGCTTTCTTCATTCCTATCCAAGTACTTTTCCCAGATTGAAATTCTCCGCTTCTTACTTCATACGCTAAACCTTTTTTAATCAATTCTTCAGCATACTTTTTGTATACTTCCGTACGTTTACTTTGATGAATAATCGGTACATCTGAAGTAATACCAAGCCATTCTAAACCTTCTAAAATATTTTTCTCATATTTCTTTTCTGACCTTTTTACATCAGTATCTTCAATACGTATCAAAAACTTTCCATCATGTTTTTTGGCAAATAGGTAATTAAAAAGCGCGGTTCTGGCAGTACCAACATGAAGATTCCCTGTTGGCGAAGGCGCTATGCGGACTATTACTTGATTTCTATTATCTGCCGACATGAGTAGCTGTGGAAACAATTTTGAATATATCACCGCCTTCTCTCAATGCAGTCAGAAGTCTTTTGAACATATATGCAGTTTCAAGGTTAGTTTTTTCTTGAATCATGAGTAGTTTAGCCAGTAAAATCAAAAATTTAACGCTATACTCCCCTTTTGAACTTAATTCTTCGTATTTATTTATAAGCTCCTGGCTGTCCTTTAAAAGAAAAACAATATCAAGGGCTTCTTTCTGTGCTTCAGAATTTTTTACCGATTTAATCTCTTCCCAAATCTTCAGCAGAAAATCCAAAAATTCTTGTGTTTTCTCCCTATCTTCGTAAAGCTTAATCAATATATCAACTGCCCAGTGTATATGCTTGGGGGTCCTAATACGAGACCATTTATTTCCGTGTTTTTGTCGATACTTTATAAGAATATCGAATTCAGAAATAGAACCTTTATATACGCTGATAATATAGTTTCCATTAACTTCAAAAACTTTCATCGGCGAGATAGGGTTGCCCTCGCGCCTGAATGTCATATATTTCTTGAGTTTATCCTGATCCATCAGAATAGTTTTGAGTTTTTAGATAATTCACGAAACCTTTTTACGGAAAATTTTAAATATTCTTTGTCCAAATCAGAACCTATAAACTTCCTCCCTTGCTCTATAGCAGCAATTCCAGTAGTAGAACTACCTGTGAAAGGATCAAGAATAATATCTCCCTTATTCGTGCTGGCAAGAACGACTCTTCTAAGCAAACCAAGTGGTTTCTGTGTAGGATGTTTGCCAAATTTCTTTTCTTCGGGCTTTGGCGTACCAATTGCCCATACGGATCTCATTTGATATCCACGCTTTTTTAACCTATCGTCCGGCCATTCGTTATCCTTCATTACTTCATAATTAAAAATATGCCTTGCCTTCTTTTCTTTTCTTGCCCAAATCAGCGTTTCGTGACTGGCAGTAAAAAATCTGCAACTTAAATTTGGAGATGCATTCGGCTTAAACCAAGAGACGTCGTTAAGAATATGATAATTAAGCGCTTGAAGAGCGTGGCCACATTGGTAAATGGAATGATATGTTCCACTAACCCAAAGTGTTCCATGTGGCTTAAGTACTCTTTTGCAGGCTTCCAACCAGCGATAATGAAATTCATAATCTTCTGCGAATCCGCGGCTTACATCCCAAGTGCCTTTATTTACGCTTACCATTCTGCCAGCATGAACAGAAAATCCTCCGTTAGATAGATTATATGGCGGATCAGCAAAAATCATATCAACAGAATCCGCTTCCATTTGGTTTAGCAGCTCTATGGAATCGGCGTGATATAAAACGAAGTCCCTTTCGCGAAAATATGGCTTGAACTTTACCGGTACTGGTATCCGTGTTGAAATAGAAACTGGCATTTTGTAATTATAACATGCTACTTCTCCACTTCATGCTCCAACGCAATCTTTAATATTTCTTCCGCCACCAGGCGCGCCGCGTCCGGCTTGTAGAACGCCTTGGCCGCCTCTCTCATTTTTATGCTCACATCTTCGTGAGTTACCAGACGCTCGATTTCCGAGATGAGGATGTTGGAAGTAAGATTGTCTTCCTCGATAACGACGCCTCCGCCTGCTCTGGCGTAGGCGAAGGCGTTTGAACGCTGGTCGCGGCTGACGCGCTCATTGATGGGAATAATGATGGCCGGCACTCGCCAAGCCGCGATTTCAAATATGGTCGAGCCGGCGCGCGAAACCACGACCGAAGAGACGCCCGCGACCATGCGCAAGGCTAAAGGATTCAAATAATCGAAGACTTTGTAGCGGTCTTTGTATCGCGAATCAAAGAGTATCGCCTCTCCGGTCGTCCGAACTTCCACAATATTTCTCTCCCCTGCTTGGTGGATGACGGCGTATTTATCCACTAGTTCCTTGAGTCCTCCGAGAATGGCGTCATTCAACTTCTGCGCGCCTTGAGAGCCGCCTAAAATCAGGATAACGGGCACGTTCTCTTCCAGCTTCAGGAATTCGCGGGCGCCTTCCGTTATCGGGCTTTGAATCTCTCTCCGCACCGGCTGGCCGGTATAAGCGACCGCTCCCGGGGGGAAATATTTAGCCGCTTCTTTGTATGAGATGGCGATTCTTTTGGCAAACTTGCCGGCCCAGAGGTTGACTCTCCCCGGCACGGTGTCGGATTCGTGGATAACGACAGGGATGCGCAGGATTCTGGCGGAGAGAAGCGCTGGGAAGCTCGCGTAGCCGCCCTTGCCGAAGACCACATCGGGGTAAAGTCGGTACATTTCTATGAGCGACAGGAATGTACCCGAGAGCGTCTTCCATAAGTCGAAGAAATTCATTATAGGAGTCTGCCAGCCCGAGGAGCGGCGAAGCTTGCCGGCGCTATTTTTTTTATAAGTTATACCTGCCTCGTACAAAACGCCCGGATTGTACGGGGTGGGAGACATATAAAAAAGCCCCATGTCCAGAAGCTTCTTCTCCTTGGCCAAACTCTGAAGTTCCTGGGCAATAGAAATTATCGGGTAGAAATGGCCTCCAGTGCCGCCGCCAGTGAAGAGAATGCGCATGATTTAGGATTTAAGATTTAAGAACGCTGGGATTTAGAGATGGACAGAACGATTCCGGCCTCGAAAAGGCTGATAAAAAGGGATGTGCCGCCGTGCGAGACGAATGGCAGGGTAATGCCTGAAAGCGGGATGACTCCCAACATTGCTCCTATATTGACGAATGCTTGGGAGACAATCATTATAACAATCCCCACGACAGTCAGTCTACCAAAGGTGTCTTGAGCGCGTACGGCAATTTTAAGCCCGAGAGAGGCGAAAAGTACAAATATGGCGATGAGAATAACGCTCCCGACGAAACCGAACTCCTCGGCGGCCACGGCAAAGATAGAATCCCCTACCGGCTCCGGAAGGTATGTGAATTTCTGCACGCTCTGGCCGAAGCCGGCTCCAAATAGGCCCCCGGAACCAATGGCGATAAGCGACTGCTGTATCTGATAACTTGCCCCCAGAGCATCTGCCTGGGGATGAAGATAGGTACTGATGCGTTGCCTGACGTAAGGCCGGCTATAAGCGAGAAAGGCGACCCCCGTAGCTAGTATTAGAATGATTAGTAAAATATGCCGCCATCGCCCACCGGCAGAGAGAAACATCGCAAGGGAGGTGGTGACAATAACCATAAGTGCATCCGTGTCTGGCTGTTTCAAAAGGAGAAAGCCGCAAATAGCAAGGAGAACTATAAGCGGCAAGAGGCCGTAAGAAAAAGTTTTTATCTTTTCCTTAGCGCCGGCTGCCCAGGCGGCGAAGTAGATAATGAAGCCGAGTTTGAGAATCTCCGATGGCTGGAAAGATATGCCCCCGAGCATTATCCAGCGGCGGGCGCCGCCATACTCGAAACCAATATCCGGCATAAGCACCAGAATATTTAAGATAATGGCTGCAAAGAGAAGATAGAAAGCCGATTTCTTCAGTATCCTCGGGTCGAGGCGAGTGGCGATAATCATGGCTATGGTGCCGGCGAATAGCCCCAGAACCGTCTGGGAGAAAGCGACGTTTGAATAATTGGAATTTGATTTGGCCAAGAGCCCGAGCGAGGCGGAGCTGAATATGAAAAAGCCCGTTATCGCAAGTATTACGGTAATGATAAGAAACGGCTTATCCACTTTGATTCTTCTCGAGGCCATAATTCAAGGCAAATTATAGCATCATTAGTTTTTAACCTGATACACGAGCGGCGGGCGGGCGGAAGCGGTAATAATGCGGAAATTGATACGACCCAAAAGTTGTCCTTGGGGAGTAGCTATATTAACGCGCCAGTCGCCCGGCGTGAGATTCGACTTAGCCGAATAAGTGCGGAAGCCCTCGGAGCGTCCGCCTGAAAGCAGAAGCGGAATTCTCGCGAAGGTCATCCACTCCCCCGTCTTTTCGTCTTGGTACTGCCATTCATGGACAATCCTGGTATCGAGGTTCGTCGGTGAAAAAATCGCGTTATACGCATAGAGTGAGTCGCCAGGCACCAAATGAATAGTTTCGTGGAAGCTGAAATAGTCCAGGAGTCCCCTTTTTTCTTCGGCGATGATGTAGCTGCCGCGTGAATCGCGGGAAAGATACTGGTAAATACCAGTATCTTTAAGCGAAAGCGGGATGGGCGGAATAAGGTTGGCGAAGTAGAGAAGGTTCACGCTGAAAAATATCGCCATAACTGCGAAAAAGAGTGGCCGGCGGCTTTCCTTGAACCTCTTGGCTATGAGTTTCTTAAGCAAGAGGGTAAAAAGCCAGAATACTCCGAGACTGGCAATGCCGCTCAAGATAAAGATGAATGGGCCGATTTGGTGAAGGAAAATCGGCACAAGAAAGATGGAAAAAGAAAAAACCGCCAGGTAAAAGAACGAAAGCTGCATAACGAGCCGCGCGTAGCGTTTCTGGAAAAGCTCATTGGCCACTAAGGCGAAGAGAAGAATAAGAAGAAACGGCCAAGAGGCGGAAAGGGTGCCGCTACGGAAATAGAGGATGAAAAAGCCGCCGAGAATATTTCCCAGGCCGAATTGCAGCGTGTTTAAGAGCCAGAAGTGCTTCCAGCTTTCATGCGAATACCGACCCTCGACTTCCCGGTTGAGAAAAATGATGCAGATGCCGACAAGCAAGAGGTTCAAGGAAAGCCAGAGGTTGTCTCGGAAATTGTCTATCCTCTGGAGAGTAAGCGAATCGAAGACGAAGCCGGCAATGAGAGAAATGGTCGAGACGGATTTCTCGTTGGTCTGGTACCAATCTTTGATTTGTCTCAATCTAGCTGACAAGGTAGAGAATGATGCCGGTAATGGCGCACACGACCGAGACTATCCAGTAGCGCATGACCACTTTTTCCCTCGGCCAGCCGAGGGCTTGGAAATGATGGTGGAGCGGTGCCACGATGAAAACACGGCGTTTGTTGAAAAACTTGTAGCCGGTTATCTGGATGATGACGGAAAGCGAAGTGATGACGAGCGGCAGGGCGATAACCGGCAGAAGAAGCACCGAATCGGTGAGAAAGGCAATGACCGAAAGCGCCACCGTAAGCGCGAGCATCCCGGTCTCTCCCATATAGAAGCGCGCTGGCGGCACGTTAAACCATAGGAACGCCAGGATGCCACCGGCTATGGCCCCAGAAAGAGCCGAGATGTCATACTGATTGCCGAGAAAGGCGATAGCCGCGTAAGCAGTGAAGCTAGAAGCAAGCACTCCCCCGCTCAAGCCATCGAGTCCGTCGATAACGGAGGTTGAGAAAGTGGCCAGCATTACTATGACGAAAACCGGTATGAACCATATGCCAAGCTGCCATTCTCCGTCAAAAGGAATCTTTATGGAAACAAGGTCAAGCTTGTAGTGGAACCATAAGGCGATGGAGAGGCCGATAAGGGTAATAAAGACGACCTTGACCTTCCTGTAAACAAGCGGGTCCCGGGCATAGCTCCCCTGTCCGAAAATCTGGAGCAAGTCGTCAAAGAGTCCGATGACAGCGGCGAGAAAGAATGCGCCAAGCGGTACGAGAGTCTGGCTCCGGCTGAAGAAGTTAAGTTGATTGAAAATGCTTTCCCGTCCTCCAAAAAGTCCCAGAGGAAAGAGTTTTGAAAGGGCAAATATAATCACTACGGTAAGAAGCACCGAAACCCAGATAATCACCCCGCCCACGCGCGGCGTCGACATTTCATGTTCGGTATTATGGATGGTTTTGAAGCGCTCGGAAGTATCAGATTCGGTGCGGGGGGATTTCTTCCACATTTTGTATTTGTAGAAGTACCGGGTGAAGAATGGTGTGATGAAAATCCCGATGGAGAAGGAGAGTACGGTCGGGACTATGATTTTAAGGACGTCTGGCATCGGAGATAAAGGTATTGTACCAAATAGCGAGAGCAAGCAGGAGATATATTTTCCTGGCATTATCTCCCGGTTTTTCAAATAATTTTCTGATTTGGCCCAGGTTAAAATGAGTTTGGATATAGTGGTTGTCTAAAATTTGTCTGAATTCTTTTTCAGAGAGCCACTCTGCTATCGGCACCGGAAATCCCAGCTTTTTCCTGTGTCTTGTTGACTCGGGCAAAATATTTTTAAAAGCTTCACGTAGGAGATATTTTGTAATCCCTTTTTGCCATTTGAATTTGTCCGGAAGCGAAGATGCTAGAGAAGCTACGGAGCTATCGAGAAACGGCACTCTAAGCTCAAGTGAATGCGCCATGGTCATCTTGTCCGCCTTGGCCAGAATATCCCCTACGAGCCAAGTGTGGATGTCGATGTACTGCATCTTGGTCGAATCACTCAAACCTTCCGCTTCGCGATAAAGCTTTTTGAGAGAAAATGATTGCTGTTCCCCTCCGCGCCACAGTGCTTGCCCCTCTCTCGGTTTAAAGATCGAGGCATTACCGATATACCAATCTTCGAGTCGTAAGAGCGCGCGTTCGGCATAGTTACTTCCTCTCAAGGGCAATGATGTCAAGAATTTAAGAAGAGTGCGTGGCAGCCAACTAATCCAACGTCTGGCAAAAGGCTCTAGGTAGATGTTGTAGCCACCAAAGAGCTCGTCAGCCCCTTCCCCGGAGAGCACCACCTTGACTGATTTCCTCGCTTCGCGCGCAATGAAATAAAGGCCTAAGGCCGATGGGTCCGCCACCGGCTCGTCAAAGTGCCACACTGCCTTTGGGAGGGCTTCGAAATATTCTTCAGGTGAGACGGCGATTTCGGTATGGTCGGTGCCGAGAGGGTCCGAAGTTTCTCTTGCTTCAAGGCCTTCGGAAAGTGACTTGAATCCAACGGTAAAGGTTTTTATCTTTTTTTCGCCGCGGATTCTCTGTATCAAGGTGGCGATAATGCTCGAATCGATTCCACCGGAGAGAAATGAGCCGACTGGCACATCGGCGATCATGTGGTGGGCAACCGAATCTTCCATAGTCTCAAGAATTTTTCGCTTCGTATCATTTTCCTCGAGGGAATCGTCCTGCTTAAATTCAAATTTCCAATAACGCTTCAGTTCGAAATTTCCAGTCTTAAGTTCGATAGAAAGGGAGTGGGCCGGTGGAAGCTTGTAAACACCTTTGAAAAAAGTTTCGTCAAGCGGATTGTACTGGAAAGACAAATAATTATAGACTGCGGTATCGTTTACTTCCGCCTGAAAGCCAGGAAGCTTCAAGAAAGATTTTATTTCAGATGAAAAAGCGATAATATTATTCTCTTTTTTCCAATAATAAAGCGGCTTTATGCCAAACGGGTCGCGAGCGATAAAAAGCTTTTTCTCTTGCGTGTCGTAGACAGTAAAAGTGAACATTCCGCGCAAGCGTGTTAGAACACCTGTCCCCCACTTCAAATATCCCGCTAATATTACTTCGGTATCGCTGTCCGTTTTCCAGGGATAGTCGCTTAATTCTTTTTTTATCTCTTTATAATTATAAATTTCCCCGTTGAAGAAAATTTTATATCGCCCGTCAATCGAACTTATAGGCTGTTTTCCTCTTGAAAGATCGATTATGGAAAGCCGGCGCATACCCAAGGCGGCATATTCATCAATAAAGTACCCATCATCATCCGGGCCTCGGTGAAAAATGGCATCAGTCATCTGCTTCAAGGTATCTTCCCTATTCTTTATACCTCTGTCGGTGATGCCGGTTATGCCGCACATAATTAATTCTGGTTTAGATATTCTAGAACGGCATTAATAAGCGTCTCGGTGTCTTCGAAGCGGCCTTCCTCGGTCGAACCCATAATCGAGACAATTATGGGCCTACCTAGCTCTGGGTCGAAAGCGAAGACCAAGTTACCCCCGGCCGTATTGGTAAAGCCGGTTTTGGAACCGATAAATCCAGGAATACGTTCGGTAAGGATATTGGTGTTTTTCGCTTCATGCTTGAAGCCGTCGAGGGAAGAGATTGAGAGCGAAGATGCTTTTGTGGCCTCTAATATTTCCGGGTGATAAGCAATGATGTGTTCTATAAGCATGGCCATATCTCTTGCCGTACTGTAAGCACCCCCTTTCATTTCTGATTCATCGAGGCCAGTTTCATTCCAGAAATAAGTGTTTTTCAAGTCGAGCTCGGAGGCCTTCTTATTCATCTGCCTAACGAAATCCTTGATAATCTGATCGTTGTCGGCTCCTGACCGGGCAAGCGCTCCGAGGGCTAGAGCAACGGCTCGAATGCCGTCATTAGAAGAAGAGACGAGTGAGAAGTCTAGAAGGTCCGCAAGCTTCCACCTTTCGCCGGGACGAAGCCCGCTATCGCCGTCAGCAGTTAGCGCTTCTTTGCTTACAGTGACTGTATCGTAATCGGGGCTTATGTCCGTAGCGACTAGAGCCGACATGAGTTTGGTAAGCGAAGCCAGGGGCATCCTCTTATTTTCGTTCAAAGCGAAAAGAACGGTTTTAGTGCGGGAATCGTAGATATAGGCGGCCTTGGCTTGAAGCGTTAACGCGGGGAACGACTTTAAAGCCGTCTCTTCTGTAATAGGAGCTTCCCCCGTTTCTTCCCGGGAACCGAGTACGTACGAACTCACAATAAGAAGAGAAATGGATATGAAAAGGGCGGCAAAAAATCTTAATTCCGGAATTTTATTTTTCATCTGGATTAGTTTTAACGAATTCTTCGATTTTGGCGAAAGCAGAACCGAATTCCGGCAAATCTTCGCGCTTTGTAACGCCCAGATATTCCAGAAGCGTGAGCGTCGGCTTGTAGTTGTAGCCGCGCTCCGCGCCTTCAGTGCGCTCTACAAGCCCGCGTATAAGAAGCGTGCGAAGAATGAAAGTGGAATTGACGCCGCGGATATGGTCAATCTCGCGTCTGGAGACCGGTGCACGATAAAGAACAATGGCCAAGGTCTCAAGACCGGCCCGGCCCAGCTCCCGCGAGAGCTCTTCTTTCTGCAATGTTTCAATCAATTCTGAATTAACGGGATGTGTGCCAAAACTGACTGATTCGCCATCGGTTACAATTACAATTCCCTTACCATGGTATTCTTTTTGTAAATTGGAAATTGAAAATTGCAAATTTTCTCGCGGAACTTTTAGCAGTTTGGAAAGTTCCGCGAGTGTCACCGGCTCATTTCTGAAAAATAATATTGATTCTATTTTTTGCTCAAGCATAGTTGGGTATAGTAATGGAGGCGCTCTCAATTTCTATATCGCCTGCCCTTTCCTGTGTCACACGGATAGCTCCACGCTTGACTAATTCGAGCATCGCGAGAAATCCAATGATAACGGAAATTTTATCTTTGTGTTTAAGATCACGGAAACGCAGTTTGCCTACCTTTGAAATTCTCTCCGCGAGCTTCTCTATCATTTCTTCGAGACTCACAACCTTTTTGATTGTTACCTTCGAGAGCGTTTCCTTTTTCGGCAAGGACTCCAAAAGATTTTCAAGCGCTAAGAGGAGATTCCCAACATCTGTCTTGGAATCGGGAGAAAAGATGATGGAAGGATTGCGCGCGGGCAGTTTCTCGAAGATTATTTCCTTGCCGAAAATTGGCTTGAGGCGTTGCGAGAGCTCCTTTATCCGCGCGTAGAGCACCAGACGGTCCTCTAAGTCATGTATTGCCCCCTCTTCTTCTTCCGTAAGCATAAGCTCGGGCAGAAGCGACCGGCTTTTGATGAGCATCAAGGTTGATGCAATGAGAATGAATTCGGCACTTTCCCCTATCGGGAACTTTTCATGCTTTTCGATATAACTAATGAAATCATCAGTTACTTCCGCAAGCGAGACATCATTTACGAAGAGCTTGCGCTTGATTACCAATTCTAGAAGAAGGTCTAGTGGACCCTCAAAAACATGCGTTTTGACAGTATAAGTTGGGGAATTCACCCAAGCATTATAGCTTGTTATTGATGCTCTCGGAAGAGCGTGGCGGTCGCTACCACCTTGTACGGATAGCCGGCGGAATCGTCGTTAAGCTTCTTTGTAAACGCTTTGACTTTCGGGTCAGAGAGAAGTTTGTGGATAGTAAGACCATGCTTCTCGACGTAATCGTGGAGAGCTTTCCAGTTCTTTGATGGAGAGCTTGGAAGGTCGATATTGTTATTGGCCTTGGCATAAATCTTTAGCGCCTTGGCAACATTGCCCTCACCTGCGTGATATGCCCAGGTAGCAAGACCCCAATCGCCGAAGCGTTCGTAGTTCTGTGCCAGATAAGTGACGCCGGCTTCAATATTCTTCTCTGGATTTTTCCGTTCGTCCGCTTTCTTGTTTACAGTGAGACCTAGGTTGCGAGCGGTGCCTGGCATGAGTTGGAAGACTCCAAGCGCGCCCGCCTTAGAGACTGCGGTATCGGAGCCGCCGTTCTCAAGTAGGGCCACGCCCAAGGCTACGTCTTCGGGAACATGTTTTTCGCCGGCTTTCGACTTTATGGTTTTGGCATGCTTTTCTACCACCGCAAGAGAGGCTGGATAGGCTTTTCTCGAGCTCACGAAGGCAATCTGCTTTTCTATCCTTGACTCGGTAGCCGGGGTTTTCGATTCCAGACCGAAGAATACGTCTGTGATAGGCATTTTTTCATGGTCGGAAAGCACTTCTCCGACTTCGACATTGGATATGGTAATAGGTGAAATCTGGAGCGTTTCCAGATTATTGATATATGGAATCTGGAAAAATGAGAATGCTACCGATGCTGATAATGCATAATTTATTAGTCCGTAGATTTTATGCATGTAATTGTTGAGTTTTGTCATATGGTTGCGCTTGTCTGCCAAAATAAAACGCCCCTTTCGGGGTGGAATCTCCTATTGCACCAATAATTTAGCAGAAACTGCTTCCTCTCGCAATCCAAATGTGTGGTCTAATTTCCAAACGCGACTATGGATTCAAACGCTTAACGTCTCTTGGGAGATATGTGGCTTCGCGGACGTTGTGGAGGTCGAGCATTTTCATGATAAAGCGGGCGGGGCCAATACCCGCGCCACCGTGAGGAGGACAGCCGTAGCGGAAGAAGTTTAGGTAATCTTTGAGCGCTTCTAGGTCCATACCTTTCTCTTGGGCCTGCTGCTCGAGAATCTCAATACGATGCTCTCGTTGTGCGAGAGTCGTTACTTCGAGCCCACGATAAAGGAGATCAGCCCTTCGACTACGCTCAGGGTCATCTGCTAATCGCATATGATAGAAGGCGCTTTTCGACTTGTGATATTTGGTTATGAATACAAATTCATGCCCCATCTCCTTTTCCACGTATTCCGATATGGCCCGCTCCTCTTCCGGCGAGAGATCGTGTTCCTCGGGGGAAGGAATACCACGATCACTGAGAATCTTTTTCGTCTCAACCATGGTAAGTCTGGGGAAGGGTTGTGAAGGAATAGTTAAGTTGAGTTCAGGGAAAGTTTCTTTAACCGCTTTGAAGCCCTCGACAATCATACCCTCCTCCGCATCCATAACGTCGTGATGACTCTCGATGTAGGAGATTTCGAAGTCCCAACCGGTAAACTCGGTCAGATGTCGGGTGGTGAAGGAGGGTTCGGCGCGAAACACGGGAGACGTCATGAAAATTTTTTCGAAACCGGCCGCCATGGCCATCTGCTTATAAAACTGAGGTGACTGAGCGAGGTAGGCCTTGCGGTCGAAGTAATTAACTTCGAAGACTTCGGCCCCACTCTCGCTCGCTGTAGACATGAAAGCGGGTGGATAAAGTTGGATAAAGTTATTCTCATCCCAATATTTCCTCCATCCTTTTTCAAAAGCGGTCCAGACTTTGAAAATCTTGGTCTTCTCGGGCTTTCTCAAATCAAGCCAACGATAATCGAAGCGAGTGGGAGCCTCTGTGTCTTCGTCTGAACCTTTGACCACTACCGGAATCGGAAGTTCCGGTTCTGCTTTAGATAAAATCTCGATTTTATCGGGATGCATCTCCGAGCCTCCAGGCGCCTGCGGCGCCTCCACCATCTTTCCTGTCGCCCTGATGACTGACTCGAGAGTGAGATTTTTCGCTGTTTCAAATTCTGGATTGTCCGCAGTCACAACCAACTGCGTGAGCCCTTTCAAATTACGAATCACAATAAAAATTATCTTGGATTGAATTCTTAATGCATGTATAAATCCCTGGATCATTAGAATAATTAGGTTAATTAGAAATTAGTACAATTTGAGTCCCACCTTCTCCCTCACCTCCTCCATCTTTTTCTCCGCTCTCTCACGAGCTACTTTGCCACCACTCTTGAGTACTTCGAGTACAGCTGACTTGTCTTCCTCCAGTGCCTGACGCTTTTCGCGCATGGGGCGGATAAATTCCTTTAGATCCTCGATGAGCAGTTCCTTTAACTTCTGGTACTGACCCTTGTTCTCTGCATAAATGACTTCGAGATCATTCTTATTTCGAAGAAGTGAATGAATGGCATAAACATTCTGCGGCATATCAGAGACAGAGTCGGTAACAATACTCATCACCGCCTTCTCAATCTCCTCGTCCATCGCAAAAAGCGGAATAGTATTGCCGTAACTCTTACTCATTTTCCTCCCATCTGTACCAGGCACCACCGCTACCGCTTCAGGAATAAATGGTTCAGGCAACTTGAAACATTTTCCGAATGCGTTATTAAACTTTTCTGCTGTATCTCGGGTAATTTCTACATGTTGCTTCTGATCCTGGCCTGTCGGAACCAAGTCCGCATCCTGGATCAAAATATCCGCGGCCATGAGGATTGGATAATCAAATAGACCTGCGCTCGCCTCTTTACCGTTAGCTATGGCGTCTTTGTAAGCATGCGCGCGTTCAAGATACGGCACAGTTGTGAGGCAATTGAATATCCAAGCAAGTTCTGTAACTTGAGGAACATCAGATTGTTTAAAGAGCGTTACTTTCTTAGGATCCAAGCCAATAGCCATAAAGTCTAATAGAACACCGAGAGTATTTTCTTTTAGCTCTTTTCTATTCTGAACAGTCGTAAGAGCATGGAGATCAACAATGCAAATATAGCTTTCGTATTCATCCTGAAGCTCGACAAACTGCTTCATCGCGCCGAAGTAGTTGCCAATATGCGGCCGTCCTGTCGGCTTCACTCCAGAAAGCAGAATCTTCTTAGACATGAAATCATGTTAGCAGGAAAAAGGCCTATTTAAAACACTATTTTTAAAGATAAAATTCACTTGACTTTTAGCTATAATGTGTGATATAATTAAGGTAGATTAAAATCCGTTCCACAAAGGAGCTTGAGAACTATCTTTAATGAATTCCGGATTCCCTTTGATAATAACTGCTTTCATTCATAAAATTATAACCCTTGTTTCTTCAATTCCTCAACCAGCTTTTTGGCTTCTTTGGAAAGTTTCTCGGGAATTTGGATAGAAAGGCGCACGTAGAGGTCGCCGCGCTTGCCTTGACCCATGGGTACGCCTTTATTCTTTACTCTTAAAATAGTCCCGTGCTTTATGCCGGCCGGCACCTTAAGCGTCACTTCTTCATCGAGAGTGGCGATAGTCCTTTCGCCGCCGAGAAGCGCCTCCGTAAGCTTTACCTGCAAGTCCATGATGAGGTTGTACCCCTCTTTCCTTAAATAAGGATGCCTTCTCACATGCACCTTTACATACAAATCGCCAGGCACGCCGCCTTCAAGCGTCTCTCCCATGCCGGAAAGGCGAATCATCTGGCCGTCGTCTATGCCCGGCGGGACGGAGATTGAAACTTCTTTCTGTTTTACAAACTTTGAATTGACTACCACCTTCCTCTCGGCACCAAAGATAGATTCGTGGAAGGAAAGTTCGATATCGACGGCAATATCGCGGCCGCGTCGCACCCGGCGCCCGCCGAAGATGCTTGAAAGGATATCGCCGAGGTCTCCAGCATCGAATCCATTCGTCCCGAAACCGGAGAAATCGAATCCAAATGAAGATGGGTCAAAACCTGCTCCACTGAAGCCGCCTGCTCCTGGACCGGCAGAGCCAAACGCATCGTACTGCGCACGCTTCTTCAAGTCCCCTAGCACGGCATAGGCCTCATTGGCTTCCTTAAACTTGGCCTCGTCGCCCCCGGACTTATCCGGATGATAAGCGTGAGCCAGTTTTCTAAACGCCTTTTTTATCTCCTCCTCCGAAGCGTCTTTCTTTACGCCTAGAATTTTATAATAGTCTTTCATTATTTAGTTTCGGCGTCCTTTATATCAGGATTTTCGGGAGTTTCGGGTGGTTTTTGTTTGCTTATATATTCCCCTATCTTCTGCATTTCGGTTGAGAGTACTTCTGAAGCCGACTTAATTGATTCGAGCGTGCCGCTTCCGCCAGCTGGCGGACTTACTTCTTTCTTAAGCGCGTCAATTTTGCCATTAACGGCGGTCTTTATATCGTCCGGCACCGTTGGAACGTCTTTGAGCGCCTTCTCGGCGGTATATATAAGCTGTTCGGCGGTATTTCTGGCATCCACCAATTCCTTCTTCTGCGCGTCCGCAGCCGCATTGGCTTCGGCATCCTTTTGCATCTTTTCTATCTCCTCTTTCGAAAGACCGGAAGCCGCTTCTATGCGTATCGATTGCTCTTTATTCGTGGATTTATCCTTGGCCTTCACATTAAGGATGCCGTTGGCATCGATGTCGAAAGTCACTTCGACTTGAGGCATGCCGCGGGGCGAGGGCGGTATGCCGTCGAGGATGAAGCGGCCCAGCGATTTGTTGTCCGCGGCCATGGCGCGCTCGCCCTGGACAATATGAATCTCCACCGAAGTCTGATTATCGGCGGCGGTAGAAAAGACCTGCGAGCGCGCGGAGGGAATAGTGGTGTTCTTCTCAATAAGCTTGGTAGAAACGCCGCCCATGGTCTCAATACCCAAGGAAAGCGGGATGACATCGAGGAGTAAAACGTCTTTGACGTCGCCCGCTAGAATTCCTCCCTGGATAGCAGCGCCGAGCGCCACCACTTCATCAGGATTGATGGATTTGTTCGGCTCTTTGTTGAAAAACTTTTTGGCCGCCTCGGTAATCATGGGCATCCTGGTCTGGCCGCCGACGAGAATGATTTCGTTTATATCGCCCACCTTAAACGGCGAGGCATCCATGGCACGTCGGGTTATGTCCATGGCCCGGTCGACAAACTCTCGCGCGAGTTCCTCGAGTTTAGCCCGTGACATCTTCAGCAGAAGATGTTTCGGGCCGTTAGCATCAGAAGTGATGAAGGGAATATTTACTTCCGTTTCAGTCGCCGTTGAGAGTTCGATCTTGGCCTTCTCGGCGGCTTCGTCGAGACGTTGGAGCGCCAGAGGGTCGGAGCGGACGTCGATGCCGGATTCCTTTTTAAATTCGTCGGCGATGTAATTTAAAACTTTCTGGTCGATGTCCTTGCCGCCTAAGTGCGAGTCCCCGTCGGTACTCTTCACCTCCACCACATCATCTCCCACTTCGAGAATGGAGATGTCGAAGGTGCCACCGCCGAAGTCGAAGACGGCAATCTTTTCATTCTTCTTTTTGTTAAATCCGTAAGCGAGAGCGGCCGCCGTCGGTTCATTTATAATGCGCTTGACTTCAAGCCCAGCAATCTGGCCGGCATCCTTGGTGGCCTGTCTCTGGGAATCATTGAAATAAGCCGGCACGGTGATGATGGCTTGGGTTACGGCCTCCCCCAGACGGGTTTCCGCGTCGGTCTTTAATTTCTGGAGTATCATGGCGGAAATTTCCTCCGGACGGTAATCTTTATCGCCCATTTTGACAAGTACCCCGCCGTTGGGAGCCGCTTTGACCTCATAAGGCACCGTTTGCTTGTCCTTCTGCACGGCCGGGTCGGAGAAGGTGTGGCCGATGAAGCGCTTGATGCCGAAGATGGTGTTCTTCGGATTGGTGACCGCCTGGCGCTTGGCCAAGAGCCCTACCAGGCGTTCGCCGGTTTTAGAAATAGCCACTATGGAAGGGGTGGTGCGGGCACCTTCGGAGTTTTCCAAGATTTTTGGTGCGCCAGCTTCCATCACCGCTACCGCGGAAAAGGTGGTTCCAAGATCGATTCCAATGATTTTAGCCATAGTATTTATTCTTTATACTCACCTATTTTCACCTTAGCCGGTCTGATAATTTTCCCTGATAGTATATAACCTTTTTGCACGACTTCAAGAACCTTATGATCTTCTTCTTTTTTGTCTGTTTTAATAACACCTATTGATTCATGCTTTCTGGGATCAAACGTTTCTCCCGCCGGATTCGATTCTTCCAGTCCGTTCTGTTTCAGTATCTGCAGAAGTTGTTTATATATCGGCTCGGCGTGCGACTCGGCCAAATTCAAACTATCAAGAACGGGTATGAGCTGGACTATCAAGTCCGCATTGGCAAACTTCAGAAACTCAACCTTGGCCTCTTCATCACGCTTGCGCAAATTAACGAAATCGGCCTGGGCTCTCTGCCAGCCGTCGAGATATTCCTTAGCCTTTCCCTCGCATTCCTTAAGATGTTCTTTGAGTTTCTTTATTGAAGCCTGTGACGCCTCTTCTAGAACCACGGAATCGTCCAAATCTTCCGGAACTATTTCATTTTCCTCGTTACTCCTCATAGTTAAAATAAGATACCTCATAAATTTACTAAAATCAAGAGCTACACT
>JBBUAI010000023.1:0-5739 GCA_038058745.1 Patescibacteria group bacterium
CTCCGGACTCGGCCGTAAGCACCGCGCTCATGTATATGGCCGGGAAATTTGCTTTTAAATAAGCGGTTACATAAGCGATGTGGCCGTAGCTTGCCGCATGCGCCTTGTTGAAGCCGTAGCCCTGGAATGGCACGAAGAGCTCCCAGAGCGCTTCGGCCTTCACCAAAGTCATGCCACCATGCTTTACGCATCCTTCGACGAACAATACATGCTGCTTCTTCATCTCGGCCGGAATTTTCTTGCCGACGGCTTTCCTGAACTTATCAACCTCGCCCCAGCTGTAGCCCGCCACCTCTATTGCGGTCATAAGAAGGTCGTCCTGATAGACGAGCACGCCGTAAGTGGTGCCGAGAAAGTCTTTCATCTTCGGGTGGAGATAAGTTATCGGCTTTTTGCCGTGCTTTCTCGCGATGTACTCTTGGATATTGTCCATGGGTCCCGGGCGATAGAGCGCCACCATGACGTTTATGTCGTGGATGGAAGTCGGTTTCAAATCCATCAAATGTCGCGTCATGCCGGAGCCGTTCAGCTGGAAGGTGCCTTCGGTATCGCCTCTTGCGAGCATTTCGAAAGTCTTTTTATCATCAAGCGGAATGTTTTCAATACGAATATCTTTGCCCTCAAGCTTTTTTATACGCTCTAAAGCATCGGCGATTATGGAGAGATTCCTTATACCAAGAAAGTCGAATTTAAGAAGCCCCGCCTCTTCGATGGAATACATGTCGTACTGGGTGATAATTTTCATCCCGCCCTTGGTGTCGTACTGGAGCGGTGTGTAATCGGTCAGTGGTCCTGGAGAAATTACCACACCAGCCGCATGCACAGATACATGTCTGGCGTTGCCCTCAATCTTTTTTGCCATATCCATCACGGTTCTCGCGTCCTGGTTCTCGTCATAGAACTTTTTCAAGTCCGGATTCTCCGACATCGCCCTATTAATAGTCATAGGGAAACCCTGTGGCCCGAATGGAATGAGTTTGGCAATCTGGTCGCCGGTCGAATAGGGGAAATTCATTGCACGGGCCACATCGCGCACCGCACCCCTGGCCATCATGGTGCCGAAGGTGCCGATTTGGGCGACATTATCCACGCCATATTTTTTTCTCGCGTATTCTATTAATTCGTCACGCCTGTCGTCGGCAATATCCAAGTCCACATCAGGCGGCGACGGGCGGTCCGGATTAAGAAATCGTTCGAATGGTAAGTCAAACTTGAGCGGGTTGACAGTGGTGATACCGGAAAGGTAAGTGACCATTGAGCCAGCCGCCGAACCTCTAGTGTTTGTTAAAACACCGTGTTCATGCGCGTAACGCAGAAGGTCAGTGGCAACCAAAAAGTAAGGTGAATACTTTTTATCACTAATAATTTTCAACTCATATTCAATTCTTTCCAGTATTTCCGGAGTTTTGGGAATTTTCTTCTCCTTTAGTCCTGTATAAACGATTTCCCGCAATTCTTCATCGTGTGGTTTGTTTTTGCTTCCTATGTAATTAGGGAAGACCCATTTACCCAGCTCTAGCTCGACGTTACAGCGTTCGGCAATCTTTGCCGTATTCTCAAGTGCCTCAGGACTATTTTTGTAATCCGCCTTCGCTTCAGTAGCTGTCCGGAAATGCAAATCCTCTTCCTCATCAAAGGCGCCGCGGTTTAAATGCTCCTGTATCGAGAGCACAGTATCCAGCGCCGCCCGGTCTTTCGGCTCAAGATAATGAACGTTGTATATGGCAAGAGAACTTTCTAGATAGAATCTCTCCTTAAAAATTTCTTTATAATATTTTTCCTCTTTCCCTATGGCAATCAGTCCTTCGTTGTATTTCTCAAGCAATTCGCGGTCGATGCGCGGTTTGTAGTAAAAACCCTCGAGATAAGAGAGGGTGACGAGCTTCAAGAGGTTCCGGTAGCCGGTAAGATTCTCGGCGAGAAGCAGAAGGCGCATGCGGGTGTTGTCGATGTGCGCTTCCTTGTCGAGACGGGTGCGTAGAGCCACATAGAAATCCACTCCGATAATCGGCTTTATCCCTTTATCCTTGCATTCCTTATAAAACTCAATGGCGCCGTAAAGATTGCCGGAGTCCGTTAGGGCTAAAGCCGTCATGCCGGACCTTTTCGCCTTAGCGACCAGTTCCGGAATTTTAGGCAGGGCTTCCAAAAGGGAGTAATGGGAGTGGACTCTGAGATGGGTAAACATGGTAGAATATTAGCATATGCAGATTCTAGGCATCGACGAGGCAGGAAGAGGTCCTCTGGCCGGACCTGTCGCCGTCGGCGCCGTCTCCATCCCGCAAACTTTCAACAAGAAGTTTTTTCAAAGCATTAAAGATTCCAAGCAATTAAGCGCGGAAGAGCGGGAATTATGGTTTGCCTTGGCGCAAGAGGGTAAAAGGAAGAAGGAATTAGATTTTGCAGTCTCCTTAGTTTCAGAAAGAGTGATAGATAAACGCGGTATCGCCTACGCCATTCGCTTGGGTATTAGGAGGGTGCTCAAAAGTTTAAAGACATCAGAGAGTGAATCGCAAATATTCCTTGATGGCGGCATCAAGGCGCCCAAAGAATTCAAGCATCAGCTCACGGTGGTGAAGGGGGATGAGAAGATTCCGATCGTCTCGCTTGCCTCCATTTGCGCCAAGGTAGTACGCGACCGGCGGATGGTTAAACTTTCCAAGAAATATCCGCAATACGATTTCGACTTACATAAAGGATACGGCACGCTTATCCACCGCCAGGCGCTACAAAAATACGGCTCAACCGAGCTCCATAGGCAGAGTTTCCTCAAGCATTTGACAGTAGGCAAGTAAGTGTAGTATAATAAGAGGTAGAAGGAGTTAGCTCATGAAGAGCCATTTTGTTTGCGTGATGATTTATCGGATGAATCCGGAAAAAGGGGAATACGAGTTTCTGGTGATTGAGTCGGTCTCCACTCACCCGGTTACCGGTCTCAAAAGCGAGAAACAGACCAAGTTCCCGGGAGGCATGAATCGCATACCGGATGAATCCGTAGGCCTAACCGGCCAGCGCGAAGTGCTCGAGGAAACCCATCTTGCCTTTACCAGATTCGAGAAAATCTGGGAAAAGCAGGTCAGCGAAGACCACGCCAAATACGGTCTCCTGGTACGTTTCGAAGACTGCCGCGGTGAGCGGAGGACAGAGATGCTTGTCGACAACGGCGATGAAATGTCGCCACCCGACTGGGTACCACTCTCAACTCTGAAGTGGAATCTCTTCCCAGGGCATCAGCCGGCCCTTCTTGCGGCCATGGAATATCTGGGGATCTAGGTAGAACGTGGACGGGGCCGTCGCATGCGACGGCCCTTTTCCTTTGCCAATTTTAGTGCTAAAGTACGGTCATGACGGTACGGATGAGGCATACCAGGTCGCATACGAAAAACAGGCGCTCACATCACGCGCTCTCTCAACCCGCGCTGGCGAAGGATGAGTCTGGGAATGTTCATTTGCGCCACAGAGTCTCGCTTGAAAGCGGCATGTACAGAGGGAGAAAGGTAGTAGACCTCTCGGCCAAACTAGACAGACTTGCCAAGAGGAGTAAAGAGGAAGCGAATGCCCGCTAACTCTGGTACGTCTATATTAAATAGCTCTTTCGTTCTTTATGTCACAGAGACATCTATCTAGGTCAATAGTGCTCCAGACCCTGTTTGAGTGGGATTTTGAAAAGCTGAAAGTTTCTGAAATTTATCCAATATTCGAGAGAAATATCGCCGAATTCGCACCCGGCTCCAATGACCGGCCTTTCATGGAAGCGCTTTTGAAGCGCGTGCTCGAGAAGAAACGCGATTTGGATACTTTAATTGAAAAGGCCGCGCCCGACTGGCCGCTCGACAAGATTTCGCCCGTGGACAGAAATATTTTAAGAATCGGATTGTCCGAGCTCCTCTTTGCCGACAGAAAGGAAGTACCGCCCAAAGTGGCTATTAATGAGGCCATCGAGCTTGCCAAGACCTTCGGAGGAGACACCTCGGGGAGATTTATCAATGGCGTGCTTGGCGCGGTTTACAAAGAGATGGGCGAGCCGGGGAAGTTCGACCAGCCCAAGCCGAAAAAAAAGTACGGCAACATTCCCTTTGATAAATTGCCGGTTGAGCGGCTGGCCGGCGCCGTGGTCTACGCGAAACACAAAAGCGATATCTATATGGCCCTGGTTCACGACGTCTTCGGGCACTGGACTTTAAGCAAGGGCAAGCTCGAGGGCAAGGAGACGGAAGAAGAAGGTCTCAAGCGCGAGGTACAGGAAGAGTTGGGCATTCCGATAAAGATAATTGAACGGCTGGGAGAAAACGCTTACTCAACCTTTCATCCGGAGAAAGGGAAGATTGTAAAGCATGTAAGCTACTTTCTGGCCGAGGCCCCATTTAAGGAGCTTACTCTGGAGAAAAAAGAGGAGAAGGGGGGACTCGATGATGTCCGGTGGTTCAAGCTTGCCGACATCCTTGACCTAAATTTCTATGATGATATTCTGCCGATTGTGACCAAGGCGCTTACCAAATTAGCTGAAAGCAAATGAATTTTGGAGAATTCGAGAAAAAAGCCGGATTAAAATTCAAGAACCCAGTACTTCTGAAGCAGGCCTTTACCCATCGTTCGTACATAAACGAGAATCGCACTTCGGGCCTCGAACACAACGAGCGCCTGGAATTCTTGGGAGACGCCGTATTGGAACTGGTCATCACCGATTATCTTTATCATAAGCTCAAAGAGTTCGATGAAGGCGAATTGACGGCACTTCGTTCGGCTTTGGTTAACGCCGATACCTTAAGCCGCGTGGCGCAATCGATTGGTGCCAATGAGTTTTTATTGCTTTCAAAAGGGGAGGCGAAGGATACCGGTCGGGCCCGCCAATACATCTTGGCCAACACTCTCGAGGCCGTTATCGGCGCAATCTACATAGACCAGGGCTACGCCGTGGCCAAAGACTTTATTTTGAAGCATATTGTTCCGATTTCCGAGGAAATCCTTGCTGGTGGAAGCTGGATTGATTCCAAATCGCTTTTCCAGGAGAAGGCCCAGGAGCATGCGGGCTTTACTCCGGTTTATAAAACTATTAAAGAAACAGGGCCGGACCACGATAAGCATTTTACCGTAAGCGTTTCCGTCGGTTCTGAAATTATGGGCGAGGGGGAAGGGAAGTCGAAGCAAGACGCTGAACAAGAAGCCGCTAAAAACGCGCTTGAAAAGCAGGGGTGGAAATAAAGCTTTCTTTATTGTAATCTCTAAGCGGAGGCGCTTATGACGGTAAGGTATCTCTATACGCCCATTCATCCTGAATTGCGCCGACGGTTCGATGAGAGTGAGCTCGGTATTAAAAAGCTATTTCCTGTGAGTTGGAATCTTCGGTGTGGTGATCGTCTGAAGTGGTATTATGGGAATGACTTAGGAGTAGCCGAAATCATAAGGGTTACGCAAGAAATTGTTCAGAAGGAATTTCCATGGCAGGTGTGCCTGCTTAGGAAAGTTTGCTAACGGCTCAGCTTGGCTGAGCCGTTGTGTTAAAATATTCTTTGCATGTATTTAAAGAGTATAGAGCTCTCTGGTTTTAAATCCTTCGCCAAGAAGAATACTTTCGAGTTCAATACGCTGATTTCGGCCATAGTAGGGCCGAACGGGTCGGGGAAGTCGAATGTGGCCGAGGCCTTCCGTTTCGTCTTAGGAGAACAGTCTCTGAAGAGCATGCGAGGCAAGCGCGGCGAGGACCTGATTTGGAATGGTTCGACGGACTCACCACGGACG
>JBBUAI010000023.1:5749-9559 GCA_038058745.1 Patescibacteria group bacterium
GGGGGGGGCCTCGGTCAAGGTCATCTTTGATAATTCGCGGAAAGTCTTTGATATCGATTTTCCGGAAGTTTCCATAGAACGCAGCGTGTATAGGGACGGTCTCAATGAATATCTGGTAAACGGTAGCCAGGTGCGCCTGAAGGATGTTATTGAACTTCTGGCAAACGCTCACATCGGGGCATCCGGGCATCACATAATCTCGCAAGGAGAAGCGGATAAGATAGTCTCGGCAAATCCCAGGGAAAGGAAAAGCGTGGTTGAAGACGCTTTGGGATTGAAGCTTTACCAATACAAGCGCCTTGAGAGCGAAAGGAAGCTTAAAAAAACCTTTGAAAACATCGCCCAGGTTGAAGCGCTAAGGAAGGAAATCGCCCCGCATCTGAAGTTTCTGGAGAAACAGGTAGAGAAGCTCGGGAAGACTGAAAGTTTACGGGAGGAGTTAATAGAGCTCGCCCAAGAATATTTCCAGCACCGGGTCTCCGCCTCGCCGGAACTCGCCAAACTTGACGGCCGGATTCAGGCCGAGGAGGGGATGCTTGAGAGGGAAAAGAAGCGCTTGCAATCAACCGAACACCGGATTGTGCGGCTCAAGGAGGTGGAAGATTTGCATAAAGAGGTAAGCATATTGACCGAAGTCGGGACGATTATAAAAAGAATCGGAGATTTTATAAACGAGCGTAAGCAGGGAGGCAGTTCGGAACATCTGTCCGAGTCCAAGGCGAGAATAGAAGCTTTGAAGAAAGAGCGTCAAGAGCTCGAAGAAGCCGAATTCAAGAGAGAATTGGAAGAAATGGAGCGGCTGGTCGGCAAACTCTCATGGACTCCCGGTGCGCGTAAAGAAAACTTGACCCAGCAGGAAGAGAGGAGAAAGAAACTCGAAAGATTGAAAATTCGCTTCGAAGATTCGACTGTTGCAGGCGCGGAAGAATTAAAGAAAGAGCATATGGAAACTTCAGAGCGGGATGCCTTTCTGGCGCGCGAGCTCCTGGACCTCGAACGTTCGGTGGACTCCCTCAAGGAACTGATTAAAGATTTAGAAACTCGCCTGGCTACGGAGTTTGAGACGGGTCTTAAGAATATAAATAAAGAATTCGATAAGCTCTTCACCGCCATGTTCGGCGGCGGAGAAGCAGAGCTTATTTTGACCAAAGAATCAATCGAAGATGATGAAGAGGTAAAGGCGGAGGAGGGACTGGAGATAAGAGTGAACTTGCCTAGGAAGAAAATACGCGGCCTCATGATGCTATCCGGAGGCGAAAGGGCGCTTACCTCAATCGCCCTGATTTTTGCCGTCTCGGCCGTCAATCCGCCGCCATTCATCATTCTCGACGAGACAGATGCCGCCCTCGACGAATCCAATTCAAAAAAGTACGGCGATTTGGTGGAGAAATTATCAAAGTATTCTCAACTCATACTTATTACCCACAACCGCGAAACGATGAGCCGTGCCGGCGTCATCTACGGTGTCACCATGTCCGGGAACGGCATCTCTAAACTCCTATCCATCTCCTTCGACGAAGCAGTCGAGGTGGCGAAGTAATCCTTAAGATTTCTTGTTTCAATGGCTTTCTTGAGTTCCGCCTTCTCCTTAGACGTCGCTTCACGCAACTGAATTACACGAAATCCCATAAAACCCTCCTTCTAGAGGGTACAATCTAATTTATGCATCGTCAAACAAATTGAAAAATGTAAAAGACCGGCTTGAAGCCGGTCGGGAGAATGAAGGACGAGAGCCCATTGTATTCGAATGCGCGCGGGAGGACGCGCGCTTTCCGATCGAAACCTTTGAACTCCGCCCTTCTAGGACCACTATACTACTAGGCAAACTGAAAGTCCAAAGTCTTCCTTTCCGTGTCGGCGGAGATTAACTTCACGCGGACTTTGTCGCCCAGGGAATACTTCTTGCCGGTATTTTTACCCACTATGGCGTAGAGCTTCTCATTCAATTCATAATAATCGTCCTTCATGTCGCGGAGCTTGACCATGCCTTCGGACTTTGTATTAACCTCTTCGACGTAAATTCCCCATTCCGAAACGCCGGAGACCATGGCATCGAACTCTTCACCAATATGCTCCTGCATGTATTCAACCTGTTTGTATTTGATTGAGGCGCGTTCGGCTTCAGCTGCTTCCATCTCGCGCTCGCTCGAGTCGTCGCAGAGCTTCTGATACTTTATAATCTCATCCTGCTCGATTTGGCCCTTCTTGAGGTAGCGTGCCAGAAGTCGATGGACCATAAGGTCCGGATAGCGGCGAATAGGGGAAGTAAAGTGCGTATAGTACTCGAACGCTAGGCCGAAGTGCCCGATGTTTGAGGTGGAATAAATGGCTTTAGACATCGCCTTGATAGCTGCAGTCTTTACGAGCATTTCCGCCGGCGTGCTTTCTACTGAACGAAGCATACGAGTGATATCTTCAGCCGTAGTTTCTCCATCCTTGTTCTTCAATTCGAAGCCTAGGGCTTTGACAAATGTGGCAAGGTTCACAATCTTTTCCCTGTCCGGAGCGTCGTGGATGCGGTAGACGAAGGCCCCTCGACTCTGCTCGGGGTGAATGGCCTTAGCCTTACTCATGTAAGCGGCCACTTCACGATTGGCAAGGAGCATGAAATCTTCGACGAGTTTATGCGTATCTTTGCGCTCTTTCTTATAAACTTTTATCGGCTTGCCGTTCTCATCCAGTTCGAATTTGACTTCTTCGGTCTCGAATTCAATGGCACCGTTCTCAAACTTCTTCTCGCGCAGTTTGTAAGCCAGGTTGTTAAAGGTTTGCAACTCGTGATAAAAAATCCCCGACTTTTTATCAAGAATTCCCTGCGCTTCTTCGTAAGTGAAGCGTTTATTTGACTCGATAAGCGTTCTGCCGAACCAGCGTTCTTTGACCTTTGCGTTTTTATCCATTATAAAAACGGCAGAAAAGGCGTATTTGGGCTCATTGGCATTGAGCGAGCAAAGGTCGTTCGAAAGAATTTCGGGAAGCATGGGAATAGTGCGGTCCACGAGATATATGGAGGTGCCGCGCTTCCTGGCTTCTTTGTCTAACTCGGTCTTTTCAATTACGAAGTGCGAAACATCGGCGATGTGGACACCTACTTCGAAGTCGCCGTTCGGCATAGTTTTCAAAGAAATGGCATCATCGAAGTCCTTGGCATCCGCGGGGTCGATGGTGAAGGTCGTGACTTTAGTAAAGTCACGCCGACCCTCTAGGTGATCTTCTTTATCAAACTTTTTCTTCCATTCTTCAGCCTCCTTCTCCACCTCGGGAGGGAACTCGATTTCGAAGCCGGATTCATAAACAATACCGAGCATCTCGGCATTGTGCTCACCAGCGACTCCTATGATGCGTAATACTTCTCCCTTAGGGCTCTTTGAAAAGTCTCTCCACTCCGTAATTCTCACCTGAGCCTTTTCTCCGCCGGAGGCGCCCTGAGCGGAGTCGAAGGGCACAAAAATATCCCGGTACATACGCTTATCATCTGGAATGAGAAAAAAGTTCTTCCCGTCTTTTTCAAGCGTGCCTACGAATTCGGTTTTGTGCCGTTCGAGAATCTCCACGACCCGCGCTTGCTTCCTGCCGAATACTTCCTTTCCCAGAAGCTCGATTCTCACATTGTCGCGGTTGAGCGCAGTATTGATATTCTCCGGCTGGACTTCAAAGTCATTACCACCGTCAGGCGCTTCGAAATATCCCACGCTCTTGCCGGTCACGCGGATGATGCCTTCAAGTTTATTCCCCCTATCTTTCATTTTGCCTACTATATCAGAGTTGTGCCCGGGGTGAGAATCGAACTCACACGACCTTGCGGTCACC
>JBBUAI010000024.1:0-21952 GCA_038058745.1 Patescibacteria group bacterium
ATCTTTTCCCAGCGGCTTCTGCCGAGGATTTCCGGCGGGCTTATTCCCGCTTATGAACTCCTTATAAATAATAACGCCGTTGGGAACCTCATCCGTGAGAAGCGTACGCATGAGTTGAACTCCGTTATCGAGACGGGTTCCGAAGAGGGGATGATAGACCTCAACCGCTCACTGGCGGGGCTTATAAGAAAAGGCGAGATTACGGCCGAGAACGCCTTTAGATTCTCCACTAGTCCGAAGACGCTCGAGCGCATGATATAGTTCGATGAACTCACTATAAATAAATATGCTTTTCAACTACAAAGCTATCGAAAATTCAGGGAAGCGCATAGCGGGAGCCATCGAGGCAGTCTCCCTAGACGTGGCCATCGGTTCGCTCCAGAAACGGGGGCTTATTATCGCGGAAATAGAACCCGCCGAAAAGACGCCATGGTTTAGGCGGTTTTCACTCGGTTCGGATGTTTCCAGCAAAGACATAGTCATACTCTCTCGCCAATTGGCGACGCTCTTTGAGGCACAGATTTCTGCCTTAAAAATTTTCAATCTGCTCGCGGCCGAGACTGAAAATCTGTCATTAAGGAAAAAATTGGGCATAGTCGCCTCCGACCTCCAAGGCGGAAGCACTATTTCCAAAGCCTTAGCCAAGCATCCGGAAGTCTTTTCCGAATTTTACGTAAACATGGTCAAGTCTGGCGAAGAAACGGGGAAGCTCAACGAAACCTTCGCGTATCTCGCAGACTACATAGACCGGAACTACGAAGTGGTTTCCAAGGCCAAGAACGCACTTATCTATCCCGCCTTCGTCATTACGGTTTTTATTGCGGTAATGGTACTCATGTTTACCATAATCATCCCCAAGATAAGTCTTATTATCATCGAATCCGGCCAAGAGATACCTTTTTATACCAAAATTGTCTTCGGAATCTCCCATTTCATCTTAAGCTACGGCGCCGTCCTAATAACGCTTCTCATCGTGCTTGTATTCTTTCTGGTGCGCTATATCCGCACGCCTGCTGGTGCCGTGGCCTTCGCCCGTTTCCGGCTTGAAGTGCCGTTTGTCGGCGAACTTTACAGAAAACTTTATCTTTCCATCATAACGGACAACATGAGTACCATGGTTCGTTCCGGTATTCCCATGGTAAAGGCCATAGAAGTGACTGCGGCCGTGGTAGACAATGTCGTCTACAGAAAACTTTTGTCGGACGCCCTTGTTTCCGTGAGGTCCGGCAAGTCGCTTTCCCAGGCCTTTTCGGATTATCATGAGATTCCAACCATGCTGGTTCAGATGATAAAAGTGGGCGAAGAAAGCGGGGAATTGGGGAATATTTTCCGCACCATGGCCCGTTTCTACCAAAGAGACGTCATCAATACCATCGATACCATAGTTTCGCTCATCGAGCCGGTGATGATTGTGCTCTTAGGTATCGGCGTCGGTATTCTTCTCACCTCCGTCCTTATCCCCATATACGATATTGCCAATTCCGCCGGATTTTAGGTTATAATTAAGGCGTTCTTAAAAATAACAATATGTCAAAAAGCAATAAAGGCTTTACTCTCATCGAACTTTTGGTGGTTATAGCCATCATCGGTATCCTGTCTTCGGTGGTGCTGGCCTCTCTTAATACCGCGCGTGGCAAGGGCAATGACACCAAGGTCAAGGCCCAGCTTTCCGGCCTCCGTGCTGCGGCGGAAATCTATTATGACAATAACGGCAACTACGCCGCCGCCGCTTCCGACTCATGCGCCGCCGCATTCTTCACGGATGCCTCTTCCGGCATGGCTCAATACACCCTCTCGACCAACTATCCGGCCGGAGCCACTCTCTCCTGCCATACCTCGGGCACGGCTTACGCGGTCTCGGCTCTCTTGCCTGGAGAAGGTGGCACCAATGCATGGTGCGTGGATAGTGTAGGTAAGTCGAAGCATGAAGGCACCAATCTTGCGAACGGCGTCTACGCCTGTCCGTAATCTAAAGATAAGCTTGATATACTGAAAGGATGGTTTCGGCCATCCTTTTCGTTTTAGGCGCCATCATCGGCAGTTTTCTCAATGTGGTCGGGTTGCGGCTTAATTCCGGGCTTACATTCGGCGGCTGCTCGTGGTGCCCGGCCTGCGGGAAGCATCTCAGCTTCTACGAATTAGTGCCGATTGCGAGTTTTTTCTTGCTTGGAGGACGTTGCCGCGAATGCCATACGAAAATTTCTTGGCAATATCCGCTTATTGAACTCTGGACTGGTCTTGTATTTGCAAGTGTTCCTTACATCCTCATACCGTTTTTTTGTGTCTTTATCGTGATAACCATTTATGATGTGAGGCACAAGATTATTCCAGACTCTTTGATTTATCCTGCTATTTTGCTGTCAGTTGTTAGTCGTTGGTTGTCGGTAAGTTCCGCTCTTGACTGGTTTGCCGGACCCATAATCTTCTTGTTTTTTACCTCTATCTGGCTTTTAAGCAGAGGTAGGGCAATGGGCTTCGGTGACGCTAAACTAGGGCTTGTTATAGGGCTGATTCTAGGTGCCTCTTCCGGGTTCTCGGCCGTTATTTTCGCCTTCTGGCTCGGGGCCGCGTTCGGCATAATCTCCATGATTTTTTCCCATAAAAAGATTACAATGAAGAGCGAGGTGCCGTTTGCGCCCTTCTTGGTTTTAGGTGCATGGCTAGCTCTAATCTTCAATCTAGACCTATTGCATGTCTCATAATTCTCTAAAAAGCAATCGCGGTTTTAATCTAGTCGAACTCCTGGTCACTATCGGTATAATGTTTGCAATCCTTACCATAGTGCTCTCCAATCAAAGCACTTATACCGACCATACTGCCTTGCATAACCTGGCGGACGAGCTTTCTTTGACGATTGCTCAAGCGCAGGCCTATGGCATAGCCGTGCGTGAATTGACGCCCGGCTCTTCCAATTTCAGCGCTTCGTATGGTTTGACCATGAGTTTATTGGGCTCAGGGTCGAATAAAGCCTATCTCTTTTTTGCCGACCGGAATGACAATCTTATCTATGACGGGGATTGGACGTGCCCCATCGGGGGCTCCTCCGAGTGCCTTGAGAAAGTCAACATCCTGCGGGGGAACTATATCGATTCACTCTGCGTGGTAAGGACTAATGGCGCTGACCAGTGCGGCAGCGTAAGCCGGATAGACATAAGTTTTATCCGGCCCGACACCGAAGCCCAATTGAAATTTTTCAACAACGGCGGGCAGTCTTTCAACCCGCCGAATATGAAAGGGGTCAGAATAAATCTTGAGAGCCCATCGGGCGCCAGCCGGTCTCTGGTCATATATTCGACCGGACAAATATCGGTACAATGATTTATTTATCATGTTATGAGAAATAAAGGATTTACATTGATAGAGCTCTTGACCGCCATAACGATATTTACCGTAGTCATGACCATATCAATGGGTTCAATCGTCGGCATCTTCGATGCCAACCGCAAGTCCCGCTCTCTAAAGACAGTCATGGGGAATCTTAACCTCGCGGTCGAGAGCATGGCTAAAGAAATGCGTTTCGGGGAGAATTATCATTGCGGCTCTTCCGGCAACATCACAACACCCCAAAATTGCTCCTCAGGGGGAACCTTCATGAGCTTTCTTTCAAGCGATGGTGTCCAAACGAGCTACCGGCTCTCCGGGCAGATACTTGAAAAAGAAGAGGTGGGCGGTGGCTTTGTCTCCGTGACGGCACCAGAACTTCTGATAGATGGTCTTACTTTCTACACTTTGGGCGCCGGCACCAGTGATACTCTGCAGCCCAAAGTCATTATCATCATCAAGGGCCGTGTCGGTGGAGATAAGGGCCGCTCCGACTTCACCCTTCAAACTCTTGTTTCTCAACGCACTTTAGACATATGATTTATTTTTCATGTTATGAAAATTAAAAAAGGATTCACTATTATAGAAAGTCTGGTGGCCATATCCATCCTCATTGCGGCAGTGGTAGGGGCCACTACTGCCGTACAATCGGGCATTTCTTCCTATATCTTCTCTAAGGACCAGATTATCGCTTTCTACCTGGCCCAGGAGGGTTTCGAACAAATCAGAAATATCCGCGACGAGAATCGCCTCAACAACAGAAATTGGCTCGCTGGAATCGCAGAGAATTCAGGAGACCCATGCTATTTTGGCAGCGCTTGCACCGTCGACCCGATTGCAAGTTCCGCTGCCAGCCGCTGCACCAGTGGCCCGGGGAATTGCCCGGTTTTGAAGCAGGACGCCACTCTGGGCTTCTTCGGCTATAACGCCGCCTGGCCGGCAACCATTTTCAAGAGAGAGATTACGCTTACTTCAATCAATTCAGACGAGGTAGCAGTTACTGTCACAGTCAACTGGGCAAAAGGCGGCTCTAGCCGGCAATTCAAGGCCCGCGAGAATCTTTTAAACTGGTAGTAAAATGACCAACAACCAACAACCTACAACCAACAAAGGATTTACTCTGTTTATAGCATTGATATTGATGGGGACGCTTCTGCTCATTTCCAGTATGGTAGTGGCCCTGGCTGTCAAGCAGTCTCTTATTGCTGATTCGGGCCGCGAATCCCAGCATGCTTTTTATGCCGCCGATACTGGCATCGAATGCGCTCTTTTCTGGGATGTGAAGTCTCCCACCGGCATAAGCGCTTTCTCAACCTCGACCGGCTCGACCATTTTCTGCAATCGGGATGTCAACAATCTCTCAAATGAGTGGGTAGTGGGCGGCAGCTCTGTCAGCATCATTAGTAACATTAGTTTCCTGCCGGACCCTTATTGCGCTACCGTAAAAGTCACCAAGAATGAGGACGGCAGCACTCAAATAGAATCCTTGGGATACAATACCTGTGCCACAGGCGCTAGTCGACGCGTTGAACGAGCTATCCGGGTAAGTTATTAGTTCGACAAGCTCACTACAGGTAAAATGCCGATTCCCAAAGAGATAATAGAAAGGGTCAAGTCGCTACGCGCGGCGATTAAGCGTCATAACCGGCTTTATCACACTCTCGACCGCCCGGAAATCTCGGATGAGGCCTATGACGCTTTGGTGCGCGAGCTGGAAGAGCTGGAAGCGGAGTATCCGGAACTAGCCGCGCCAGAATCGCCCACGCAGAAAGTCGGGTCGGAAGTGCTTGAGAGGTTCGAAAAAGTCGAGCACACCGTTCCGCAATGGTCTTTCAATGATGCCTTTACTGAAGATGATATCCGTGCTTTTGATGAAAGAGTGAAAAAACTTATCGGCAGAGGTTTTACTTATACGGTGGAATTAAAGATTGATGGGTTGAAAGTTGTTCTAACTTACGAAAAAGGAGTTTTAAAAACGGCTGCCACCCGTGGTGACGGGCAGATCGGTGAGAATGTCACACAAAATGTGCGCACTATTAGTACGGTGCCACTCAAACTGACTAAGACAGTTTCCTGTATTGTCGAAGGTGAGGTATATATGAAGAAAAGCGTTTTTAAAAAGATCAATCTAAACGGCAAATTCGCCAACCCGCGTAATTTTGCCGCCGGTTCATTGCGCCAGCTGGATTCAGCTATTACGCGTAGAAGAAAGCTCGACGGCTTTGTCTACGACCTTGCACGGTTTGAAGGAAAGCCGCCGGATACACAGGAAAAGGAGCTTGAACTGCTAAAGAATCTAGGATTTAGAGTGAATCCGCATTTTGCCCGATTTGAGAATATTGAAGGGGTAATTAAATATTGGGAGAAATGGGGGAAGATGAAGGAAAAAGAAGATTATCTTATTGACGGTGTGGTGGTCAAGGTTAATGAAGTAGAGTTCCAGACAAAGCTCGGATATACGGCGAAGGCCCCGCGATTCGGCATCGCCTTCAAATTCCCGGCCGAACAGGTCACCACGGTAGTTGAAGATATAAAGCTTCAACTTGGCCGGACCGGAGTGCTGACTCCGGTTGCCGTGCTTCGGCCGGTTCTAGTCGCGGGCTCGAAGGTCTCGCGCGCCACCCTCCACAACGAAGACGAGATACGCAGGAAGGATATTCGTATCGGTGATACGGTAGTTCTCCAGAAGGCGGGTGATGTCATTCCGGAAGTAATTAAGGTGCTTCCGGAGTTCCGGAAGGGGAAGGAGAAGATTTTCAAATTCCCGACGCACTTCCCGCTCTGCGGCGGCGATGACCGGATAGAACGTATCCCCGGCCAATCGGCTTACCGTTGCGTTTCCAAAAATTCTTATGAACAGCAGAGGAGGAAGCTTACCCATTTCGCCTCACGTCATATTTTCGATATTGAAGGCATGGGGCCGAAAGTGGTAGAAGCGCTTATGGCGGCTGAAATCATTTCCGACTTCGCGGACATTTTCACCATAAAGAAAGGCGACCTGGAAACTCTCGAGCACTTCGGCGAAAAGTCCGCAGAAAACTTGCTTGCCGCCATAGAGAAAGCGAGAAGGGTGACACTAGCGCGCTTCATCGCCTCGCTTTCAATACCTCAAGTGGGGGAGGAAACTTCTCGGGTGCTAGCCAATTATTTCGACGTGCCCGAGAAGTTTGCCCGAGCTAATCAGCAAGAATTAGAAGAGATAGAAGGCGTTGGGCCGGTTGTCTCTACCGCGATAATTGAGTGGTTCAGAGACAAGGAAAACCGCAAGTTGTACGAGCGCCTTTTGAAGCAGGTGCGCATTGAGAAGGTTTTGCGTCAAGTATCTCAAGATAAACTTTCAGGACAAAAATTCGTATTAACCGGCACGCTCTCAAGCATTACCCGTGAGGAGGCAAGGGAGAAAGTGCGCTCTCTCGGGGGTGAGATATCCGAATCGGTTTCCGGAAAAACCGATTACGTGGTAGCCGGCGAGAATCCGGGAGAAAAACTGGAGAAAGCCCGAAAATTGGGAGTAAAAATACTGAATGAACAGCAATTTTTAGACCTGATTGATTTAAATGCTTAAATAGTGTATAGTCGAGTTAGACAAAGGAGGTGTGCCACATGGGATGAACGCTCGTCCGCCGCCGATAAGAGTGTGGACAGGTTCCCACCCTTTTATCAACGTCAGTTGTCGTCGGAGATGTTCATGACTCAGCACAATGCAGTCGCAAGGACAGGGAAGTTATCTGTACCCGAGCACATGAGAAGCCATATGACATTTTTCCAGCATGGAGCCAAACTCCAGATTCTGGAAGAAAATGTCGGCGGGAATCCAAACCGTGTCAAGGTGCAGATCCAAGGCCACGAGTTGGACATCGAGAAACGTTTCGTCGACGAATCTTGAGTTTCAAGAAAGCATCGGGGCATGCTTGGTGTGCTTTCTAGGATCTCAGGATGGTTGCTGACGAGAGAGGACGGTCTTACTTCCCCAGCTACCAAGCGAGGAAGAAACGGCTCTGTCTGACGCAACCGTAAACGGGTGGGGGCTACCAGAAGCCCTCACCCGTTTTTGTGTTAAAATTGTCTTATGGATAAGGAAAAAGTGCTTAATCTGGCCAAATTGGCGAGGATCGAGATGGGAGATGAAGAAGCGGAGAAACTGTCTCACGAGTTTGATGCCATTCTTGATTATGTTGGTGAAGTGAAGAAAATTTCAACAACCAACAACCAACGACCGACAACCAACAATTTTCCAATACGAAACATTATGCGGGCAGATGACAATCCTCATGAATCTGGAGTTTATACCGAAAAGATTTTAAACGAAGCCCCGGCTAGGGAGGGTAATTACTTTAAAGTAAAGAAAATTCTGTGACACCGGAAGAAATCAGAATTAAAGATAAAGATATTAATGCGTTTCTCGAAGTGTTTGATAATGCAAAACCTTATGATGAAGGTTCTCTAAGCGGTAAAACAATAGCAATCAAGGATAACCTTTTCTTTGAAGGACACAAAGTAAGTGCCGGTTCAAAAATTTTAGAGAATTTCACAGCTACTTACGACGCTACGGCAATCAAAAAGCTTAAAGACGCTGGGGCGGTCATCATCGGCCGTACGAATATGGATGAATTTGCCATGGGCAGTTCCACAGAAAATTCTGCGTTTGGCGTGACGAAAAATCCATATGACACCGAACGGGTAGCGGGCGGCTCTTCTGGCGGCTCTGCTGCAGCGGTAGGGGCTGGGTTGGTGTGGGCCGCTTTGGGTTCGGATACCGGAGGGTCCATCAGGCAGCCGGCGGCGTTTTGCGGCGTAGTGGGGCTGAAGCCAACTTATGGCAGAGTGTCGCGCTTCGGGCTTATCGCCATGTCCTCATCTCTCGACCAAATCGGACCGATAACGAAAACGGTCTCTGATGCGGAGGCCATTTATAACGTTATAAAGGGGAAGGATCCGATGGATAGCACTACCCAAGAATTTCCAATTTCCAATTTCCAATTTTCAAAAAAAATCGGGGTACCAAAGGATTTCGTAGAGAGCGAGGGGGTAAGTACAGAAGTGAAAGAAAATTTTGCCCAATCGGTAGAGAAGTTTCGTTCTCTAGGATATGAAATAAAAGAAATTAAATTAGAACATCTGAAATATTCTCTGCCCGTCTATTACATCATCATGCCGGCCGAAGTTTCTTCTAATCTGGCGCGTTTTGACGGAGTCAGATATGGGCTCCATAAAGACGGCAAAGACTCCGTAGATGATTATTTCAAAACCAGGGGTGCTGGCTTCGGTGCGGAAGTGCGCCGCCGGATTATCCTCGGCACCTATGTGCTTTCAGCCGGCTATTATGATGAATACTACGGCAAGGCGGTTGAAGCAAGACAACTCATCACCAAAGAATTAAGAGCCCTTTTCCAAGACGTGGACCTTATGCTTACCCCCACCGCGCCCTCGCCAGCGTGGAAGGTAGAAGAGAAGAGCAAAAGTCCTCTCGAGGTGTATCTGGAAGATATTTTCACCGTCCATGCCAATATCAGCGGCTGTCCGGCAATATCTTTACCCTCTGGTTTTTCCGGGAAACTTCCCTTGGGTATTGAGCTTACGGCGGATTTGGGGAGAGAAGATAATCTCTTCGCCGCTGGCAAGGATTTCATGGGCGAATAGAATAAAAGCATGGCAGACGAAAAGAAAAAATCAGCCCCAGTAGCTCCAGCAAGAACCAACTTTGAAGAAATTATTTTCCTGCTCGCCGGCCTTTTGATACTGGCCGTCATCATAAACCGAATAGTGAGCTATCTGGATTCTCTTGGTTTGAATGCCGGTGGTTTATTTGAGCTTCTCCGCGCATATTTAGGGCCATTTTGGTCGGTCTGGAAGGTAATCGCGGTAGTGATAAGCGCGGCATCAGTTGCCTGGGCAATTTGTAATAAAAGAAAACTTGGCGCTATTAATAAAGAAGAAAATAAAATTTATAACTCGCTCTCGGAAGAATCATTGCTCGAAGAACTGACGGAAAAGAATACGAAAGACAAAGGAAATGAAAAATGGCTTAAAGTGACGGAACATGTCAATTCGGAGAATCCTTCAGACTGGCGGCTGGCTATTATTGAAGCCGACGTGATGCTTGAAGAACTTCTGCGAAATCTTAATTATCACGGCGATTCGGTCGGCGAGATGCTAAAGTCAGTCGATAAAAGCGATTTTCTTAGTCTTGAATCGGCTTGGGAGGCGCATAAAATCAGGAACAGCATCGCGCATGAGGGCGGCAACTTCCAGCTCAATGAAAGGGAGGCAAGGCGGGCTATCACCCTCTTCGAAAAGGTCTTTAGGGAATTCGGAATAGTCTAATCCCTGGCGGGCTAGTGGACAACATTAGAGTCAGGGTTAGGTTTACAGATATAAACCCATGATTCATCCCCACTCTCTAGCTTTAATTTGGTCCTTTCATACTTCTCTCCTTCATACACATCGGTTCTTCTGAACTCATCCTCACTTAATTGATACACGATCCCGCTAATTCTCCCTCCGATTTTTGGTTCAGCGATAGGATATTTAATACCAGAGATTTCGATTAAAGAGACTGAGAAATTATGTAAAGCATCTGGTTTCCCCACGAGCTCTCTACCAAATAATTTTTTCTGAACCTCTTTTGATCTCAGACTTCCGTAAGTAAACAATTTCTCCATTTAGCGTGGGTGAATGGACTTGGTCAGGCATAAAATTCTGCTGAATTTTTACCCGACCCTGCCTCGGCCGCCTTCGTGGCCTCCGGCGTTCAAGTCCCTAATGCTCCCACTCTATCACAAGAAAAGCCGAGATGAACTCGACTTTTCTTGGCTATGCGCGCCCTAGTGGACGACATTAGAACCGTATTCTATCAAAAGAATGAGCTAATCTACATCCCAGACCTCTCAAGCTACACGCATAGTCAAGATTAATTTATTGATACCCACCCCTGTATCACCGGAAACAGAGGCCGGGTGGGTGGAACAAGTCCGATTAGGATAAGTTCGTGCATAAAGCCCAATTTTTCGAACCAAAACAAACAGGATCATAAGACCCCATACCCCAGTTTTCTGAGGGATTTATAAGTCCTAAATCTGAAATATAATTTTTTAATTTTTCAACTTCCTCGATATCTCATCAAATAAAATATCAAAGGCTCTGTTTACTCGGCGCTCAGCTTCTTCCTTGGAAACACCCTCCGCAACTTTATAAGCAACTCTAAGATTTGGCTTCTTTTTCTTCATTATTTAAATAATTCCAAGCCCTTTAACTTTATTTAAAAGAAAGGTATCTCTTTCTACTATAAATTTCCCTTCATAATTATTTGCCTGATTTTCCATGAGCTTAATTGCTTCATCAAGCGAAACCCAAACTGCCTGCTTAAAACCCTGATCCATCTCATGTTGGGTAAAGATAGCTTCTTTCCTATCTCCCTTTGTCTTTCCAATAAAACAATAAGATGTCTGCACAAGACCAAACTCAGTTCTGTATTCCACTACTGAACCTAACTCCTGTATTACTTCCACATCTGAACCTATCTCTTCCAAACACTCACGGCGAAATGCAGCAAGAGCGTCTTCTCCCTCTTCAATTCCACCTCCTGGGAGTTTGTAATATTTATGTGCCGTTACCGGTAAAAGAGCTATCTTATTATTTTCATCAAAGACCACTCCTCTAGAAGCAGACCTAGTTTTTAGCTTAGAAGCTGTCTCGTCAGTTATGTTATCTGGATTTAGTTTAAGAATTTGGTTCATATCTTTCTAATATTTTTCTTATAGATTCCTGAAAATTATCATCGTCAATTTCGTAGTAGGCAAAACCATATTTCTCTGCTTCTAATTTAAAATAAAGACTCATTTCTCTCACGAAATTCGCCATAGCTTTAATTTTTTCATCAGTATAGCCAGAGGAACCCATCCAATCCAATTGAGGATAATTTTTAGCAAAATTAAGCATAGACTGAGCGTGCTTTTCACTTGTATTACCAACATAGAAAATATGCTTTGGTTTATCCTTCATTTGAGCCACTAGTGAAGGCAATAGGGCTACCCCTTCAACAACATGAGTGGCATTGTCTTCACAAAAGCTATTACAAAAAGATACTATAGAAGGCCAAAGTGCTATAGATTCTCGATTCTGATATTCAATAATTTTTTCCGGTAATTCATTATGATCCTTTAACCACTCTTCTTCTGGAATATGTTCAGTTCTGTTGAGAATAAATAAATCACTACTCTCGTCCTTACAAGCTTTCTTAGCGGCATTTCGTATAGAATCGGTAGAAACAAAATGACCTTTGAGCTTTTCAGCCAAAGCTAGCGAGAGAATAGTTTTTCCAATTCGTGGGGCTCCACCAATAAAGTAAGTTCTGCCTAAAGCATTATTATCCGGATTCATAGGTTCTCTTTTAACTTTTCCAAAGCAATCTTTCTCATACTAAAGGAATTCTTTTCTTCGGCCGAAAGTTCACCAAAAGTCTTTGAGTAACCTTCTGGCTGGAAAATTGGATCCCAACCAAAACCTTCACCTCTTGGAGCTACTATTGAACCCTTAATATTACCCTCAAAGAAAGAGATGTTGCCCTGAGCATCAGAATAGCCGATTATCGTCTTGGCTTCTGCATTAGAGTTTCCAAAGGCTTCAGCCATCTTATATAGCCCATCATTACCGATCGTCTTCATAAACCACTTGATTAAGGGGCCTGGGAGCCCCTTTAAGGCTTCGAAGTATAGGGAGGTGTCCTCTACTATGAATTCCCCTGGTTGGTGCTTTTTAGCCTCTTCTAGCTTGGCCCTGATAATCTCGTGAGCATCTAGGCTTTGGATCTCTTGTAGGTCAATATCCAGAGCTTCTGTATTACCTAAAATACTCTGGACTTCGGCCAACTTACCTTTATTGCCAGTAATAAAATAAAGTGACATATATACACTATATCATTATCATTACCGCCACTTATTTTTGAAAGAATTAATGATTTCTTGGTCACCAATCCGTGCTTGATTTCCTATAAAATCAATACTGGATAACCTCTCTCGGTGATTTTCTATTCGCTTATCTTGTCCAGCTCCAAACTCAATTACGTCTCCATTTTTAGGGATTAACTCTGCCGCTTTTATTACAAAATCTTCTGGAATACCCTGACCAAATGCTTTCTTATCTTCCGAATAAACTTGGTCATAATGACCCGAAAGTTGGCTCTTTGGTTCTTTACCCATACTCATATCAAAAGTATATCAGGTTAGAGAACTTCGCAGCATTATTCTCAAAGCTTTTCTGCCTGGACTAGTTTTAAAATATTCTTCCCTCCTTTTTGCATCAGCTTTGTGCCTGTATGCTTCATAAAATATCAATTCCCAAGGTGCATACGGTTTAGTTGAAGATACTAGTTTCTTATTGTGTTTTTCAAATCTGCTTTTTAAATCTGTTGAATAACCAACATAAAGCTGGTCTCTCTTATTTTTGCTTTTTAACAGATAAACATAGAACATCTAATTCAGGGCGACCAGAAGTAGATTATAAATCACTTCTGGGCAGCCCCGAAGTGAACTTGTTCTACTTCGGGGCGCGAGTGATGGGACTTGAACCCACGGCCTCTTCCGTGACAGGGAAGCGCTCTAACCAGCTGAGCTACACCCGCAGAGAGATATAAAATAACAGATTTTATGGGTTTTATCAATTTTGTTTAGAACTCAAATTGTCTCTAATTATTAACTTCAGGGATTTTCTACCTGGACTTGTTTTGAAATATTTTTCTCTTCTTTTGGCATCAGATTTTTCTTTATAAGCTTCATAGAATATCAGTTCCATGGGAACATATGGTCTTGTCGCGGGAGATTTTAAATTATTGTGTTCACTAATTCTATTTTTTAAATTGGCTGAATAGCCCACATACAATTGGGCCGGTTTGATCTTGCTTTTCAAAAGATAGACGTAGAACATTCCAGGGTGCCCAGAAGTAGATTATAAATCACTTCTGGGCTACCCCGAAGTGAACTTGTTCTACTTCGGGGTGTCGATGGGTGGAATCGAACCACCGTCTAGGGCTTATGAGTCCCTCGTTCTAACCATTGAACTACACCGACGAATGCGTAGAGACACTATATTATAAAACGTTGCTTTTCTCAATTTTAAGCGTTATAATGCATAACTTAGCGGGTTGGAGGAGTAGTACCTCGACAGGCTCATAACCTGTAGGCGTCCGTGCAATTCGGGCACCCGCAACACTTCGGCCAAAAACCGGAAAGTTTAATTCTGGAGCCAGCAATCGGGATCGAACCGATGACCTCGTCCTTACCATGGACGTGCTCTACCAACTGAGCTATGCTGGCGCGTAAACAGTTACGAAATAATATTACACGAAAGACGATGTTTCAAGGCGCAACCTTCTGCCTTCCGGAAGAGTTATAATAAGCGAAGGGAACATATTAATATAACTGCAAGGGCTCGCTAGAGGCGCGCCCTGTTCCCTTAACTAAATGAGCGCTCATCATGCAGAAACAGACGCTAAAATTCTCAAAGATTCCATAAAGAATCCCTGGATGTTCGGATTGCTCGTTGATCGCTACCAACACGCCTTCCTGCGTAAGGCGTGTTATATTCTTCATTCAAACGACTTAGCAGAAGACGCGGTGCAAGATACCTTCCTCAAGATTTATAAGAACGGGCCGAAGTTCGAAGAAAAAGAGGGGGCCAGCTTCAGTTCCTGGGCTTATAGGATTCTTACGAACACTTGCTATACGTATCTCGCTAAGAAGCAAGTACAACTTGGAGATGTAGATGAATTCGGTAGCACAGACAATTCTATAGGAAACGAAGAATTCTCTCTAGTGCATTCGACTCTTGCTCGCTTGCCGACAAAGTTCTCTCGGCTTCTGTCTCTATACTTTCTGGAAGATAGAAGTTATCAGGAAATCGCGGAGATTGAGCAAGTTTCGCTCTCGGCGGTAAAGTCAGGCCTCCATCGCGCCAAGAAACAATTCAAAGAAGTTGCTATCAAAATAATATGAAATTAATGTCTATGAAAAATAGAATAATGTTTGGGGTATATCTTGTGTATCTCATTCGAAAATTTAAAACCCCTTTTATCGCCGAATCTTTCGTATTCGCGGCGTTTGCCTTACTCCTTTCCGTTTTTGTCTCGGTGCCCAGCGTTCTTTCAAACATGATGAGTTCTCCAGATTTTTACCGCTACATCATTATCGCTTTTTCTAACACCACTCTCATGGTACAACTGATAGTGGTTCTAAGTCTTATAGTCACCGTTAAGGCGGTTATCGACTGGAGCCACCTTAGCTCAGTTGGCAGAGCGCGGCTTTCGTAAAGCCGAGGTCCAGAGTTCGATCCTCTGAGGTGGCTCATGGCTTCCGAAGAAGAATTAAAGAAGAAAATTGCCGCAATAGAGGAACTTATGGGCTCGGCGGAATTTTGGGCTGACCGCGATACCGCTCAGGCTACTGTGCGCGAACTTCAAGGTCTTAAAGACGAGCTCGAAGGGGCAGGGAAGTATGACCGGGGTAGCGCAGTTATGACCATCTTCTCCGGTGCGGGCGGGGATGATGCCGAGGACTTCTCAAGGATTCTTCTCGATATGTATTTGAAACTTTTCGCTAAACGGAAATGGGGTTACTCGGTGCTCCACAAGAATGAAAACGACCACGGTGGATACAGAAATATCACGCTGGAGATTAATGGAAAGGATGTCTACGGCACTTTGAAGAACGAATCAGGCGTGCACCGCCTGGTGCGCATCTCGCCTTTCAACGCTTCTCAAAAAAGGCACACCTCATTCTCCATGGTTGAAGTGATACCTAAGTTTGAAAAGCCGGATGAAGTGAAAATTCCTCCGGAAGACTTGAAAGCGGAGCTTTCAAGAGCAAGCGGTCCGGGCGGTCAGAATGTCAATAAGAGGGAAACGGCCGTGCGTCTGGTTCACCTTCCCACCAATCTCGCAGTACACGTCGAGTCCGAACGAAGCCAGGCCCAGAATAAAGAGAAAGCGCTCGCGATGTTAGAGGCCAAATTATATAAGCTAAAAGAAGAAGAAAGGTTGGCAAAAGAGAAGGGAATGTATATTTCCAAAACGACCCAAATAGAATGGGGCAACCAAATCCGCTCCTATGTCCTTCATCCGTATAAAATGGTCAAAGACCATCGTACTGATGTCGAAGTCCGCGATGTGGAAAGGGTACTTAACGGCGACTTGGACGAGTTTATTGAAGCGGAGAAGGATTTATGATAATCTGTGCCTTATGCTAAAAATCAGGTTGCAAAGGGTAGGACGCAAACACGAGCCAAGTTTCAGGCTCGTTTTGACCGATTCGAAGAACTCGACCAAGAGCGGCCGCTTCGCGGAAACATTGGGCTCTTATGACCCTAGGAAAACTACCGAGAAATTCAATGCCGAGCGTATCCAGTACTGGCTTTCCCAGGGAGCGGGGCTGACCTCATCGGTAGAAGAGCTTCTCGCCAAGCACAAAATTATACGCCGCTAAAATGCTATAATATGGGCGGAGCCCTACAATACAGTAGATTCAGTTTATCCCTTAACCCTTCGATTCCACTCAGGGTTATCCTGAGCCCGTCGAAGGATAACGAATAAAGACATGACAGACGACGTACAATTTCTCGAATATGTTGTAAAAGCGCTGGTTTCCCATTCTGAAGACGTGAAAATCAAGAGAACGGTAGATGAGATGGGAGTCCTCATGACTCTCGATGTCAATCCTGAAGATATGGGCAAGGTGATAGGCCGAAGCGGCAATACGGCCAAGGCGGTCCGCATCCTTCTGCGGGTGGTAGGCATGAAAAACAATGCCCGCATCAACTTGAAAATCAATGAGCCGGCGGGCCCCGCCGGCGGCATGTGGCGCGACCGCCGCGCTTCCAACTTTGTCGCTCCGTCAAAAAACCTCGACGAAGCTCTCGACGATTTGAATCTGGAGTAATGAATTTCCATGTCATTACTTTGTTTCCCAAGGCGTTCGATTCCTATCTGGGGGAATCGATTTTGAAACGCGCCATAGAAGACCGGAAACTCAAGGTTTCTTTCTACAACCCACGCGACTTTGTGAAAAATAAGTGGAAAAGGGTGGACAGGCCGCCATATGGTGGTGGGCCGGGCCTGGTCCTCGAGGCATTGCCTGTGGCAAAGGCAATTGAGAAAGCAAAAAGCAAAGCTAAAGATGCGAAAATTATTTTCTTGAGTCCGAGAGGAAAGCAATTTACTAACGGGTATGCAAAGAAAACTGCCAAAAAATATAAACATGTAATTTTGGTGTGCGGAAGATATGAAGGAATAGATGCTCGTGTCAAAAAGGTGTTCCGGATGGATGAAATTTCAGTCGGACCATTCGTGCTTACGGGGGGAGAACTTCCGGCCATGTTTCTCATAGATGTTATCTCCCGGCAGGTCCGGGGAGTGCTCGGCAATCTCGATTCCCTCGAAGAACGCAGAATCTCATCTTCGGAAGTGTATACCCGTCCCGAAGTTTTCAAATACAGAGGCAAGACCTATGTGGTACCGAAAATTCTTTTATCCGGACATAAAGCCAAAATAGAGGAGTGGAAGAAAAATAAAACGAAATAACCTGCGCGCCGCGGCGCTCAGGTTATTGTTGGGAACTAAGAGGAGACTAGGCTGACCAAACTTCTTCTCACCGCGAGTTCTTTCTCGACGATTTGGGTCGGTTTCCAGGGGGTGCGAAGGTGAATGGTGCCGAAGCTTATAGCCTTGGCCCCAAGCTGTCGCAGGGCAACCAAATCCTCGAAATCCATTACACTGGGACCGATCACTGGCAGTGAGTCATCCTTTGCCAACTCCTCTACAACTTTCCAATTGTGAGGTCGAGAAGGTGGACCAGAAACTCCGCCTCCTCCAGAGCCTGATTTACCAATCTTATCCAAGGGGGAGGTGGTGAGCGAGAAGACATATTTCCACGGCACGCTGTTGAGCGATACCGCCTCTGCGTAGCCGGTGGCACCTTGTGCAATCGCAATGCAGTCTTGATCGTACAATAGCTTGATGATGATCGGGTGACGAGAAACTGCTTTGACAGCGCGGACGCTCTCGACAACTTCTCTCGCAGCATCCATGGCGCGCCCTGTGTTCGAGCACGAGACATTGATCTCAAGTGCCACCAGGTTGTACCAGTTGAGTCTCTCGGCCAGGTCCACGAGCTCATGTCTTTCCCCGTAAATCGAGCCAACGAGTCTCAAGGTCTGGAAGCGCATCTTGGGCGCAATTTTCTCCTGCCAATGCTCAATGCCAGGATTATAAAGCCCGACCTTGTTGACGGCGCCGCCGTTTGGAAGGAGCCGCACGCATGAGTATGGGCTCCACGGCAACCACGTCCACGGACGGATCCAGGAAAGATTGCTCACTGGGTAGAGCCGTGGCTTGAGCGTCAGGGTACGCAGCACGATAGTAAAGAGCTCCGGCTTCATGATCTTGAGAGCCACTAGCGGCTTCTCCCAGAGCCAGCCTTCACCATCGAAGCCGAGCGCACCACTGGCCGTCATGTACTCGAAAGAGTGACCATTAGACAGCTTAATCATGGTTTCTACTCCAATCCGTTTAAGATCGTGTGCTTTTCTGATAAAACAATAGCGGAAGTAATTTTTTAAATCAAATATTGCTTTTAATCCACTTTATCGCTAGGCTGACGCCAGATTAGTTCCAAGTTTGGAGGGTCTATGATAGAAGGGCTTGGATACGTGTTCGAGACTGACGCCTTGTTCAACACCCATTGCCATCTACGTGAAAGGCAACAGGTGATGGCTCTGGTGAGTCTGGCTTTGGTGGGTGGTGCTGACCATGTGCTTTATCAGCCCAACACAGAAGTGGGACTCAAGACAGCGCGCGAAGTTCTGGAGTACCACGAAAGTGCCCAGGTCAAGGTTGACGGGAGCGATATCCTCGGCCTTTTGCCCACCGTTCTCATCAACGAAGAGACGATGTTCGAGACCATCGATGAGTGCGTCGAGAACAACATCTTCGACGGCAAGATCTACCCCCTCGATCGCACCACCAAGTCTCACAATGGCAGTCGCTACTATCAGCGGCTCTTGCCTCTGGTGAAGCACTGTGGCGAGAGGGGAATGAGAGTCCATGTTCATCCCGAGCATCCCTGGATGGTTTTCGACAATCGAGATGCGGAGTTTAGCTTCCTCCCAATTATGGATATGTTTCTCAATGATACGGGGGCGAAACTGTTCTGGGAGCATGGTTCCGATGCCCGGTGCATTCCATTCTGGAAGGAGATGGCCGAGAGTGGGCGCTTCTTTGTCGGGCTGACGGCCCATCATTTGGCTGCGGATGAGGACAGCACCTTCGGTGACTCGCGCGCTACCTGCAAACCGCCGATCAAAACGCGAAGGGACCGACTCGACTTTGTTCGCCTGGTCTCCGAGGATCACCCGTGGGTGATCGCTGGGCTCGATGACGCCCCTCACGACAAGAGTAAGAAACAGGTAGCGACTGGCCGCTGTGCCTGCGGGGCCTATACGGCGCCGTTCGGGCTTCAGCTTTATGCTCACGCTCTCGACCATCTTCTTCACCAGCTGGGAGGAGAAGAGATCTTTCGGAACTTCACCAGCAGGAACGCTCGGCGTATCTTCGGCTATCCTCAAGTGAGTCGAAAGGTGCGCCTAGCTCGGAAGCCTTACCGGATTCCCCAGATCTATCAGGTGGGGGACTGGACGGTGGAACCTTTCTGGGCTGGTCAGGAGATTCTCTACAGCTTGGTTCGCTGATCGGCCAGACTGGTCAGCAAAGGGCGGCTTCCAGCTGCCCTTTCAATTACCTACAAAAGTTTAACCTTTGTGAAAAGTGGGGATAAGGGCTTGACTTCAGGCAGCGAGTGGAATGAAAAATCCTGCTAGGAGTTTTCATAGCTTGCTCACATAGAGACCGAGTGAACCTGAAGCGACACCCGAAGGGGGTTGACAAGAAATAGTGGGTAAGATAGGATGGCAAACAACGATTGAGTTACGGCAAAGGTCGCGTTTTACTACAAATTAATAATTTTTTCTCCAATATCGTCCAAAAAGGCGTGTTTGGAATTTTTTTGCTTTTAAATGGATACTAAAACAGTTCGTGAGAAGAAATATTTCGGCCGCTACAGGTTGCCCCTGACCAAGACTCCCAACCTGGTAGTCTCGCAAGTCAATTCCTTCAAGTGGCTCATCGAAAAGGGGCTCAAAGAAGTCTTCGATGAATTTTCGTCCATCAAGGATTTCTCGGAGAGGAAATTCCAGCTCGATTTTGTCTCCTTCGAGCTAGCCGAACCTAAGTTCGACGAATACACCGCCAAGGAGAGGAAACTTTCTTACGAGGCGCCTTTGAAAGTGCGCGTCCGCCTAAAGAATTTGATTATGAAGACGGACAAAGAACAGGAAATCTTCATGGCCGACATGCCGCTCATGACTTCCCACGGCACCTTCATCATCTCCGGCATCGAACGCGTAGTCGTACCGCAGCTTGCCCGCTCGACGGGCGTCTCCTTTACCGCCCAGGAACTGAAGGGCAAAAAGACTTTCGGTGCCAAAATTATTCCCGGAAGAGGCGCCTGGATAGAGCTTGAGACCGACTTCGACGGCACTATCTACGTAAGAATCGACCGCAAGAGGAAGTTCCCGGTCACCATTCTTCTGCGTGCCTTCGGCATAGTCTCAAACGACAAAATATTAGCGCTCTTTAATGGTGTACCTCAAGCCAAGCATTACCTGGAGAAGACTCTAGCCAAGGACCATACCACCACCATTGATGAAGCGGCTATCGAGATACACCGCCGTCTGCGCGACGGCGATTTGGCCTCCTCCGATAACGCCCGCGAGTTCATACATTTCATCTTCGATAAGGAGCGCTACGACCTCTCGCGCGTCGGCCGGTTCCGCTTCAATAACCGCTTCGGCGGGAAGGACTCCGCGAAGGAAATCGAGCGCCGCACCCTTTCTCTCAACGATTTCGTCTTGATTATCTCTCATATCATTCATCTCAACTCCACTCCGGGCTCTATGGAGGATGATATTGACCACCTGGGCTCCCGCCGCGTGCGTTTCGTCGGCGAACTTTTCCAGCAGAAAATCCGTGTCGGCATGGCCCAGATAAAGAGAAATATCCAGAACAGGATGTCGACTATCGATACCGATGTAACGCTTCCTGTCCAATTTATCTCGCCGAAGCCCTTGCAAGCCAGGATGAAGGAATTCTTCACTACCAATCAGCTGTCGCAGTTCATGCAACAGACCAATGCTTTGGAAGAACTCGAACATCTGCGCACTGTCTCCGCGCTTGGTCCGGGCGGTCTTAATCGCGCTCGCGCCGGCTACGAAGTTCGCGACGTGCATCCTTCACATTACGGACGCCTTTGCCCGATTCAAACCCCAGAAGGCCCGAACATCGGCCTCATTCTCCGCCTCGCTTCCTACGCCAGGGTCAATGATTTTGGCATGATTGAGACTCCTTATGCGACGGTCTTGGATGGTAAAATGACCGGGGAAATCAAGTATCTCAACGCTTTGGAAGAAGAGAATTTCAATATCGCTCATGCCGCAACACCGGTGGAGAATGACATGCTCGTGCCGGATGTGGTAGAAGTTAGACACAAGGGTACTCCCATGACTGTGCCGAAAAGCCAGGTTCACTTTTTGGATGTCGCCACTAACCAGGCCTTCTCCATAGCCACCTCAATGATCCCGTTTCTTAACCATGACGATGCCAACCGCGCGCTTATGGGTTCGAACATGCAGAAGCAGGCAACACCTTGCATTATGCCGGAAGTGCCTTTAGTTTCGACCGGCATAGAGGATGTGGCCATACGCGACACCGGCCGCATTATCTTCTCAAGTGTCGATGGAGTGGTCTCCGGGGTAGATGCGAAATCAGTCAGTGTCAAAGATAGCAAAGGCAAGGAACACAAGTTCCCATTGGTAAATTTCTCAATGACCAATGGCTTTACCGCCTTTCACCAGCGTCCCTCGGTCGAACTCGGTGAGAAGGTGAAGAAAGGTACGGTGCTTGCCGACACCTCTTCTTCGGCCGGAGGCGAGATGGCTATAGGGCAAAATGTTTTAGTCGCATTCATGTCGTGGTCGGGCGCTAACTACGAAGATGCCATCATCATTTCGGAGCGCTTGGTGGAGAAGAGCAAGTTTACCTCCATCCATATTGAAGAATTTACCATCAACGTCCGCGACACCAAGCTTGGCCCCGAGATGACCACTTGCGATATTCCGAACGTCGGCGAATCAAAATTAAAGAATCTGGCAGAGGACGGCATCATCCGTGTTGGGGCGGAAGTCCGCTCAGGCGATATTCTTGTGGGTAAGATTACTCCGAAGGGCGAATCGCAGCTTACTCCGGAGGAACGTCTGTTACGCTCTCTATTCGGCGAAAAAGCCCGCGATGTCAAAGATACTTCGAAACGCATGGAAGGAGGCAAGCGGGGCCGAGTTATATCGGTACAAGTCTTCTCCCGGGAGAAGGGTGACAAGCTCGAATCCGGTATCTTGAAGCAAATTCATATCCAGGTGGCCCAGCTCCGAAACGTCTCTGTCGGAGACAAGCTGGCTGGCCGCCACGGCAATAAGGGGGTTATTTCGAGAATCCTTCCCGCTGAAGATATGCCTTATATGGCTGACGGCACGCCGA
>JBBUAI010000025.1:0-5142 GCA_038058745.1 Patescibacteria group bacterium
CGGATTTTCCGCAACACTGGAGCAAAGCACCACTCCGCTCGAGAGAAGCGCTTTTTTGTGAGCGGCCGAAAGAGTGTTCAGGCAGGTAATGGGATGGAGACCCTCTTCTTCTATCATATCCTGGAGACTGCCTTTTTCCGGATAATTCCAGCCGATAAGCGTCATATTTTTGCAGATTCCTTAATGTATGGCGGTCGAGGAAAATTTGGTGTTTGTGATGAGCCAGCTCTCGGTAACAGGCCGGTCTTTGCCGCCGTAGCTGAAGACGTTTTCCTTAAGGTCGTCGAAACGGGCTTTGACGTAGAGAACCACCTTCAAGTCCGATTTAATGCCGAGCTCATTATGGAACTTGGCCTCGACCATGATTAATTTTTTCTTATTCCAGGCGACGACATCAACTTCATGCGGCACACAACCGCCCAAGACCGTCTGGCGGGCAAGGCATTCGAAGCCCTTGGTCTTGAGAATTTCCGCCACGAAATCCTCGAAAGGAAATCCGGACGGCCCGAGCGCCATTACCGCCCGACGGAGAGAGTAGCTTCTGGCTGCGGGCTTGCTGATTTTGCTCAAGATGGAGAAGGCGTGGTGGTAGATTTCGGTAGTAGTCATGCCGCTCCTAAGCTCTGGCAGAATGTGGGTTAAGACCTCTTCAGCCGCTTCCGCGGAGGCGCCCGAATGTATTAGAGAGAAGCGCAGTTTCTCTGAGTCGAACGATTCGTGCTTGCCGTTCGCCTTGACAATGCTTATTTCATCCGTGTTCAAAGAAACTTTCCGGGGAAGTTTTGTTTTCGCCGCCTTTGTCATACTTTAATTATACTAGAGCGCGACAACCTTATCCATCACGGCGCCGCCGAGGCAAATGTCGCCCTCCTTCGCCGAGGCTTCGGCGGATGAATAGAAAACGATTGATTGACCGAGGGAGAGGCCTTGGACAGGATTTCCAAACTCTACGATATCGTTTGAAACTTTTACCGGCATTTTTTCTCCGCGGTAACGGATTTGGGCTATGACTTCTTCTCTCGGTTCCCGAATCCAATTAATATCTTTGAGCTTAATTTTTGTGGGAGAGAATTCCAGGATTTCCGATTCTTTATCTGAAACTAATAGAGAATTGGTCTTAATATCCTTAGCCACAATGTAGAATGGCCCGCTTTCTGGAAGTTTCTTATTTACATCAAAGCCGTGCCGCTTGCCTATGGTGTAATAAATTAATCCTTTGTGCTTTCCTATCACCTCGCCTTCTGTATTAAATATTCTGCCTGGCGAATCCTTAATATAATGCGAAAGAAATTCCCCCATACTGACATCGCCAAGGAAACAAATCCCTTGGCTGTCCTTTTTCTCTGCTACCGATAAATTGTATTTCTTCGCTAATTTCCTCACTTCTGATTTTTCCATATACCCGACTGGGAAAAGTGTGTGGGAAAAATCATCTCTAGTGAGAGTCCATAAGAAATAACTCTGATCCTTCTCGCCAGAGAGATAATGCCCTGTGGCAATATAATCAGCACCGAGCGCCTTCGCCCTCTGCCAGAAGATACCGAATTTAATTTCTTTATTGCAAAGGACATCTGGGTTCGGCGTCCTGCCTGCTTTGTACTCTAGAAGCATCCTGTCCACCACTCCTTGCTTATATTCTTTCTCAAAATCGAAAAATAGAAACGGGATACCTAAAGTAAGGCACGCTTTCATGGCGTCGCGCCGCTCCTCTCTCCATGTGCATGGGAGCCACTCCGGCTGCCAGGCCTTGATGAATACCCCGACAACCTTAAAGCCCTGTGATTTAAGAAGCGCCGCCGAAACGGCGGAATCCACTCCGCCCGATAATCCGACAAATACTTTTGATTTAGCGGGGATATTTGGCGATATTTGTTTGGTGTTCATCAAAAGTACGAGCAGTATGCATTTTCCCTTCTTTATCTGTCAAGAAATATAGATATGGAGTAGTGGTGGGATGAATGGCGGCTACAATAGAAATTAATCCTGGATTATTTATAGGTTTTTCTGGCAGTCCCTGCGACTCGTAAGTACCTCTTTCTGAATCTACCTGCAAAGGCATACCCATTTTAAGACGTTTCCAGAGTATGCCTGAGGCAATCTCCCGTTCTTCTTTAGTCTTTACTTCCGCTTCTAGAAGCGAGGCCATGGTGATGATTTCTTCGAGTAACTTGCCGGAGAGCTCGACTTCCGGCATGACTGGAAATATTTTCTTGATGAAGTTGTCGGAGAGTTGTTTGGTGGTGGAAGAGGCCGTGGAAGTTATCGGCATGAAATAAGTGTCCGGGAAAAGATACCCTTCCGGCGCAATTCTTTCGAAAAGAGTATTGTCGAAAAACAGAAATCTTTCATCAAAAAGCGCCGATATTGATTTGACCGTAAAGCCCTCGGGAATGGTGACTTTTACCGTCTCAATCTGGTGCTTGCCAGAAACTACCCGCCAGGCGATGAAAAGCGGATTTTGCGGCTTGGAGAAATAATAATCTCCCGCCTTCATGCGGCGTTCGCCACCGAGCATAATGGAAGCCGCCCTGAACCAGAACGGCGAGTGTATCACGTTTTCCTCTTTGAGTTTCTGCGACAAAGTGTAGAGGCCGAAACCTTCGGGGACAGTGACAATGGAGTTCCTCGGGAAGGCCCTGGGAGGCGCCATTGTCCAAGCTAAGACAGCGAATAAACCAATTCCCAATAAGAAAAGATAAATTCTCTTCTCGGTTTCTAAAGTCGGAGTCATGAAAACTATATTGGCAGGTTTGCTGGCGCTTCGGCCTTCTTCGACGGGGCGCGAGTAAGGGTCGGCGTGGTGGCCACAGAGCCGGGCAAGTGGAAAAGAGTGGCCACTTCTTCCACAGTAAGAATGTATGGCTCCCCGAACAAGTGATAATGTTTCGGGCCGAAGAAGGCACGGCGTTTGTACGCATCGATCAAGGTTCGGAGTCGCTCTCTTTTCCTAATGCCATTAAAGTCCTGCCAAGCGTGAGTAAAGCCGAATGGGAAAGTGGGCTTGATGCCGTTCAAATTCCCGGAGCCGAACTGGCGCATCGAACCGATAAGGCCGATGCCGCGGGTCTTCTCGAACTCTTCTTTGGGAGCTGTGTACATAAGACGGATCATGGTATCGAAGGCGAGCTTACCGGCGTTTCTCTGAATGGCGGCTATCGTATCAGTTTGAGCTTTAGTGAGATTAAGGAAAGTAAAGCTCTGAGTCTCACCCTCTTTCGGCTTAACCAAAGACTCTTCCTTGACCATCTTTTCTATCTCCTTCTTGATGCCACCACGCCAGTCCGGTTTGGTGACCAGACGACCGTAGAGATAATTCTCTTTAGCGTGGGCGCGAATGAGAATCTGGACACCGGCGATTTCTCCCGGCTTCAAGGTACCCAAATATTCGATTACCGGCGTGATGGGGTCGACAATTTTCGCCTGCTCTTCTTCATCTCCCGCTTTCTTGTCCAGCTCGTATTCGATATAAGTCTTGATGGGATAGGCGTCCGGTTTGACGAGCGCAGTATTGACGCCCCAGACGTTCACTTTCTCCGGATCGTAGTTAAGATCGAGCGCATAGTCCTTGACCTCGAAGACTTCCGCTTCCGGATATTGGGCGTAGATGCGAGATTCAATTATTTTTTTCCACCGCGGGAAAGCCCAGATAAAGAATTTCACCTGCCCACCGATTGAAACAATTTCGAGCGAGAACCATTCGCGGAGCTTGCCCTCCCAAAAGGCGTCTGCGGGAGTAGAAATATTGGCGTTCTCCCAAATACCTTGGAGCACGAGCTCCATAGCCGCTGGTGATTTAGCCACTTCCTTCGGCAAGCGTATTTCCAGAAGCACGCTTCCTTGCTTATTTACCCAAAAACGCCTGACATAGCTCAACCAGGAGTTCCACGCGATATTCAAAAGCACGAGTGGCACCCATACCGGCCAAGCGCGGAGGAAGATCTCGATGGCTTTCGTAAATACCTCGTTGTTAAATAGAGCAAATAAATCTCCGACCATTACCCTATTTTACACGTTATGATAGCGGTTGTCTTTATCCTTCTTGAAATATTTTGAATTTTGCAGGTTTACCAGGATGGTATTTTCCTTGACATAGCGCTCCTTGAGGACCTTTTCCACAATTTTCTCGCGGGAGAGCGGGCCTTCTTTCTCCAGAATTTTCCTGATGACATCCTTGACCACGCCGGACATATAACCCCATTCGGAAAGGGCGTAGAGACCGCGGCCGACGAGTACGAAACGCTTGTCTTTGATTAATTCGTTATGAGTGGTGGCAACATGCGCCTTCTTGTTGAAATATTGGGTGATGGCCTTGGCCACTTCTTTGAAATGGATGGGGGAGCCGTGCTTCCTGATAACGAGAAAAGCGTAATCGCGCATACCCTTGGCATTGACGTTAGGGCTTGAGGCGCGCCCCCATTCTCCAAGCGGATTTTTGCCGATTTTGTGCGAGATTGAGAGCCAGCGCTTGATGACTTCCTCGTTTTTGTACTTCTCATTCAAATCCTTCACTTCTTCGAGAAAGGAGTTTATCAAATCGCCCTCAACAACTAATTCATCATCGGAAAGTTTAGCATAAAGCTTGCGTAAGGCGCCTTGAATTTTCTCCGAAAGTTCCGGGTCGGCGTGCCAGCGGTGCTTGAATTCTTCGTCCTCTTTCTCCCGCTTGAAATCTTCCCCGATAACCATGAGGAAATGAAAGTGATTCTGGGTTCCCTGGTCCTTGCTTAAATAATTGAGAAGGTCCTTCTCGGAAACAATGCCCCCGAGGTTCAAAAGCAGGGTCTTAAGCTCGGTAAAGACCGACTCGCTTTCTTTGTACGCCTTCGACTTCCTGATAGTGATAAGAGAATGATTTTCGATTTGCCTGACGCGCTCGCGAGTGATGTTATACTTCTTGCCTATGGCATCGAGCGTTAGTTTCTGCGCCTTTGCCCCAAGTCCGTAGCGGGAGACGATGATATCCTGTCCGCGCTTGGTCAAAACAGACAAAAGGCGCTTAGTGGCTTCCTTCGGCTTAAAGCTTATGTTCAGTTTTTCATTCATATTTCCCTATTTTTATCATTCTCCCGCAAGGGTGTCAAGTGCGCTGTACTAGTCCAGCACATTTGAGACTTTTCTTCTGTTAATTGATTGCAAATATAC